>NZ_JBIAIQ010000049.1:0-57663 GCF_042871525.1 Streptomyces sp. NPDC005784
AACTCCCGCGCCCGACCCTGGATCTGGGGCCGACCCGCCCCGCCCACCCGCCAACTACGACGCCGATATATGTACATCCAATGAGGAATCCAGCAGTAGTCAGCACCGAACCAGCACAGGAGTCAGCACCGCACCGTCAAATCACCCCGAACTGCGCTTCCCGGACGGCGCTCGTTCCGACCACCTTCGAGCCCCTGAACCGCCCTTCCGTGAGCCGACATGGTGGCCGCACGCATAGCCAACCCTCGAACTATGTTGCCCCACCACATGTGCCCCTGACCTGCAGCTTCCTACCGTGTGCCAACACCTACCCGTCCCCACCGCACACGAGGAAGTGGCGCACATGGCCTCCGGAACCACCGCTCCCCCACCCCCCGCCAGCCTCAAGCGCATCGTCGCCGCCAGTCTCATCGGCACCACCATCGAGTGGTACGACTTCTTCCTCTACGGCTCGGCCGCCGCGCTGGTCTTCAACAAGCTGTTCTTTCCCGGCTCCGACCCGCTCGTCGGCACGCTGCTGTCCTTCCTGACGTACGCCGTCGGGTTCGCGGCCCGGCCGCTGGGCGCGCTCGTCTTCGGACACTACGGTGACCGGCTCGGCCGCAAGAAGCTGCTGGTGCTGAGCCTGCTGCTGATGGGCGGGGCGACGTTCGCGATCGGTCTGCTGCCCACACACGCGACCGTCGGCGCGGCGGCCCCCGTCCTGCTGACCACGCTGCGTCTGGTGCAGGGTTTCGCGCTGGGCGGCGAGTGGGGCGGCGCCGTCCTGCTGGTGTCCGAGCACGGTGATGCGAAGCGGCGAGGATTCTGGGCCTCTTGGCCGCAGACCGGAGCACCCGCGGGCCAACTCCTCGCGACCGGCGTCCTCTCGCTGCTCACCGCCACACAGTCGGACGACGCCTTCCTCTCCTGGGGCTGGCGCATCCCCTTCCTGCTCTCCGGCGTACTGGTCGTCGTCGGTTTGTGGATACGTCTGTCTGTCGATGAATCGCCCGTGTTCAAGCAGGCGTTGGCCCGGGCGGAGGCCCGAAGGACGGCTGGGACGGACGAGCCGGAGAAGCTTCCGCTGGTCTCCGTACTGCGCCACCACTGGCGTGACGTGCTCGTCGCGATGGGCGCCCGGATGGCCGAGAACATCAGCTACTACGTGATCACCGCCTTCATCCTCGTGTACGCCACCACCTCCGCCGGCGTCTCCAAGCAGACCGCGCTCAACGCCGTCCTCATCGCCTCAGCCGTGCACTTCGCCGTCATCCCGGCCTGGGGCGCGCTCTCCGACCGCATCGGCCGCCGCCCCGTCTATCTGTTCGGTGCCGCAGGCATCGGCCTCTGGATGTTCCCGTTCTTCTCCCTGATCGACACCGGCGGCTTCGGGAACCTGGTCGTAGCCGTCACCGTCGGCCTGGTCCTGCACGGCGCCATGTACGCGCCCCAAGCCGCCTTCTTCTCCGAGATGTTCGCGACCCGGATGCGCTACTCGGGTGCCTCCATCGGCGCTCAGTTCGCCTCCGTCGCGGCGGGCGCGCCCGCACCGCTCATCGCGACGGCACTGCTCTCCTCCTACGACAGCTCAACTCCCATCTCCCTCTATGTGATCGGGGCCGTCGTCCTGACCCTGATCGCCGTGGGCTTCGCGAAGGAGACCCGCGACCGCGACCTGTCCGACGTCGAGGCCACGACCGACGAGCGACCCGCTCCCGCCGCGCCGGCGGACGCCCGTACCGTCTGACCGCGGGTCGCCACCCGATCCCCGCGCGCGGGCCGCGTGCGGGGATCAGTGCGGCCCGTCCGACGACAACCGGTGCAGTCTCAGGGCGAGTTGAATCTCCAGCGTGCGGGCCGGGCTCTGCCAGTCGTCCCCCAGCAGGCGCCCCACCCTCTCCAACCGCTGCGCCACGGTGTTCACATGCACATGCAGGGCGTCCTTCGTGCGCGCCGGGCTCATGCCGCTCGCGAAGTACGCGTCGAGAGTGCGCAGCAGGTCGGTGCCGCGCCGTTCGTCGTACGCGACGACTCCGCCGATCGTGCGGCCGACGAACCCGGCGATGTCCCGGTCCCCGGCGAGCAGCAGTCCCAGGAACCCGAAGTCCTCGGCGGCCGCGCCGTCGCCGGCCCGGCCGAGCAGACGCAGCGCTTCCAGGCAGCGCTGCCCCTCCGCGTACGCCGAGGCCACCGCTTCGGGGTGCGCCGCGAGCCGGTCGACGGGCGCGGAGGCGCCGACGGTGACCGCCTCGTGAACGGCGGTGCCCAGCTCCTTGGCCGTGCGGCGGGCCAGTGTCGTCGCTGTGTCGCCGGGTCCGAGCGGGAGCAGCAGGACGGTGCCGCCGTCGCGCGCGGCCGCCAGTCCATGGCGGGTCGTGGCGAGATGGGACGCGGCCGACCACAGCCGTCTGCGCGCGCCCGCCTCCTGGTCGGCGTCGGCGGCGGTGACATCGAGTCGGGCTGCCAGCACCACATGAGGGCCGTCGAGATCGGCGTGCAGCCGCGCCGCCCGCTCCCGCAGCAGCCTCGGATCGCGGTCCCGGGAATCCAGCAGGTCGTCCAGCAGCTCGCCGCGTACCCGCTGTTCGGCCTCGGAGGCCGAGCGTCTGGCGAGCAGGAGCAGCGATGTGACCATCGCGGCGCGCTCCAGGGTGCGCTGGTCGACGGGGTCGAGGCCCGGATGCCCGCGCAGCACCAGCGCGCCGAGCAACTCGCCTCCCGCCGCCACCGCGGCGACCCAGTCGTCTCCGTGCCGCACGGCGTGGCCTTCGGCGCGGGCCGCCTCCACGGCCATGGCCGGTGTGCCGCCCGGCTCCGCGAACTCGACCGTGCCGTCCAGGACTTCGGACACCGCGGCGGCCACGTCATGGACTCCCCCGCCGCGCAGCACGAGTTCGGTCAGCCGGTCGTGGACGTCCGAGGCGCGCTCGATCACTCCGCTGCGGTCCCGGATGATCTCGTTGGCCCGGCCGAGGCGGTCGAGGGCCGAGCGGGTCTCCGCCAGCGAGTTCGCCGTGTCGATGGCTGCCGCGGCCAGGGCCGCGAAGGAGCCGAGCAGCGCGATCTGTTCCCGCTCGAAGACCCGCGCCCTGCGGTCTGCCGCGAACAGCACGCCGATGACCTGTGGCCCGATCATCAACGGCACGCCGAGAATCGCTACGAGGCCCTCGTCCTGTACGCCGGCGTCAATGGTCCGGGTGTGCTGGAAGCGTTCGTCCTTGAAGTAGTCGTCGGTGACATACGGGCGGGCGGTCTGCGCGACGAGTCCGCCCAGGCCCTCCCCCATGCCGAGCCGCAACTGCTGGAAGCGCGCGGCGACCGAGCCCTCGGTGACCCGCATATAGGTGTCACCCCTGGACGCGTCGTTCAGGCTGAGATACGCGATGTCCGTGCCCAGCAGCGACCGGGCCCGCTGCACGATCGCCTGGAGCACGGCGTCGAGGTCGCGCAGGCCCGCGAGGTCGTGCGCGGTCTCGAAGAGCGCGGAGAGTTCGGCCTCGCGGCGGCGCCGTCCTTCTATCTCCGTGCGTACGCGCAGGGCGAGCAGCTTGGCCTGTTCGAGCGCGGCGACGCGCTCGGCGGGCAGGCCCTCGGCGCGGGCGAGCAGCACCGGCTGCTCGTAGGCGTCGGCGGTCGCTCCTCTGGCCAGGAGTTCCAGGAACGGCGCTTCCGCGCTGTCGGCGGAGCGCTCGGCTGATGGCAGGTGATCGCGGGACATGGCAACAGGATCGCGCATTCGCGGGGCGGCGCCCCGGCCCTGTGGATAACTCACGACCGGCTCCGGTACGACTCGGGGTGGGGCCGGGTCCGGTACCGCTCGTGGTCGGTCCGGTACGGCTCGGGCAGGTACTGGCTCCGAGCCGGCTCATGACGGGTCGGCTGCGACGGGGATCGGGGCCGGGACCGGTTCCGCTGTGGCTCGTGATGGGGGCCGGCTCCGACATGGCTCGAGGCGAGGACCGGCTCCGAGGGCATGGGCCGGAGGCGCAGGCCCCGGCTCAGTGCGCGGTCCAACCCCCGTCCAGCACCAGCGACGTCCCGGTCATGAAGGCCGCCTGCGGACCGCAGAGATAGGCCACCGCCTCGGCGACCTCCTCCGGCTCGATGAGCCGCTTGACCGCGCTGTCCCGCAGCAGGATCTCGGTCAGAACGCGCTCTCGCGGAATCCCGTGTGTCCGAGCCTGATCGGCCAGTTGTTTCTCGACCAGTGCGGTGCGCACATAGGCGGGGTTCACACAGTTCGAGGTGACTCCGTGGGGCGCGCCTTCGAGTGCCGCGGTCTTCGAGAGGCCCTCGAGTCCGTGCTTCGCCGCGACGTACGCCGACTTGAAAACCGAGGCTCGCAGCCCGTGCACGGAGGAGACATTGACGATGCGGCCCCAGCCCTGCCCGTACATATGAGGCAAAGCGCCGCGAATGAGCCGGAACGGGGCTTCGAGCATTACGGTCAGCACCGTGTGGAACACGTCGGGCGGGAATTCCTCGATGGGGCGGACCATCTGCAGCCCCGCGTTGTTCACGAGGACATCGGTGCCGGCCGCGGCCTGCTCCGCCGCGTCGAGGTCGGTGAGGTCGAGGACGTGCGGCTCGATGGTCCCGGCCAGGCCGAGCGGCTGCTCGGCCAGGGTCTCCAGGCCCGCGGCATCCCGGTCGACCGCTCTCACCTTGGCTCCGGCGGCGGCGAGCCGCAGCGCGCAGGCGCGGCCGATGCCGCTCGCGGCGCCGGTGACGAGGGCGGTGCGGCCGCCGAGGTCGAGTGCGGAGGCGTTGGGGCCCGGGAGGGCGCTGGGGGCGGTCATGCGTTGACCCTAGGCAGCACTCACGCCTCAACCGATGTGGTCAGCACACACACTTCGTACTCAGGTCGTAGGTTCGAACCATGTCGGTGCGTCAACCAGCGCCTGCTTGATCCGGACGAGGGCGTACTCGTTCAGCTTCGGCAGGGCGTCCACCTCGAACCAGCCGACCTGGAGCGACTCGTCGTCATTGACACGGGCCTCCCCACCGACGGCACGGCATCGCAGCGTGGTGTCCATGAACTGGCAGACGTCGCCGTTGGCGAAGGTCACCTGCTCCCCGGCCCGGACCATGACGACGCGCTCGACCTCGACGTGCACGGCTGTCTCCTCGTACACCTCGCGCACCGCGCAGGCTGCGGGCTGCTCCCCCGGCTCCGGGATGCCGGAGATGAGCGCCCACTTGTGGTTGTCCGAACGCTGCCCGAGCAGGATTCTGCCCTCGTCGTCGAAGACCACGGCGCTCACCCCGGGAAGCCAGAGGAGCTGGTGGCCCGCGGAGGCCCGGATCGTGCGGATGAAGTCGGGGGTAGCCATGCCCCCGACCCTATCGGCGCGATTCCGCCACCCCGCGCGGACCCTGGGTCCCCGTTCTAGGCGCCGGTGTTCCGTCGCGAGCGGACCGCCGTCGCCGCCGCCCAGCCGAGGCCACCCGCCGCGACCAGCACCAGGATCATCTCCGGGATGATGCCGAGCTTCGTGGCCGGGGTCTCGGAGGACCGCAGCGGCACCTTCTGGACCAGCGAGTCGGCGACGAACATCCCGGTCTTCTGGGTGATCTTCCCGTCCGGCATGATCACGGCGCTGACACCGCTCGTCACCGGAACCGTGACGGTGCGGCTGTGCTCGACAGCGCGGATGCGGGACATGGCGAGCTGCTGGTAGGTCATCTCGCTGCGGTCGAAGGTCGCGTTGTTGCTGGGCACCGAGATGATCTGGGCGCCGTCGGTGACGGTGCTGCGCACCGCCCAGTCGAACGCCGCCTCGTAGCAGGTGACGAGGCCGACCCCGGTGCCGTTCATGGTGAACACGCCCGGCTCGGTGCCGCGGCTGAAGTCCTGGCGCACCATGCTCGTCCAGTTCTTGTTGATGGCCCCGAGCAGCGGGCGCAGCGGAAGGTACTCGCCGAACGGCTGGACCTGACGCTTGTCGTACGTGTCCACCGGACCCTTGTCCGGGTCCCACAGGATCTGCTCGTTGTACAGCTTGCCGTGCCGCTTGACGACGGCGCCGACGGAGATGGGGGCACCGATCGCCTTGACCGCCTCGTCGATCACGAAGCGCGCGTCGGCGTTGGCGAACGGGTCGATGTCGGAGGAGTTCTCCGGCCACAGCACCAGGTCGGGCTTCGCGGCCTTGCCCGCCTTGACCTCGGCGGCCAGTCGCTCGGTCTCCCGCACGTGGTGGTCGAGGACGGCGCGGCGCTGGGAGTTGAAGTCGAGTCCCGCGCGCGGGACGTTGCCCTGGATGAGCGCGACGGTCGCCGTGCCGTTCTCGGCCTTGTCGCTGACGAGCATCCGCGCGGCGAGCGCTCCGACGACGGGGACGACGACACTGAGCAGCGCCACCACGGCCGCGCCGCGGCGCAGGACTCCGGTACCGCGCCGCTCGACGGCCAGGCGGACGATCTCGTACAGCGCGAAGCCGCACAGCACGACCGCGAAGCCGAGCACCGGCGTACCACCGACCGCGGCGAGCGGCAGGAAGACGCCGTCGGCCTGGCCGAAGGCGATCTTCCCCCAGGGAAAGCCACCGAAGGGCGCACGCGCGCGTGCCGCCTCTCCGGCGATCCAGAGTGCCGCCGCCCACAGCGGCCACCCGGGCAGGCGGGAGACGAACGTGATCCCGGCGCCGACGAGCGCGACGTAGATCGCCTCCACCGCGACGAGAGCGAGCCAGGGACCGGAGCCGACCTCGACGCCGGTCCACACCAGCAGCGGCAGCAGGAACCCGAGGCCGAACAGATAACCGAGGCCGAGACCGGCCTTCCAGGAGCGACCGCGCAGGGTCCAGGCGAAGACGGCGAAGGCCGGCAGGGCGAGCCACCAGAGGGTCCGCGGCGGGAAACTGACGTACAGCAGCACTCCGGAGAGCGCCGCGGCGGCGGCCGGAACGAGGCGACGCACCAGGGCGGCTCCGCGCGGGGCGGGCACGGCCTGGGGTTCGAGCTGTTCCGGCTCGTCTACGGTGGTTGCGGTGGCGGTCACTTGGGGAGTGTACGGCGCTTGAGCTGGGCGCCGACAGCTCGGCCTCCTCGGTCCCGATGGGCGGAACACCTCTCGGCAGACCCCTTCGCGCGGATCTGCCGCAACGTTCCTGCACAACAGGTCCCCAAACCGGCGCATCACCCGTTACGGTGTGCCCGAACCTCTGACGTGCGGCCTGATGCGGTGACGGCGCCCGGGGTCCGGCAGAGTCGGGGGGCGACGGGGGTGGGTTCCACGGGGACGGCGTCCACGGCTGATGCTGCGGCCACGGGCGAAAGACGCAGCGCCTCCGATGTCGCCGGCATGGTCGTGCTCGCGGCCTGTGCCTCCTGGTCGCTGCTCACGGCGGCCGCTCACGACGGCCGGCCCGAGGGCATGCTGCTGGCGGTGCTCGCCGTGGCGGCGGGCTACGCCTCTGGGCGGATCCTCGGAGCGCTCCTGCCGGTGGCCGCCCTCGGCGCCGGAGCGTTGGCCGGACTCGGTCTCGCGATCGCCACGCCCGGCCCCCAGATCAGCCTGCAGCTCGGCCACACCGGTGCCACGGCCGCGCTGCTGACCCTCTCCTGCGGCGCCGCGTGCTGCGCGGCCTGGGCCGCGCGCCCGCCCGCCCTGCGGCTCGCGCTGCGGCTGCTGGCCGCCGGGACCGCGGTGACGGCGGCGCTTCTGGGGTCCACCACCGGATTCGTCACCTGCACCGGGGTTCTGCTGTGTTCGCTCGCCGCCGCCCGTGTACGACGCCGGGGCCTCGGCCTGACGGGGCTCGCGGCCGCCGCGGCGCTGGTGACCGGGGCGACCTGGGCGATCGGCGAGGACGCGCTGCCGGGCGGACTGACCGCATCCTTGGAGGGCCAGCTGACCGAGCACCGCATCCTGCTCTGGCACGACGCCCTGCGAATGGCCCGTACGAATCCCGAGCTGGGGGTCGGGCCCGGACGTTTCGGAGAGCTCAGTCCCACGGTCGCCCAGTCACTGCTGCCCGACGGCAAACCGCACTCCGCGCCGCTGCAGCAGGCCGCCGAACAGGGCCTGACAGGTGTGGTCCTGCTCGCGGCGGCGTTCTGCTGGATCCTGTACGCGCTGTTGCGTTCGCCGCGCACCACGCCGATCGCGCTGACGACGGGCGCGGCCCTGACGGCGGTGGCCGCCATCGCGTCGATCGGCAACGCGCTGAGCTTCATGACGGTGACCGCGGGTGCGGGACTGCTCGCCGGGCTCGCGACCGCACGACCACTGACCACCGGGGAGCCGGACGACGTCTGGGCACCGGCCCGGCGTTCCGCCGGTCACGGCCACCTGGAGTCGTGAGCGACGCCCACGTCGGTGGTCAGCGCACCGCGCCGGTCTTGTCCGGACGCAGACGGCCGCGGATGATCCGTACCGCCGCCTCGGCGTTGTCCACGGTGATCGTGAACGTGTGGCCGTCGCCCAGGCGCAGCACCACGCCCTCGCCCCGCCGGACGATGACGGCGGTTCCCTGCTCGGGCCGCCAGCGATACCCCCAGCCGCCCCACTGGCGAGGGTTGACCTGGGGCGCGAAGTCGGCACCGACGACCGTCGAGAGAGGGATGCGGCGGCGCGGCAGCCCTATGTGGCCGCAGCGCACCTCCAGGCAGTCCTCGTCCACCCTCACGGCGACATGCACGAACGCGAGCGTGCCGAAGAGGATGAGCAGTCCGGCAGCGATGCATCCGACGACGGACATGACCAACGGCGCCGTACCCGACGTCCAGCCGGAACTCACGGCCAGCTGGATCCCGAGAGCCAGACAGGCCACGCCGCCCAGGGCGGGCAGCCACTGAACACGGTTCCTCGCGCGTCCGGTCCAGATGTCCGGATGCGGGGAGGTTTCGCCGTGGGGGTGGTCCCTCATACCCATGAGACTACTCAGGTTCCGCTGCACGGGCACCGGGTCGCGGAGCGTCACTCCGCCGGGTGGACGAGCGTCCCACCGGCGGCGGCAGGGCGTGACGAGGGGGAGGGCTTTCGTCGCTCAGCGTGCGGGGCTGACCGCCGAGAGAATGCGGCCTTCCTCATAGGTGAGCGCGGTCGCGGGCAGCATGCCCTCGCGCCCGCTCAACAGCACCGTGACCGTGGAATCGGCGGGGGCCCCGGGGTCCGGGAGTTCGCCGATCCGGCGCAGCGCCTGGGCGGCGACCGCGCCGGCGGAACCGTGCAGGACGAGCGGCGGACGGCCGGGGCGCTGCACAGCCGCGCGGATGCGCTCGGCGACGAGCTCGTAATGGGTGCAGCCCAGGACGACGGCCCTTACGTCTTCGGGGGTGCGGGCGGCTGCCGCGGCGATCGCGGCGTCGATGGCCGCCTGGTCGGCGTGCTCCACGGCGTCCGCGAGTCCGGGACAGGCCACCTCGGTGACCTCCACTCCGCCGGCGAACTCCTCGATCAGCCCCCGCTGGTAGGGGCTGCCGGTGGTGGCGGGCGTGGCCCAGATCGCCACGGGTCCGGCGCCCGCGGCGGCCGGCTTGATCGCCGGGACGGTGCCGATGACGGGCACTGCCGGCTCCAGGCGGGCACGCAGGGCGGGCAGGGCACGTACGGAGGCGGTGTTGCAGGCGACGATCAGGGCGTCGGGCCGGTGCAGTGCGGCGGCCTCGGCGACGGCGAGGGCGCGCGCGGTGACGTCTTCCGGTGTGCGGGGTCCCCAGGGCATGCTGCCCGGGTCGGAGGAGAGGACGAGATCGGCGTCGGGCCGCAGTCGACGTACCGCGGCGGCAGCAGCGAGCAGTCCGATTCCGGAGTCCATGAGCGCGATCTTCACCCGGTCACCATAGACGATCCGTCTTTACGGGCGACCGCGGTGGGGCAGACTGCGGCAGGTGAGCGCCCTCGTGTGGATCGCTGTCGGATCACTGGCCGCGTGGCTGTGGCTGCTGCTCGGCCAGGGCTTCTTCTGGCGGACGGACGTACGATTGCCCGCCCGCCGCGAGCCGTCGGACTGGCCCTTCGTCTGCGTCGTGGTGCCGGCCCGGGACGAGGCCGCCGTCCTGCCCGAGAGCCTGCCCTCGCTCCTCGCCCAGGACTATCCGGGGCGGGCCGAGATCTTCCTCATCGACGACGGCAGTTCGGACGGCACCGGAGAGCTGGCCCGCGAGCTGGCACGGCGGCACGGCGGACTGCCCCTCACCGTCGGCTCACCGGGAGAACCGCCTGCGGGCTGGACGGGCAAGCTGTGGGCCGTACGGCACGGCATCGGCCTCGCCCGCGCGCGGGAACCCGAATATCTGCTGCTCACCGACGCGGACATCGCGCATGCGCCGGACAGTCTCCGGCTGCTGGTGGCGGCGGCACGCACGGGTGGTTTCGACCTTGTCTCGCTGATGGCGCGGCTGCGGGTGGAGAGCCCGTGGGAGCGGCTCGTCGTGCCGGCGTTCGTCTACTTCTTCGCGCAGCTCTACCCCTTCCGCCGGATCGCCGTGAAGGGCTCGCGGACGGCGGCCGCGGCGGGGGGATGCGTGCTGCTGCGCGCGGACACCGCCGAGCGGGCGCGGATCCCGGACGCGATCCGGCATGCCGTCATCGACGACGTGGCGCTCGCCCGTGCCGTCAAGCGGGGCGGTGGCCGCATCTGGCTGGGCCTGGCCGAGCGGGTCGACAGCGTGCGTCCGTATCCGCGGCTGCACGATCTGTGGCGCATGGTCTCGCGCAGCGCGTACGCCCAGCTGCGGCACAGTCCGCTGCTGCTCGCCGGAACGGTCGCCGGGCTCGCCGTGGTGTATCTGGTGCCACCGGTCGCCCTCCTGGTGGGCCTCGCCGCGGGGAACCCGTGGGCGGCGGTGGCCGGGGGGCTCGCCTGGCTGGTGATGACGGCGACGTACACGCCGATGCTCCACCACTACCGGCAGCCCCTGTCGCTCGCTCCCCTGCTGCCGGTCACCGCGTTCCTCTATCTCCTCATGACGGTCGACTCCGCGGTGCAGCACTACAGGGGGCGCGGCGCGGCCTGGAAGGGCCGCACCTACGCGCGCCCCGACACCGCCCTCGACGAGAACTGAGGAAGGCGGCGGACGGTCATTTCCTGCCGGGCGTCCAGTTCATGCCCCAGCCGTATGCGTGGTCGACGGTGCGCTGCGGACTCACCCCGCGCGCGGGGATCAGGTACCGGGCCTCGCGCTGGACGACCAGGTCGGCGCCGCTGCCGGTGATGAGAGCGAGCGCGCAGACCGTGGAGGGGACCGTGCACTCGTCGAGCGAGAAGTCGATCGGCGCGCCGTTCAGCGGCTGGAGGGTGACCGTGGCGTGCAGGTCGGCGAAGGATCGCGCGCCTTCGTAGATGGTCACGAAGATGAGGATGCGCCGGAAGCTCTGCTTGTGATCGAGGTTGATGGAGAGGTTCTCGCCGCCGGCCACGGCCCCGGTGCGGTCGTCACCGTCGAGATGTATGTACGGCGGCTGGTGCAGCGCCCCGAAGGCGTTGCCGAGCGCCTGGACGACTCCCTTGCGGCCGTCGGACAGCTCGTACAGCGCGCACAGGTCGAGGTCGAGGTCGGCGTGCATGGCGACGGCCCGGCCGCGTTTGCTGCCCCACCCCGAGAACTGCTTGCGCACCTCCCAGTTGAGGTTCACGCGCAGGGCGCCGGCCGTGCCGCCCTGTTTGCTGAGCGAGACGGAGGGGGCCTCCTTGGTGAGCGTCACCTTCGACAGGCGGACCGGCGCCGGAGGGGCCGCGGGCGGCCGCGGAGTCATCGGTGGGGCCATCGGCGGCGGCATGGTCACGGGCGGGGCCATCGGCGGCGGCATGGTCACGGGCGGGGCGACCGGCGGCGGCACGGTGACCGGCGGAGCCACGGGGGGCGGTCCCTGCACGAGGGTGGCGGGCGACGAGGGCGGGGCCGAGGGCACCGCGCGCTGCGGCTCGTCCACCGTGATCCCGTAGTCGGTGGCCAGCCCTGCGAGACCGCTTCCGTAACCCTGTCCGACGGCGCGGAACTTCCAGGCGCCCTGGCGTCGGTAGAACTCGCCCAGCACGAAGGCCGTCTCCACGGTCGCGTCGGTGCTGTCGAAACGGGCGACCTCCGTGCCGTGCTGTGTGTCGAGCACCCGGATGTACAGGCCGGGAACGCGTCCGAAGGAGCCGCCGTCCGCGGAGGCGGCCAGGACCACGGTCTCGACGACGGGTTCCGCGCGCGTGAGATCGACGAGCAGCGCGTCGGTCACCTGGCCGCCGTCGTTCCGCTTGCCGTCGTGGCGCACGGCGCCCGAGGAGTGCGCCGGCTGGTTGTAGAAGACGAAGTCGCCGTCCGAACGAACCTTTCCGGCCACCAGCAGAAGGGCCGAGGCATCGACGTCGGGCACCCCCGGTCCTGAACGCCACCCCAATTCCACCCGGAGTGCCGTCGTCGGGACAGGAACATTCGATCCCTTAGGCATTGACATGTACGCCCCCATCACGTGTCTCCGCGCCGGTACGAGTCCCGAACGGACCGCCGGCTCCGCTCTCGCCAAACCTAATCCCCAGGTCCGCCGACTCCCATGGCTCACGCCAGAAGATCCTGGTCAACCGCCGGTAACCCGTCCGAAGCTCGGCCTTTACACGATCTCAACCATCTTTGACGTCCTTTTTTGCCGAGTTCGCTCGCATTGGGGATCCCGCGTCACCGCCGACACGGAAAACAACCCTCTTATCGGTCTCCCCAACCAGCACATCGTGGGCTTAACTTATGTGCCATGACCTCCCCCCGCTCCACCTATGGCGGCGGTTACTACTCCGCCTTCCAGGACACCCCGATCTACGACTCCCTCGTCGCTGAGCGGGGTACCCCTCAGATCGCCCCGATCCGGGTCCCTTCCGCCTACGACCAGGGCAGCAACAACCTCCCGGCGCTGCCGTCCGCGCTTCCCGCGCTGCCGGCCGGCCCCTCGTCCTACGGCTACCAGCAGGCCCAGCAGCCCTCGCCGCTGCAGCAGGCCCCCGCGCCGTACATCCCGCAACAGGCCGGCGCGCCTCGTGGCTATCCCAGCCCCCAGCCGCAGCAGCCGCGCCCGATGGCGGGCACGGGCTACGAGGCGATGCGCCCCGCGGCTCCCCGGCCCGCCCCGGCTCCCTACCAGGACCCGTACAACAATCAGCAGTACCGCGGGTACTGACACCTCCGAACCGGATTGTCGGTGCTTCCTGGCACCATGGCGGTCATGGGGAACGCGGTACTGCACTCGATTCACGTCCATCCGGTCAAGGCATTCCGGGGTCAGTCACTCCGGGAGGCCGAGGTGGAGCCCTGGGGGCTGGCCGGAGACCGACGCTGGGTCCTGATCGACGACGGGGGAAAGGTCGTCACGCAACGCGAGCAGCCGCGTCTGGCGCTGGCCGCCGCCGAGACACTCTCCGGCGGCGGCCTTCGTCTGTCCGCCGAGAACCGCGAGCCGGTGATTGTTCCCGTGCCCGAGCCGATCGGCACGACGACGGTGGAGATCTTCGGCGACAAGGTGGAAGCGGTCCTCGCCGACCCGGCCGCACACGACTGGTGCAGCGGGTACCTGGGCACCGATGTGCGCCTCGCCCACATGGACGATCCGGCCGTCCGCCGGCCCGTCGACCCGGACTTCGCGCTGCCGGACGAGACCGTCAGCTTCGCCGACGGCTATCCGCTGCTCGTCACCACACTCGGATCGCTGGACGCACTCAACTCCTTGATCGCGCGGGGCGACCACGCCGAGGAGGGCCCGCTGCCGATGAACCGCTTCCGGCCGAACATCGTCGTCTCCGGCACCGATGCCTGGGCCGAGGACGACTGGTCGCGGATCGCCATCGGCGAGGTCACCTTCCGGGTCACCAAGATGTGCGGCCGCTGCGTCGTCACCACGACCGACCAGGACACCGCCCGGCGCGGCAAGGAGCCCCTGCGCACGCTCGCCCGGCACCGTCGCTTCGCCGGCAAGCTGATCTTCGGGCAGAACCTGGTGCCCGAGTCCCGCGGTTCGCTGCGGGTCGGCGACCCGGTCACGGTCCTCGCGTAGCCCGCGCGATCACATTCCGCCAGAGGCCCGGCACGGGGAACCCCGCCGCGGGGCGGAAGCGTTGAGCCGGTGTGAGACGTTCATGAAGGGCCCTGGGGGAGGGTGACGTCGCTCTCTCTTCCCCGGCCTCGCGCGTGAACGGCTCCTCTGCGGGATATCACGTACGCGGGAGGGGGTGCGGGACGGTGGGCGCGATCATCGGTCTCTGGCGCTGGCGGCACAATCCGCTGCGCCGTACGACAGATCTCGTGGAGGCCTGGCTGGCTCTGGCCGCCCTCCTGCTCGTCCTCGTCGCGGCGCCCCTCGTCGGAGCGACCGTGGGTGGCTCGGTCCAGGGCACACTGCAAAGAGCCGTGCGGGACCAGCGCAAGGACCGTCACCAGGTGGCGGCCGTGGTCGTCAGGAAGCTGTCCCGGGGACCACTGTCGCCCGACCCCGAGACGCCGTCGGGACGGGACGCGCACAGCCGCGTCCTGGCCGACTGGACGGCGCCGGACGGCACCCAGCAGCGCGGCACGGTGGTGGCCACCCTCAAGTCCCCCCGCCCAGGGGACCATTTCTCGATCTGGACCGATCGGCACGGCCGAATAGTGGGCCGCCCGCTGGACGGTGCCACCGCGACCACGCACGCCGTTCTGGCCGGTTTCGGCGCGGCCGTGCTGTCGGCGGGACTCCTGGAGGGCGGCAGGCGGTTGATCCTGTGGCACATGATCCGTCGGCGTCACGCCAGATGGGACCGGGCATGGGACAAGGCGGGTCCCGACTGGGGCAAGGCAGACACCGGCAGCTGACGGCCTTCGCGCTCCGGTCAACCGGGCGTCCCCGCGCACGCTACGGTGGACCGGCCGAACTGTTCGGCACCGTCGTGAGAGGCTGTCCGGCAGGGACCGGGATCCCGACCGACGGGGCATCAGCACGACCTCGCAGGACCCGCGTACGACGAGGTGGGGGCACAACAGCGCCATGGCACAGGGCACGGTCCAGGTGACGCACACCGGAACCTCGCGGTGGCGGCGCCGCACGGGTGAGTACGCATCGCTGGCCGCCGCCCTGGAGGCCGCGGCCGACGGCGATGTGCTGACCGTCGCTCCCGGCACCTACCGGGAGAACCTGGTGGTGGAGCGCGCGGTGACACTGCGCGGCCCCGAGGGTTCCCCCGGCTCCGTGCGCATCGCACCGATCGACGGCGTGGCGCTGACGGTGCGCGCCTCCGCCGTGGTCCAGGACCTCCATGTGGAGGGCCAGGACTCGGCCTCGCCCGCGCTGCTCGTCGAAGAGGGCACACCGGAACTGCTGGACATACGGATCGTCACGCGCTCCGCCGCCGGGATCGAGGTGCGTGGTGGCGCCCGCCCGACCGTGCGCCGTTGCACGGTCGACAACCCCGCGGGCGTCGGCATCGCCGTACTGGACGGCGGCGGTGGGGTGTTCGAGGAGTGCGAGGTCGTCGCGGCCGGCCAGTCGGGGGTCGCGGTCCGCGGGGGCGCGCATCCGCGCCTCGAGCGCTGCCGGGTGCACCACACTTCCGGTGCGGGCCTGTCGGCGACCGGCGAGAACTCGTCGCTGGAAGCGGTGGGTTGCGAGGTGTACGAGGTCAAGGGTTCCGGGGTGCAGATCACCGGCCGGGCCACCGCACATCTCACCGACTGCGATGTGCACCGGACGACCGCGGACGGCGTCACCCTCGACACGGACGCGGTGCTCACACTCGCCGACTGCCGCATCCACGACATCCCGGAGAACGCGGTCGATCTGCGCTCGCGCTCGGTGCTCACACTGACCCGTACGACCGTGCGGCAGTTCGGGCGCAACGGCCTTTCGGTCTGGGACCCGGGCACCCGCGTGGACGCCAACCAGTGCGAGATCTTCGACAGCACGGGCGACTACCCCGCGGTGTGGGTGAGCGACGGCGCGACCGCCGTACTGGACTCGTGCCGGGTGCACGACGTGCCGGACGCGCTGTTCGTCCTCGACCGGGGTTCGCGCGCGGATGTCGTCGACTGCGACATCTCGCAGGTGCGCAACACCGCGGTGTCGGTGAGCGACGGTGCCACCGTGCAGCTCGACGACTGCCGCATCCGCGACGCCGCGACGGGTGCCTGGTTCCGCGACCACGGCAGCGGCGGCAACCTGTCCGGCTGCATCGTGGACAGCACACAGACCGGCGTGATCGTCACCAAGGGCGCCGATCCGACCATCGAGCGCTGCACGGTCACCTCACCCGCCGAGGCGGGTTTCTATGTCTCGGCGGACGGCCGGGGCAGCTTCCTGAACTGCCGGGTGGTGGACAGCGGGGGCTACGGCTTCCATGTGATCGACGGCTGCCGGGCGACCCTGCGCAAGTGCCGCACGGAGCGGTGCGCGCGCGGGGGTTACGAGTTCGCCGACGCGGGCTCGGCGGCCGGCGCGGGTCCCGTCGTCGAGGACTGCGCGAGTGACGAGAGCACCGGACTGCGCACCCCGGCACACGAGACAGCGGTCGAGACGTCGGGGGCGTCCGTGAGTCTGCTGGGGGCGATCCCCGGTCAGCGCAGCACCGAGCGGGAACCGCTCGTCACCGGCGTGGAGCCCGCGCAGCCGGCCCGCGGTTCGAAGATCGTGCTCGGTGAACTCGACACACTGGTGGGCCTGGAGAACGTCAAACGCGAGGTGCGTGCCCTCACCGACATGATCGAAGTGGGCCGCCGCCGGCAGCAGGCGGGCCTCAAGGCGGCGTCCGCCCGCCGTCACCTCGTCTTCACCGGCTCCCCCGGCACCGGCAAGACGACCGTCGCCCGGCTGTACGGCGAGATCCTGGCCTCCCTGGGTGTGCTGGAGAACGGGCATCTGGTCGAGGTGTCCCGGGTGGACCTGGTCGGTGAGCACATCGGGTCGACCGCGATCCGCACCCAGGAGGCGTTCGACCGGGCGCGCGGCGGCGTGCTGTTCATCGACGAGGCGTACGCGCTGTCGCCCGAGGACTCGGGCCGTGACTTCGGGCGCGAGGCCATCGACACGCTGGTGAAGCTCATGGAGGACCACCGGGAGGCGGTGGTCGTGATCGTCGCCGGGTACACCGCCGAGATGGAGCGGTTCCTGTCGGTCAACCCCGGGGTGGCGTCCCGCTTCTCACGGACCATCACCTTCAACGACTACCTCCCCGACGAGCTGCTGCGGATCGTGGAGCAGCAGGCCGAGGAGCACGAGTACCGGCTGGGTCCGGGTGCGGCCGAGGCCCTCCTGAAGTACTTCACGGCGATTCCGAAGGGGCCCGCGTTCGGCAACGGCCGTACGGCGCGTCAGACGTTCGAGGCCATGGTGGAGCGGCACGCGGGCCGGGTCGCCCAGCTGGACGAGCCGAACACGGACGACCTGACGCTGCTCTACTCGGAGGACCTGCCGGAGCTGCCCTGATCCTCCGCCGCCTTGTGCCTGCTCAGCCGCCCTGAGCGTCCTCGCGGGGACGCGGACTCGGCACCTCGGGCAGCAGCCGTGCCAGCAGCAGTTCCCGCTCGTCGGCGAAAGCCGGGTCCGCCTGGTAGTCGGAATGACCGAGAACCGGCGCGGGCAGCGGCTGCCGCTCCGTGCGGCCATAGGCGAGCGGGTCCTTCAAAGGCTCGTGGTCGACTTCGGGACCGCAGTCGCCGAGCAGCCGGACGGGTCCGCCGATCGGGTCGGTGCGACGGTACAGATTCCGCCAGCAGGCGACCTCGCGGTGCAGCGAGGCCAGGGCGGCGGGGCCGAAGTGGGCCGGGAACCAGCGTCCGTACAGGCGCTCCAGCGGTGAGCCGTAGGTGAGCAGCGCGACCCTCTTGCGTACCGAGGGCTTGAGCTGCCAGGCCGCGGCGGCCGCCAGCACGCTGCCCTGGGAGTGTCCGGAGAGCACGAGCCGTCCGCCGGTCGCACGGGTCCAGGCGGCCATGCGCCAGGTGAGGTCGGGCACGGCGCGCTCGGCGTAGCAGGGTGGCGCGAAGGGGTGGGCCGCGCGCGGCCAGAAGGTGCCGACGTCCCAGAGGATGCCGATGGTGCGACGGGCGGCGGGGTCCTTGTAGGCGCGCCGACCCCAGGTGACGAACAGGATGAAGCCGAGGCCGATCAGCCAGGAGCCGAGTGCCTGCGCGGTCTCGGCCGCGCCGTGGACGAAGCCGTTCGCCCCGCGCGCGGCCTCGCTCGGGGCGTCCCCGGTGGCGAGGGCCCCGGCCAGGGCGCAGGCCCCGAGCAGCAGGGTCACGGACGAGAGGACGCCGACCATGAGCGGCGCCTGGTCGGTGAGAGTGGCCATCGCGCGCGTGCTCGCGATGCGGCGGGTGCGGGCGGAGTCCCTGGCCTCGCCCGGGTACTCGTGTTCGACGGCGATCGTCTCGCGGCGGCGCAGCTGCCAGGTGCGCCGGGCCAGCCAGCCGGTGAGGGCGAGCAGGACGACGAGCAGTGGCGGGATCGCGGAGGCCTGCCAGGTCAGCAGGACGGGCGGGCCGGGGATCGAGTGGCGGGTGCCGTCGAGCCAGTCGGCGACGCGCTGGGACACCCCTCCGGACATCACGCCGCCGAGTGCGCAGGCGAGCATGGCGACGGCGGGCCCGGCGAAACCGCGCATCGCGGTGCGGGTGTCGGGGGTGCTGCCCGCGGTTCGGCGCGAGCCCAGGCCCCGGGGTTTCGTGCGGTACAGGGCGTGGGCGACCACACCGAGCGCGATCACGAGCAGTCCCTGCACGAGGGTGAGGCCGCCGAACGTGGCATCGCCCGGCAGGCGCCCCGTCGAGTGCCAGCGGGGCCGTGACCAGCCGGCGTACACCAGGGTGAGGGCGAGCAGGGCGACCGAGCCCAGCGGCAGTCGGCGCACGAGCCTCCGGTCGCGTCCGTGGTCGATCCGGTTCTCGCTGCGGCCCCGACGGCAGACCACCCACAGCACAACGGCCCCGCCCACCACGAGTGTTGCGTTCAGGAGCCCGCCCAGCGCCTCCAGTACGGCGGGCCCGCCCCGCGCACGGTCGTAGCGGACTGGCGAGGAGCCCACGGCCGCGGCCACGGTCAGGAACCCCGCTGCGGTGTGCGCGGCGCGCAGCCGGGCCACCAGGCGGCGTCCGTACCAGAAGCCGGGGCGGCCGAGTCCCGTGCCGTCGGTCTCGTCGTCGTGCTCGGCCGCCCGGGCCATCGGCTGCTGCGACTCGTAGGCGCTCCAGGTGCGGTGCGACAGGTACCACAGGAGGGTGGTGAGCGCCGCGGGCACCAGGCAGGCCAGGGCGAGGCGGCGGCCCGGCTGGCTCCACCAGCCGGCGTCGGGGCGGTCCGGGGAGAGGAATCCGAGCCAGGAGTGATTGCGCACGCACGCACGGCTGCCCGCGCACTGCCAGGCGGCCAGGTCGAGGGCGACCTCGCAGGCGGCGGCGACCAGCAGCACCGTGAGGGTGAGCCCGGCGAGGCGGACGAGCAGTCCGTACAGGCGCACCGCCCGCCCGCGGCCGTGCGCGGCGGGGCGCATCCAGTGCGCGAGGTTGACCACCATGAAGGGCAGTAACAGGAGCCACAGGGCGCGGGCGCCGTTGCCGGAGGTGAGGTTGCACCATACGTACGCCTCGCGCACCGGCCCGCCGCGGTGGTCGCCGGGGCGCTCCTCGGCGTCGGTGTCGTCCGCGCGCCGGAAGACGGCCGCCGTCGCGTCGCCGGTGATCCGGACCGTCCGCGGATCGTTCAGCATCTCCTCCGGCGTGGTGCCGCCGACCCCGTGGACCAGGAGTTCCAGGGTGGTACCGGCCGATTCGGGCCGCTGTACGGGGCTGCCGGGCTCCCCGTTGATGGCATGTTCCCGTGCACGTTCCACTGTTCCGCACTTCCCCCGTGCCCCGCGATTCTCATGTGTCATGTGCAGGCACGAGGGTCTCGCGCTTCGGAGGGTATGCGCACCCGAACTCACCGAATCTCCCCGATACGTGTGAACGTGGGGGAACGGGAGGGGCACGGCGGGCGTGCGGGCAGTGGCGCGACCGGCGGTGTCCCATGCGAGGATGGGTCGTCCTCCAGACCTCGGGCAAGGAGAATGTCCACGTGGGAGCGGGTTCGGGCGGAGTCGGGCAGGCAGCGGCGAAAGGACCGGAGCGGTCGTGAGTGAGAATCAGAACCTCCTCGCGGAGCAGCGTCGCGCTCTGATCCTCGACGAGGTGCGTCGCCGCGGGGGCGTCCGCGTGAACGAGCTGACGCGAAGACTCGGCGTCTCCGACATGACGGTCCGCCGTGACCTAGACGCGCTGGCCCGTCAGGGTGTCGTCGAGAAGGTGCACGGCGGCGCGGTGCCGGTGGTCGAGGCGAGCACCCACGAACCGGGTTTCGAGGCCAAGTCGGGCCTGGAGCTGACCGCCAAGGAGGACATCGCGCGGGCCGCCGCCGAGTTGGTCGCGCCGGGCTCGGCGATCGCCCTCTCCGGTGGTACGACGACGTACGCGCTGGCCCATCACCTCGTGGACGTCCCGGACCTGACCGTGGTCACCAACTCGGTGCGTGTGGCTGACGTGTTCCACTCGGCGCAGCGCACCTCCGGTCAGCGTCAGGGCGCCGCGACCGTCGTCCTCACCGGTGGGGTGCGCACACCGTCCGACTCGCTCGTCGGGCCGGTGGCCGATCAGGCCATCGCGGCACTGCACTTCGATGTCCTCTTCCTCGGTGTGCACGGCATATCGGCCGAGGCGGGGCTGTCGACGCCGAACCTGGCGGAGGCGGAGACCAACCGGCGGCTCGTGCAGTCCGCGCGACGCGTCATCGTGGTCGCGGACCACACCAAGTGGGGCACGGTGGGCCTCAGTTCGTTCGCCGCGCTGGAACAGGTCGACACGCTGGTGACCGACGGCGGGATGCCCGCCGAGGCTCGCTCGGAGATCGCGGAGCACCTGCGGCGCCTGGTGGTGGCCGGCGAACCCGAGGACGATACAGACATCTGACGGCCCGCCAGCTAAGGTGACGCTGCCCGCGCCGCCGGTCACGCCGTCGGCGTCGTCCGTGGCGCGGGTGCGCCCGGGCCGACGCTCGCGCCAACGGGGGCGGCTTCGAGGCACGGCCGAGCGGGCGGCGGCTCCGAGAGACTGTCGGGCGAGTTCGGTTCGCGAGGCGGTTCAGTGGGCCGTCACGGGCGTTCCGCACATACGGAGACCGGAACCCGGTTCCGGCGAGGGGGCTCACTCATGGCACGTCAACTGCGTCCGGTGGGACCCGACTTCGTCGAAACCGCTCCCCTGCGGCTGGTGTTCGCGCGGGAGGTTGCCGCGTCTCCCGAGGCTGTCTTCTCCGCGCTCGCCGAGGACGTGTCCGGCTGGAGCGAGTGGTTCTCGGCGGTGACGCTCGCCCGGCCCACCGCGAACGGCGCCGGGCGCGAGGTGCGGCTCCGCGGCGGAACACGCTTCGAGGAGACCGTCCTCGTCTCGGAGGCTCCCGAGGTGTACGCGTACCGGGTGGATGCCACGAACGCGCCGGGGCTCCGCGCCCTGGTCGAGGAGTGGCGGCTCGCGCCCGCGGGCACGGGGACGCGCGTGCAGTGGACCTTCGCCGCCGACGGAACGGCCTTGTTCCGGGCGGCACTTGCCGTGGGGCGGGGCGGTCTGGGCGGCGCCTTCCGCGGCGCGGTGACGGCCCTGGACCGGCGCCTGGCGTCGGCACCCGCCTGAACCCACGGGCGCACAGAGTCGGCATCAGGCGTCAGGAGCCGGACCTCAGGCGTCAGACCTCGGGCGAGGAACGCCAGATGTGAGACGTCAGACGTCAACATCAACTAGGTTCCCCCGGCCCGAGATTGAAGGGCCGGACCCGAGGGCATGCCCTGCCGCCAGACCGGTCCGTCCCTGCCGCCAGGCCGGCCGGCGGTCAGGCCGGCCAGACGCCCGTCTCCAGCAGGGAGTTGATAGCCGCCGTGTAGGGCGCGATGTCCAGGCCCTGTTCGGCCAGCCACGCGTCCGAGTAGTACTTGTCGAGATAGCGGTCCCCGTGGTCGCACAACAGCGTCACCACGCTTCCCCTGCGGCCCTCGGCCACCATTTCGGCGACGATCTTCAACGAACTCCACAGGCCCGTGCCGGTCGAGCCGCCCGCCTTGCGGCCGATGGCCTGTTCCAGGGCGCGTACGGCGGCGACGCTCGCCGCGTCCGGCACCTTCATCATGCGGTCGATGGCCCCGGGCACGAAGCTCGGCTCCATGCGCGGTCGGCCGATCCCCTCGATGCGCGAGCCGCGGTCGCAGGTGACGTCCGGATCGCCGGCGGTCCAGCCCTCGAAGAAACAGGAGTTCTCGGGGTCGGCGACACAGATGCGGGTGTCCGCCTGCATGTAGTGGACGTAGCGGGCGAGGGTCGCCGAGGTACCGCCGGTGCCGGCTGTGGCGACGATCCACGCGGGCTCCGGGAATCGCTCCAACGCCAGCTGGCGGAAGATGGATTCGGCGATGTTGTTGTTCCCGCGCCAGTCCGTGGCCCTTTCCGCATAGGTGAATTGGTCCATGTAGTGGCCGCCGGTATCGACCGCGAGAGCGGCGGACTCCTCATAGATCTTGCGGGAGTCGTCCACGAAGTGGCACTGCCCGCCGTGGAATTCGATCAGACGGCATTTCTCGGCACTCGTGGTGCGGGGCATGACCGCGATGAAAGGCACACCGACAAGCCCCGCGAAATAGGCCTCGGACACGGCCGTCGAGCCGCTGGACGCCTCGATCACCGGGCGGCCGGGCCGAATCCAGCCATTGCACAGGCCGTACAGGAAGAGGGAGCGGGCGAGGCGGTGCTTGAGACTGCCGGTGGGATGGGTCGACTCGTCCTTCAGGTACAGATCGACGCCCCACTCCTCGGGGAGCGGGAAGCGGAGCAGATGGGTGTCGGCCGAGCGGTTGGCATCGGCCTGGACCTTTCGGACGGCTTCTTTGAGCCAGCTCCGGTACTCCGCGTCACTGCGGTTGACATCGAGGGTCTCGCCCGTCCGGGTCTGCTGGGGAGTACTCACGGGATGGCTCCTAACGCATGGTGCCGACACCGCTTGAACCGGTCGGACGCCTCGATCATAAGCACCTTCCGCACGCTTCTCACCTGCATAAACACAGCTTTGGGCAGCCCAAAGGAGCCCCTGGGGGGACGGCGGGAATCCATATCGAGGGGGCGCATCCCGGCCTTTGCTCCTGTCGCCGCCGCCACCTCGTCATACGCACTGGTGCTCGACGCCGCCTGCGGGCAGACTGCACCGAACGAGGCGATCGCCCCCGACCTGGATGCACACTGGGTCACGACAGGGCACAGCCGGAGCGCACAAGGGGGCGGGGCATCATGGCGGAGCCGGAGTTCACGGCCACGGGCGTGCGGATCGGGAAGAGGCTGCGTTCGCTCACCCGGGCCGGACAGGTCCGGATCAGCGACGGCAGGCTGGAACTGCTCACCAGCTACGGCAGCGAGATCGACAGCGCGCCGGTGCAGGCGGTGCGCGCCTCGAAACCCTGGTTCGCGCACGAGGACCGGGCGTTGGCGGACGTCAACGGCACCCGCTACTCGCTCACGCTCGGGGAGCACGATCCGGCACCCGGCAGGCCGGGGCCGCCGTCTGCGCGCCGCTTCATCGAGGCGGTCCGCAGGGCGGCGGGACGCAGCGGCTGAGGTGCGCCGACGCGCCCGCCAGAAGTCCTGAGGCACCGCGAGTTGCGGGACCGTGCCCCCTGAGTCACTCTGATGTCACATCACTACTCTGGGTTTACCGGCGATAACGCTGCGAACCAGCCCGCCGGCCACCACAGCAGGCGGCCGTTCCACTCAGCCGCCTCTGCTGGATCCGATCTCCGTCTTCTTCCGGACCTCAATTCGGGGAGTCGCAGCCGTGATCAGCCAGCCAAGCAGGCATTGCACGGTGGAGCTCCAAGCCCTGCCGTCGCGGATCGGCCAGGTCCGCAGAATCGTCTCTGCGCAGTTGCGCTACTGGCATCTGGACCCCTTGATAGACCGGGCCGCACTCGGAGTGACCGAGCTGCTGTCGAACGTTCACCGGCATGCCCAGCCGGACAAGATCTGCACCGTGGAGATCGAGCTGCTGCTCGACCGGCTCACGGTCTCGGTGCACGACCACGACCCCCGTCTTCCCGTGGTGCGGGAAGCCGGCCCCGGCTCCACCTGCGGACGCGGCCTCGCCATGGTCGCGGCGGTGAGCGAGAGCTGGGGTGTGCGCCCCGACGGCGAGTCGGGCAAGGTCGTGTGGTTCACCCTTCCGGCGTCGACGCCCGTGGTGGCGGCTTCCCTTCGTTCGCCGTACGAGACGGCGAGCGAGGCCACTCTGAGGCACACCGTCGACGTACTCAGGCCAGAACATGCTCCCGCCCGGTCCGCCGTTGCCGGCTGACCGGGCGGTGACATCCCTCTCGTACGCCGCTCGTTCGCGGGCGTCGTACGGCACCGGGTGGCTCACTCGGTGGCGATGGCCCGCAGTACATCCAGGCGTGCCGCCCGCCGCGCCGGACGCAGTCCCGCGAGGGCTCCGGCCGCGAGACCCACCAGCGCCACCACCACGAGCCGCAGCGGTGGGACCGCGAAGGCGAAGGAGCTGTCCGACGCCCCGTCGGAGGCCTCGACGAGCACCCAGCCGAGGAAGGCCCCGAGGGCGAGTCCGCCCGCCGTGCCGAAGGCGGCGACGAGGACCGACTCCCAGCGGACCATGGCGCGCAGCTGCGCCCGGGTCTGTCCGACGGCCCGCAGCAGGCCGAGTTCCCGCGTGCGCTCGTGGATCGCGAGCGTGAGGGTGTTGGCGATACCGAGCAGGGCGATGAGCACCGCGAGGGCGAGCAGGGCGTAGACCAGGGTCAGCATCATGTCGATGCCGCCCGCCGAGGACTGCGCGTACTCGTCCCGGGTCTGCACCTCGGGATCGCCGTACCGCTCGGCGACCTTCTTCACCGCGGCTTTGCCCTCCGCCGTGCTCACGCCGTCCTTGAAGGAGACGGCGACGAGCGTGTCGGTGTCCTGGGTGCGGTGCGGGGCCCAGGCGGCGCGGGTGACGACGTAGTCGCCGGCGAGTTCCGACTGGCCGTAGACGGCGCGGACCGTGAAGTTCACCCTCTGCCCGTCGGTGAAGGCGAGCCGGGCCGTGTCGCCGGTCGCCAGATGCTGTTTGTCGGCCTCCTTGCGGGTGATGGCGATGCCGTCGGTGCCGAGGCTGCTCAGCGAGCCCTGTACGTCACCGAGGTCGAAGACCTTGCCGAGCGTGACCGGGTCGGTGACCGTCAACGCGCGTCCCTCGCCGTTGACTTCGGCGACACCCTTGCCGAGCCCGACGGCGTACTCGACCGTCGGCTGAGCTGAGATGGCCGGGGCCAGTTTCGGGCTGAGTCCGCTGCCGCCCGCGCCGAACGACGGGGTGCTGACGGCGACGTCACCCGCGAAGGAGCGGGAGACCGTCTGGTCCATGGTGGCCTTGAGCGAGGCGCCGAAGACCGTGAACAGTGTGACGACGGCGACGCCGATCATGAGGGCGCCCGCGGTGGCGGCGGTCCGCTTGGGGCTGCGCAGCGCGTTGCGCCGGGCGAGTCCGCCGGTGACCCCGCGCAGCTTGCCGAGCGGCGCGCCGAGGACTCGTACGGCGGTCGTGGAAGCGACCGGACCGAGGACCACGAAGGCGGCGAGGGCCAGCACGGCGCCGAGTCCGGCGAGCCACAGCGACGGAGTCAGCAGGACTCCGGTCAGGGTGACGCCCAACGCCAGGGCGGCCAGTCCCCCGCCGACGCTCGCGCGGCCGCGCGAGGCACCGGACTCGTCGACGGCGGTCTCCCGCAGCGCGGCGAGCGGCGCGGTGCGTCCCGCCCGTGCGGCGGGCAGCAGCGCGGAGCCGAGGCAGACCACGATGCCGACGCCGAGCGGCAGCAGCATGGACAGCGCGCTGATCACCAGGTCGCCCTCGGGGAAAGGGAATCCGATGGCCGGGAACAGTGCCTGGAGTCCGGCCGCGATGCCGATGCCGCCGACGAGCCCCACGGCCGAGGCGGTCACGGCGACGACGCTCGCCTCGGCCAGGGTCGACACGGTGACCTGGCGGCGCGATGCGCCCAGGGCGCGCAACAGGGCGTTCTCACGGGTGCGTTGGGCGACGACGATCGCGAAGGTGTTGTGGATGGAGAAGGTCGCCACGAGGAGCGCGATGCCGGAGAAGACGAGCAGCAGCGTGGTGAAGACGGTGAGGAACTGGCTGGAGATCACGTCGGTGTTCTCCTGCGCGGACTCCTGTCCGGTGATGGCCTCGACTCCCTTGGGGAGTACGGGAGCCAGGTCGGAGACGAGCTTGCCCTGACCGACTCCCGGGCCCGCGCGCACGCGGATGCTCGCGGCCTCGCCGGGCTTCGCGGTCAGGTACTTCTCCGCGTCCGCCTGCGCCATCCCGGTGAACGTCACCTGGGCCATGCCGTCCTCGCCGCCGAAGGTCGCGAGGCCCACGATCGTCACCCGGACCGGGTCGGGCGTGCGCAGGACCGTCGTGTCGCCGATCTTCAGGTGGCCCTTCTTGGCGGTGCCTCGGTTGACGACGACCTCGCCGGACTTCGACGGGGCACGGCCCTCGGCGAGTCGGTACGCGTTGAGCTCGGGGTCGTCGATCCAGTTGCCCGCGAGGGTGGGCGGGCCCTGTCCGCCGATGGGCTTTCCGTCCGAGCCGATGAGCTGGCCGGCGCCCTGGATGTCGGGCGCGGCGGCCGCGACACCGGGGGTCCGCTCGATCGTCCTCACCAGATCGGTGGCGACGGGCGCGCGTACGCCCTGGCTCTCCCCCGGGGTGGTGATGGTGTCGGCGCTGCGGACCACGGCGTCGGTGCCCTTGGTCGCGTTGCCGAACATCGTGTCGAACCCGGCGCGCAGCGTGTCGCCCATGACGAGGGTGCCGGCCAGGAAGGCGACGCCGAGCAGCACCGCGAAGAACGTCCCCGCGAAGCGGCGTTTGTGGCTGCGCAGCGACGAGACGCTGAGGCGCAGTGCGGCGGCGTTCATACCGGTGCCCCCTTGCCGTCGAAGGCCTTCATGCGGTCGAGGACCTTGTCTGCCGTCGGGTTCTCCATCCGGTCCACGAGGCGTCCGTCGGCGAGGAAGACCACCTCGTCGGCGTGCGCGGCGGCGACCGGGTCGTGGGTGACCATGACGACCGTGCGGTCCATCTGGCGCACGGCCCGGCCGAGGAGGTTCAGGACGTCCTCGCCGGAGCGGGAGTCGAGGTTGCCGGTGGGTTCGTCGGCGAAGACGACGTCGGGCTGACCGGCGAACGCCCTTGCCACGGCGACGCGTTGCTGCTGTCCGCCGGACAGCTCGCTGGGCCGGTGGTGGAGCCGGTCGCGCAGACCGACGACGTCGACGAGGGCGTCGGTCCATTCGCGGGAGCCCTTGGTTCCCGCGAGGTCCATGGGCAGGGCGATGTTCTCCGCGACGGTGAGCGTCGGAATCAGGTTGAACGCCTGGAAGACGAAGCCGATCCGGTCGCGGCGCAGCAGGGTCAGGCGGCGGTCGTCGAGGGTGCCGAGTTCGGTGTCGCCGATGTACGCGGCGCCCGAGGTGAGGGTGTCCAGGCCGGCCGCGCAGTGCATGAGCGTGGACTTGCCGGAGCCGGAGGGCCCCATGATCGCGGTGAAGCGGCCGGCCGGAAAGCCGACGCTCACCCCGTCCAGGGCCCGCACGGCGGTGTCGCCGCTGCCGTAGACCTTCACGGCCCCGGTGACGCGTGCCGCGTCGCGGCGGCCGGTCGTGGGCGTCATACCGCACCGCCCTTGCCCGTACGACCGAACTGCTCGTCGAGGACGGACAGGCGGCGCCAGTACTCGTCCTCGTCGATCTCTCCGGAGGCGAAACGGCGGCCGAGCACGGCGATCGGCGAGTCGCCGGCCGGCAGGGAGCCGCCCGGGCCGAACCCGCCCACCCCGCGCCACGGGCCGCGGCGTCCGCGCCAGGCGGTGCGGCGCAGGACGGTCACGACGCCGATCACGACGGCCGCCCAGATCAGCGGAAGGAACAGGATCCAGGGGCCGGGGCCGCCGTCCCAGTGCGCCAGGGTCTGCATCTCGAGTCATCTCCTCGGTGGAATCGCGCGTCTCCGCGGGATCTCTTGGTGATGCTTCGAGACTCGCCCCGGCAGGGGGTCGGAGTCGTCGTACGGCCAGCGGCCGTGCGCGTACCTCGGGGGGAGTACGCAGGGCGCCCCGCGCTGCTCCGCGCGGCGGCTCCCCGCGGACAGCTGGGCCCCCTCGACCTCTGTACCTACTAGTATGTACAGTCGGTTCATGAGCACTCCGGAGCGACTGATCGAGTCCACGCGCGAGCTGCTGTGGGAGCGCGGCTATGTGGGCACCAGCCCCAAAGCGATCCTGGAGCACGCGGACGCGGGGCAGGGCAGCATGTACCACCACTTCCGGGGCAAGCCCGGTCTGGCGCTCGCCGCGATTCGCCGTACCGCCGAGGAGATGCGGGCCACCGCCGAGGGCGTCCTCGGCTCGCCCGGATCGCCGTACGAGCGGATCGAGGCCTATCTGCGCCGCGAGCGCGACGTGCTGCGCGGGTGCCCGATCGGGCGGCTCACGATGGACCCGGACGTGATCGCGAGCGACGAACTGCGCGCGCCCGTCGACGAAACGCTGGAATGGCTGCGCGGGCGGCTGGCAGGCATCGTCGAAGAGGGCAAGGAACAGGGGCAGTTCGCGGCCGCGCTGGACGGCGAGGACATCGCCGCGACGATCCTCGCGACCGTCCAGGGCGGCTACGTCCTGGCGCGCGCCTCCGGTTCACCGGCCGCGTTCGACACGGGAGTCCGCGGGCTGCTCGCCCTGCTGGCACCCGCCCGCTGACACCGTCGCACAGAAGTCCACGGGGCCGGCGTCCGCCCTCCCCGCGAAAACCGCGAACCCCGAACCCCGAACCCCGAACTCCAGGAAGGACCTTCCCATGCACGCCATGCAGTACGAGCTCACGTTTCCCGCCGCCTACGACATGGCCGTCATCTGGGACCGGGTCGCCCACGTCGGCCACCGGCTCGACGCGTGGCACGGCCTCGGGATCAAGGCGTATCTGATGCGCGAGCGCGGGGTGGACGGTTCCCCCGTCAACCAGTACGCGCCGTTCTACCTCTGGCACACCGCCGAGGGCATGAACTCCTTTCTCTGGGGCGGGGCGTTCCAAGGCCTGGTGAACGACTTCGGGCGCCCCGTGGTGCAGCACTGGACCGGTCTCGCGTACGAGGAGGGCGGCGCCGCCGGATCGCCGGCCAAGGTCGCGGTCCGGCGGCGCCGGGCCGTCGCCGAGGGCGTGGAGCTGTCCGAGGCGATGGAGGAGGCGGTGCGCGAGGCCGGGCGGCTGGCCGCGCTGGACGGGGCGGTCTGCACGGGTGCCGCCGTCGATCCTCGGCACTGGGAGGTCGTGCATTTCTCACTCTGGGACCACGACTCCCCCAAGGCGACGGGCGAGGTCTTCCAGGTGCTGCACATGTCCGAGCCCGAGCGCGACCGGCTGCCGCGGGGCCGGCAGTGGTGAGCCCGGTGGCCGCGGTCCGTACGGTCCTGGGCGACGTGCTCCCCGAACACCTCGGGGTGTGCGACGCGCACGACCATCTCTTCTTCGGCAGCCCGCAACTCCCGGGCCAGGAACTGTGCGACGCGTCCGCCGCGCGGGCCGAGCTGGCCGCGTTCCGCGCGCAGGGCGGTGGCAGCGTGGTCCAGTGGACGCCGTACGGTCTGGGCAGGCGGGCCGCGGATCTGCCGCTGATCTCCCGAGACTCCGAGGTCCACGTCGTCGCGGCGACCGGGCTGCACCAAGCGGCGCACTACACACCGGAGTTGCTGAGCGAGCTGCGCGGCACGCTGGCCGGCGTCCTCGTCGCCGAGCTCACGACGGGCATCGGGACGACCGGGGTCCGGGCCGGGCTGATCAAGGTCGCGGGCGGCTTCCACGCCCTGGACGCGCACGCCCGCTGGACGATGACCGCCGCTGCCGAGGCCCACCACGCCACCGGTGCGCCGATCGCCGTGCACCTGGAGCTGGGCACCGGGGCACTGGACGTACTCGACCTGCTGTGCGGCGAGTTGGGCGTGCCGCCGCACCGGGTGATCCTGGGGCACCTCAACCGTTCCCCGGACCTCGTGGCGCAGCGCGAGGCCGCCGAGTCGGGCGCCTACCTCGCCTTCGACGGCCCCTCCCACGCCAACCACGCGACGGACTGGCGCATGCCCGACGCCGTACGCGCCCTCGCCGACGCCGGTTTCGGCGGCCGGCTGCTGCTCGGCGGCGACACGACGACCGCTGCGGCGCGCTCGGTCAACGGCGGCCCGGGGATGCCGTATCTGCTGCGCCGGGTCCGTCCGAGGCTCGAACGCGCCCTGGGCAACGACCTGGTGGACCGGATCCTCACCGAGAACGCCGGGCGGGCCCTCGCCGTCGCCTGGCGCCCCTGAGTGTCAGACGGGCAGCGCCTTCAGTGGGTCGTCCAGCACCGGCTGCCACGCCAACTCGGCTGCCCCGACGAGGCTGTTGTGGTCCAGGGTGCAGGCGAGGATCGGTACCCCGCCGCTCTGTCCCCACAGGCTGCGGTCGGCGACGACGGCGCGCAGCCGGTCCGGGTCGGCGTCCAGCAGGGCGCGGTGCAGTCCGCCGAGGATGATGCGGTCCGGATTGAGGATGTTGACGAGGCCCGCGAGGCCGAGGCCGAGGCGGTCGATCAGCGCCTCGATGGCCCTGCGGACGGACGGATCGGCGTACTCGTCGCGGATCAGCTCGTTGGACTGCTGGAGCAGCGACACCTCGGGGCCGGGGGCGCGGCCGGCCGCGGTGAGGAAGGCGAGCGGGTCGGCCTCGACGTCGAGACAGCCGCGGCTGCCGCAGTGGCAGGGGCGGCCCTCGGGATTGACGGTGAGATGGCCGACTTCGAGGGCGAGCCCCGAACTGCCCGTGTGCAGGCGCCCGTCGAGCACCAGGGCACCGCCGACACCACGGTGTCCGGTGGCCACGCAGAGCAGGTCGCGGGCGCCGCGGCCCGCCCCGTGCCGGTGCTCGGCCAGGGCGGCGAGGTTGACGTCGTTGGCGGCGAACGCCGGACCCTCGATACCGGCCGCGCGCACCCGCTCGGCGAAGATCTGCCGGACGGGGGCGCCCGCGGGCCAGGCCAGGTGCAGTGGGTTGAGGGCGAGCCCCTCGGGTTCGGCGACGGCGGACGGTACGGCGAGCCCGGCGCCCACACAGCGGCGTCCGGTCTCGCGGAGCAGTTCGGCGCCGGCGTCGACGACCGAGCCGAGCACCTTCGCCGGATCGGCGTCGACGGTCTCGCAGCCGGGCGCGGTCGCGACGATCCGGCCGCCGAGGCCGACCAGCGCGGCGCGGAACCCGTCGGCGTGCACCTGCGCGGCCAGCGCCACGGGCCCGTCCTCTGCGACCTCCAGCCGGTGCGAGGGCCGACCCTGCGAACCGGCGGCGGAACCGGGCCGAGCGTCGACCCGGATCAGCCCCAGCGCCTCCAGCTCCGCGGCCACGGCGCCCGCGGTGGCCCGGGTGACGCCCAGCTCGGCGGTGAGCACGGCACGCGTCGGCGCGCGCCCGGTGTGCACGAGTTCCAGCGCCGGTCCGAGTGCCCCGCGCCCCCGGTCGAGCCGTGTCCGCGTGCTGCCATCCCCCGCCGTCCGGGGGCCCGCCTTGCCGTTCATGAGGGCGAGTCTCCCATGATCCGCTCCCGCGGGGCCCGTCCGGTCGTGCCCGCCGCCGGGGGGACACCGCGGCGGGGGGCCGCCGTTCGGAGCGCACGTCGGCCACCCGGTCCGGGAGGCCGCGGCTCGGCATCGGCCGTGAGACCGTCCGCCGCTACCGTGCGGGCCCCGGCGGGAAGCCGCTGACCCGGAGCGTGACGTTCAGCCGCCCGGTCAGTCCCAACTCTGCGGGCGCCGTGCCCGGGTACACCCTCGGTACTCCGTGATACGCGAGCCGTGACGGGCCGCCGAAGACGAAGAGGTCGCCGCTGCGGAGCTCGACGTCGGTGTACGGCCGTGCCCGGGACTCCGTGTTGCCGAACCTGAAGACGCAGGTGTCGCCCAGGCTCAGCGACACGACCGGGGCGTCGGACGATTCGTCGCTGTCGCGGTGCATGCCCATACGGGCCTCGGCGTCGTAGAAGTTGATCAGCGCGATGTCGTACGCGGCGGACGGATCCGTGTCGGGGGCGTCGTCGCCCAGGGTGTCCTTGACCGCCTCGCGGGCCAGGTCGCCGAGCCGGTCGGGGAAGGGCTTCACCGGCGAACCGTCACCGTCGACCACCGTCCGCGCGTAGCCGTACGGGTACCAGTGCCAGCCCAGACAGACCTGCCGGGAGGTCATCGTGCCGCCGCCGGGGGTGCGGACGGTGCGCAGTCCCGCCGGCGGGCGTGCCCAGCCGCGGCAGGCATCGAGGAGCTGCCGCTGGTGTTCTCCGTCCAGCCAGTCCGGGAGGTGCACCGCGCCGGGCGCGATCTCGGTCCGGCCGCGCGGGAACAGTTCCGCGTCCATCGACATGCCCTCATCCTCGCGCACCCGGGGCGCCCCGGGTCGCTTAGCCTTGACCCACGATGAACGACCGGATGACGACACCCTGGGGCGATTACGAGCTCGCCCGATTCCCCGAGGACCCTCGCGATCGACTCCGCGCCTGGGACGCCGCCGACACCTATCTGCTGGGGCACCTCGCAGAGAGCGGCACCCCGCTGACGGGTTCGGTCGTGATCGTCGGCGACCGGTGGGGTGCGCTCACGACGGCGCTGTCGGCGCGGCGGCCGACGCAGATCACCGACTCCCTCCTGGCGCGGGAAGCGACCCGCGCGAATCTGGCGCGGGCCGGTGCCGAGGAGTCCGCGGTCCGGCTCCTCACGACCCAGGAGCCGCCTCCCGAGCGGATCGACGTACTGCTCGTGCGGGTGCCGAAGAGCCTGGCCCTGCTGGAGGACCAGCTGCACCGGCTGGCGCCCGGCGTGCACGAGGGAACGGTCGTCATCGGCACCGGGATGGTCAAGGAGATCCACACCTCGACGCTGCACCTCTTCGAGCGGATCCTCGGTCCGACCCGCACCTCGCTGGCCGAGAAGAAGGCCCGGCTGATCTTCTGCACCCCGCTCCAGGGGATCGCGCGGAAGGCCAACCCCTGGCCGTACAGCTACCGGCTGCCCGACGACATCGGCCCGGTCTCCGGGCACACGGTCGTCAACCACGCGGGCGTCTTCTGTGCCGACCGCCTCGACGTCGGCACCCGCTTCTTCCTCACGCATCTGCCGCGCAGCCGGGGCGCCGAGCGGGTCGTGGACCTGGGCTGCGGCAACGGTGTGGTCGGTACGGCGATCGCGCTGGCCAATCCCGACGCCGAGGTGCTGTTCGCCGACGAGTCGTACCAGGCGGTGGCCTCGGCGGAGGCGACCTACCGGGCGAACGCCGAGGGGAGCGCCGAATTCCGTGTCGCCGACGGGCTGGAGGGCGTCCCGTCCGGGAGCGTCGACCTCGTCCTGAACAATCCCCCGTTCCACTCGCACCAGGCGATGACGGACACGACCGCCTGGCGGATGTTCTCGGACGCCCGGCGCGCGTTGCGGCCGGGCGGCGAGCTGTGGGTGATCGGCAATCGCCACCTGGGCTACCACCTGAAGCTGCGACGGCTCTTCGGCAACAGTGAACTGGTCGCGGGCGACGCCAAGTTCGTGATCCTGCGGGCCGTGAAGAAGGACGCCGAGCAGTAGCCCCCGCACGCCCCGCGCAGCCCGCCCCGCGCAGCACCCGGGGCGGGCGCCGGGGCGGGGCCGAGGCGCGGGGCGGAGCGGCTGGTGGGCACGGTCCGGCCCGGGTCAGCCGGCCTCTTCGTCGGACCGGCTCGTCGGACCGGTTCGCAGGACCGGCTCGTCGGACCGGTTCGCAGGACCGGCTCGTCGGACCGGTTCGCAGGACCGGCTCGTCGGACCGGTTCGCAGGACCGGCTCACGCGGAGGACCTGCGGCGAGGGGCACCCGGCTCGTCGCCAACAGACAGAATGGGCACACTTTTTGATCTCCCCTGTACACCTACGTGTACGACCGTAGAGTGAGGTCGCTCACTCATGACAACTGGGGGAACCATGTCGCGCCGTGCTGTCGTCATCGGCGGGAGCGTGGCCGGCCTGCTCGCCGCCGCGGCTCTGTCCCGGTCCGTGGACGACGTGATCGTGCTGGAGCGCGACGAACTGCCCGACGGGCCGCACCCGCGCAAACGAATCCCGCAGGCACGGCACGCCCACATCCTGCTGCCCAGCGGACGCGACGCCATCCAGGAGCTGCTTCCCGAAGCCGATGTACGTCAGCGTCTGCTCACGTCGGGAGCTGTCGAGCAGTCCATGACCGGCATGCTGGGCTTCGGCGCGCAGGGCTGGTACCGGCGCTGGCCCACCGTGGCCGACGAACTGCTGCTCACCTGCTGCAGCCGCGACCTGCTCGACTCGGTTCTGCGCGACGCCGTCCTCGGGACCACCCGGGTCACGGTCCGCCGTGCCGAGGCGCTGTCGCTGCTGGGAACCGCCGAGCGCGTCACCGGAGTTCGCGTCCTCGCCGACGGCTCCGAGGAGGACCTGAGTGCCGATCTCGTGGTCGACGCGAGCGGACGGGGAACACGCGTCGAGCCATGGCTCGACAGGCTCGGCGTGGCTGACATACCGACCGACGAGGTCGACTCGGGTCTCGTCTACGCCAGCCGGGTCTTCCGCGTTCCGAGAGGTGCGGAGGACTTCCCGCTGACGCAGGTCGAGGCGGACCCCGCCGCCTCCCGGCCGGGGCGTTCCGGAGTTCTGGTGCCGATCGAGGACGGTCGCTGGCTGGTCAGCCTCGCGGGCACCCGCGGCGGCGAACCCACCGCCGATCCCGAGGAGTTCACCGACTTCGCCCTCGGCCTGCGCCACCCGCTCGTCGGGCAGCTCATCTCCGGCGCCGAGCCGCTCAGCGAGGTGTTCCTCAGCCGCAGCACCCGCAACAGGCGCCGCGAGTTCGAGAGGGCGGCCATGCCCGAGGGCCTGGTGGTGCTCGGTGACGCCGTCGCCACCTACAACCCCGTGCACGGCCAGGGCATGTCCGTCGCGGCCCTCGGTGCCCAGGCCCTGAGCCGGCAGTTGCAGCAGGCCGACGTCACGGCTGCGGGCTTCGCCCGCGACGTCCAGCGCGCGGCCGCCAGATCCGTCTCCGCCGCCTACACGGTGAGCACCTCCCAGGACCAGTGGTTCCCGGAGGTCGTCGGCAGGGCTCCGACGCTCGCCGACTCACTTCTCAGCCGCTACAGGGGCCGGATGGCACGCGTGGCCACCACCTCGTACTCCGTGTACGCGGCCATGCGCGCGGTCGTGACGCTCCAGGCCGACGCGAGCAGTCTCCTGCGCCCGAAGCTGCTTCTCGCCACGCTGAAGGGGCCCGTCATGGAGCCCCTGACCGGGCCGCCGCTGACCCCCGGGGAAAGCGCCTTCGTCGACTCCATGGGCCCGGTCCTCGTGTGACGGCGTCCGCGGCACGGGCGTGGGCCTGACGGTCCACGCTCCTGGCGTTCGTCCGCCGATCCGCGCCGCGAGCATGTGAACGACGGTCCGCGCTGCGAGTGTTCCTCCGCGCGGGCGGGCGAAGTGGCCGATGCGCGGGCCACGGCGGGCGCGTTCAGGAGAGCTGCCGTACCGCGGTTCTCCGCGACTGGATCGCGGCGTCGACGATGGGCGTGCGCACCGCCTTGGACAGGCTCAGCAGGGACGGCTGGCCCGTGTCCAACGACCGTGCCCCGGTGTCCTGCCGTCGCACGCGCGTGCTGACCGAGACCACCACATCGACGTCACCGACCGAAATGCCGATGGTGCCGGTCTCCGCGACGGGGCTCGGAGTCTCGGCGAGAGCGGCTACGGCGACCATCGCGGCCATCCCGATCACCTCGGCCTCGGCCGCGCAGGACCCGGCGGCCAGCGCGTCCCGGTAGGCGCGGCGCCGCACCTGGTCGTCGAGCTGTCCGGCCAGTCGCTGAAGGCCGTCGCGGATGGCCGTCTCCCGCGTGGTGAGCCGCAGTTCGACGTCGCCGATCGTCCGCCATGGCAGCGCCGCGACGCAGCGCCGCCGGCTGGTCGGCCCCGCCAGCAGACTGAACAGGGGACGCAGGCGTACGAATGTGACGGCGGAGTCGATGCGCGGGCCGACGAGGGGAAGGATGTAGCCCGCCGAGGCCAGGCAGGAACCGACGGCCACGAGCGGTGCGACGCTGGTGCTGAGACTGTCCCAGTGGTGCCCGAGCCAGTGAGCGGTCAACGCGACGGACTTGACGACGCTGTAGGCGCTGGTGAACATCCAGCCCAGCACGAGCAGAGCCAGCGAACCGCGGGTCCAGCGCTTGACCTTCCGGGTCCAGCGCCAGCACAACAGAGTCGTCGTCACCGCCGCGACCGTGTGTGCCATCAGGTAGAGCACGATCATCTCTCGGATGAACGGGGTCGAGGCGTAGTAGGTGTCGAAGTCGGCCCGGCGCTCGACCGGCGTGTCGCCCAGCGTGAACAGGACGCCTTCGGTGACGATCACTCCCAGGTAGCTGAACAGCCAGGCCCGTGACGTGCGCCGCACCCGGACGGGGTCGCTGCCCCGCCAGTGCACGATGAGGATGAGGGAAGCCGCACCGAAGGCGGTCACCGCGCCGTACGTCAGCGGCGCCGCCACATTCGGTATGCCCGTGAGGCTGTTGACGAGGGCGACGGTGGGCGGCGCGCCGAGCACGAAGCAGAGTCCCGACAACAGGATGACGGCGCAGAACGACCGCTTGAGCGGGTCTCTCCAGTGGCGGCGCAGGTCGGGCAGCTGGGCGGCGAGTCCCATCCAGAGGACCGCCGCGGCCAGGTAGTAGATCAGTCCGTTCACATCGGGCCCAAAGGCAGGCGCAGGCGGACCTCTCGATGCGCGCCGTGGCGCGGATCGGTGGTGGACATCGCACTGTTCACCGGGGTGCACGTGTCCCCGTCGCGCACCAACCTGCGAATATCAGCCAGAAGTTGACCGCTCAAGGCCTTCTCCGTCCTGCGCCCGGTCCAGCGCCGGCTGTGCCCCGAAAACACCGCAAACCCCTGCTCCCCGTGTTCATGGGGCATACGGACGCTTGCCCGAGTGGTCTCCGGGGCGATGCTTCACCCTCGAGCCTGCCGTGCCCTTTCGGCCTTCTCATACTTGTTCACCCTAGCCACCTTGTCACCCACTCGAACTGTCGTCGGTGCAAAAGCGCATGCGCCAGGAGCGGTTTCGACCGGACCCGGCACCGGCGAAGCGATCGCTTTGGGCCGCATATCGGGCCGTAGGGGCATCTGGACGGCGTCACCCCCGCAGAACGCCGATGAGTCCCGCCACCGTCCGTACCATCGCCTCCCGTCCCACGCTGAGGTACTTCCGTGAGTCCACGGCGTCGGGGCTGGCCGCGAGGAACTCCCGTATGGCGCCCGTCATCGCGATGTTCAGCGCGGTGCCGACGTTGACCTTGGCGATGCCGCCTTCGACGGCCGCCCGGAGCTCGCCGTCGGGCACCCCGGAGGAGCCGTGCAGGACGAGGGGAACACCGAGGGAGGCGGCCAGGCGTTTGAGCAGCTCGTGGTCGAGGGCGGCGGTCCGGGTGGTCATCGCGTGCGAGCTGCCGATCGCCACGGCCAGCGCGTCCACACCGGAGTCGGCCACGAAGGCGCGTGCCTCCATGGGGTCGGTACGGGCGCCGGGCGCGTGCGCGTCCCGCGGCGGCTCACCGTTCTTGCCGCCGATCTCGCCCAACTCGGCCTCGATCCACAAGCCCTGGGCGTGTGCCCAGTCGGCGGCGGCCCGGGTCGCGGTGAGATTCTCCTCGTACGGCAGACGCGACGCGTCGTACATGACGGAGCCGAACCCGGCACCGGGCGCCTGCCGCAGCAGGTCGTCGCTCTGTACATGGTCGAGGTGCAACGCGACGGGCACCGAGGCCCGTTCGGCGGCGGCGGTCGCGGCACGGGCCAGCGGGAGCAGCCGGCCGTAGCGGAACTTGACGACGTTCTCGCTGACTTGGAGCACGACGGGCGCGTCGGCGGACTCCGCGCCCGCGATCACGGCCTCGATGTGCTCCAGCGTGATGACGTTGAACGCGGCGACGGCGGTCCGCGTTCCGGCGGCCCTGGTGACCAGCTCACCGGTTGCTGCGAGAGGCACAACTCCTCCTTCTCCGTGGGTGGTCGAGCCGGCTCAGTGGCTGCTGAGGATCACCGAGCGGGTGAGGTGGCGCGGCTGGTCGGGGTCCAGGCCGCGCGCCGCGGCGACGGCGACGGCGAGGCGCTGGGCGCGGACGAGTTCGGCGAGCGGGTCGAGGCCGCCGTCCACCCACAACCCGCCGGTTCCCCGGACCTGTTCGGCCAGCCCCTCGGGTGCCTCGCCGAGCATCCAGGTGGCGGTGCCGTGCGTGGTGATGCTGATGGGACCGTGCCGGTACTCCATCGCCGGGTAGGCCTCGGTCCAGGCGAGGGACGCCTCCCGCATCTTGAGCGCGGCCTCGTTGGCGAGGCCGACGGTCCACCCGCGGCCCAGGAAGGTGAACTGCGAGCAGCCGACGAGTCCTTCGGGCAGCGGTGTGCCGAGCGCGGTGCGCGCGTCGGCGACGACGGCGTCGCTGTGCAGACCGAGGTGGGCCCGCAGCAGGGTGAGCGCGGTGGTCGCGAACCGGGTCTGCACGACGGACCGCTCGTCGGCGAAGCCGAGCACCACGATGTCGTCCGCGGACTCCATCACGGGCGTGTGCGGATCGGCGGTGACGGCGGTCGTACGGGTGCGTCCGCGCAGCCGTCCGAGAAGTCCGAGCACTTCGGTGGTCGTCCCGGAGCGCGTCAGGGCGATCACGCGATCGTACGAGCGGCCCGCGGGGAACTCCGAGGCGGCGAAGGCGTCCGTCTCACCCTGCCCGGACTGTTCGCGCAGCGCGGCCGCGGCCTGTGCCATGAAGAACGAGGTGCCGCATCCCACGATCGCGACGCGTTCCCCCGCCGCGGGCAGCGCGGCTTCGTGCTCGGCCGCCTGCTCGGCGGCGCGGATCCAGCACTCGGGCTGGCTGCTCAGTTCGTCCTCGACATGGGTCATGCCGTTCCCCTCCCACAGATGCTCGTTCCTGCAAGATATAGCGAGTTTTCGAGCACAATCAAGCATTTGGGTCGAGGGGAGGTGCGTTAAGGTCGCGGAGGATCGAGGAACGGAGGGTGCGGATGTCGCGCGACGCCCGGTGGAAGGCGCTGCTGGAACTGCTCGTGGAGCGGGGCCGCCTGGATGTCGAGGAGGCCGCGACGCGGCTGGAGGTCTCGGCGGCGACGATCCGGCGCGACTTCGACCAGCTCGCCGAGCAGCAGATGCTCGTGCGCACCCGGGGCGGCGCGGTCGTGCACGGCGTCTCCTACGAACTGCCCCTGCGCTACAAGACGGCCCGCCACGCCTCGGAGAAGCAGCGCATCGCGAAGGCGGTGGCCGGCCTCATCACCCCTGGCGAGGCGGTGGGCCTGACGGGCGGCACCACGACGACCGAGGTCGCCCGCGCCCTCGCCGTACGACCGGACCTGGCGTCGGGCTCCCCCGCGCTGACCGTCGTCACGAACGCGCTGAACATCGCGAACGAACTCGCCGTGCGCCCCCAGTTCAAGATCGTGGTGACCGGCGGGGTCGCCCGGCCGCAGTCGTACGAGCTCGTCGGGCCGCTCGCGGACGGCGTACTCGGGCAGATCACCCTCGATGTCGCGGTGCTCGGCGTGGTCGCCTTCGACGCCACGCACGGCGCCGCCGCCCACGACGAGGCGGAGGCCGCGATCAACCGCCTCCTGTGCGAGCGGGCCGAGCGCGTGATCGTCGCCGCCGACTCCAGCAAACTGGGGCAGCGCGCGTTCGCCCGTATCTGCGCGGCCGAGTCGGTGGGCACACTCGTCACCGACGCGGCGGCGGAGCCCGAGACGATCGGACGCTTCGAGGAGGCGGGGATCGAGGTCATGGCCGTATGACGTCGATCCCGTCGCCTGACATCGATCCCATCGCCTGACATCGATCCCATCGCCTGACTTCGAGGTCGTCGCCGTACGACGGTGACGCCTCGGCCCCCGGAGCGACCGGGCGCCGCGGCCCGACCGCGAGCCGGCAGAACTCCGCCCCACGCCGTAGCCGCACCGTCCCTCCCGCGTACCCACGTCGTCCGGGGTGAGCCGTCGCCTCCCGGGCGAGTCGTCGCCGTGAGCCTCATTTCCGGTGACCTCACCGGAAGCGGCCCGCGCCCGAGCGACGAGGCCCAACAGGCGGCGCTCCGTACCGCGCAGCCGCACGGGCCGGCGCGGGGCATGCCCGAGGGCCTCCTCGCCCGAACCGCTCGGTCTCGGAGACTCCCTCGGGTGCCGGCGGGCGACCCGGTCAGCGTGCGCGCGGTTCCGCGCCGCCGGATTCGGCGCGGCCCGACGCGCGCAGTGTGCCCACGGTCTTGAGGAGCCGGTCGGCCGGATCGCGGAGCGTGGGATGGGCGAGGACCGTGTTCCGCAGACCGCGCACGGGCCTGCGCCACAGCCGGTGCGCCGCCGCCACCGGATGGGGGCGGGCCGCGAACCCTTCGGCCACGCGCAGTTCACGGGTCTTGAGCCAGTCCTTGTACTCCTTGTCGCCGCGCCCCAGATCCAGCAGACTCACACCGTTGCGGCCGGCCGCCTCGGCGGTCCGCAGGTGCATCATCAGACCGGGCGAGTACCGGTGGAACTCCGGGTCGTAGGCGGTGAACCAGGCCGCGAGCACCGTGCGCGACCGCGGTCCGAAGTGGGCGGCGACGGGCCGGTCCCCGGCGTAGAGCACGGACAGGACGCCGGTGAAGTGCTCCTCGCGGACGTCGAACAGGTGGTCCACGAGACCGACGATCCAGGGCCGGGCGAACCGGTCCATGCGTCCGGTCCTGCGGTACTGGGCGGACTTCCACTGCATGAGCGTGCGCAGCATCCGAGGGTCGCGCTCGTCGAAGACGAACCGCACCTCGCCCACGTCACGCCCGAGGCGCCGTTCCTTCTTCAGGGTCGTCTTCGCCTGGCCCGGGTAGGCGCTCCGCAGCCACTCCGGGTAGCCGCTGTCCCCCGGTTTCAGGTCCACGACCGGGGAGGCGAAGGTCCCAGTAACGTATCTGCCGAACGGCTTCTGCTCCTCGACGAGATGATCGAACTCGAAGATGGACAGCCCGCAGGCGCGCAGCACCTCCTGCGCGTCCCAGGTGACCCCGGGTCTGTGTACGAGGGCCTGACAGTCGGAGAGTCCGAGGCCGATGGCTCTGCCGACGCCGAGAAGGTTTCGTTCGTACGGCAGGAAACCGACGGGCTCACCGTCCTCGCGCAACACCGCGACCTGCGCTCCGCCGCGAAACCTGCCGACCCCCGTCGCGAACTCCGGCGCCAGGAACGGATTGGCGTATTCGGGCGATGCGTCCATCGCCTCGTGCCAGGCCTCGCGCAACGGGACGCCGAGGCCGTCGAGTCTGTGGATCGTGATCTCCACGTCAGATCAACCGCCCTTCCGCGAGCGCTGCGAGGGATGTACTGGTCACAGCACAGGCCAGTAGGGCGTGTGGATCCTTGCTGATGGATCGCATGGGCGACAGCTCCCCCCATGACGCGCTGTCCGCGTCCTGCCACTTTTCTGATTTTTGCCGATCCGTGCCGCCCAAGGACTCGTCTCCCGGTCGAGGGCCGAGATCCGAACCAATGGGCGGGGCTCAAACGTCGCGAAACAGTACGCACGCTGTCAAGGGTGCCTACAGCAACGAAAGAGTCCGGAACGGGAGACGGAGGCTTTGTCGTACTGGTGGACGACACCTGTCAGCCATGGGGCGAGCCCCGCGGGGGGCCGGACTCCGATGCCCGCGGGCGCCGTGGCGGACGCCGTCTTCCCTGCTAATGGACACCGCATGAACGATCAGGAAGACGGCCGGTTAGCATATGAGCGCCACCTAGCTCGAAAGATGATTCTGTGACTGTCAACGACGACGCGTTCACCAACTGGAAGACCCGCGAAGAGATCGCGGAGTCGATGATCCCGATCATCGGGAGGCTGCACCGGGAGCAGGACGTCACGATCCTCCTGCACAGCCGCTCCCTGGTGAACAAGTCAGTGGTAAGCATCCTCAAGACCCACCGCTTCGCCCGGCAGATCGCCGGCGAGGAGCTCTCGGTCACCGACACCCTGCCGTTCCTGCGGGCACTCACCACTCTCGACCTCGGCCCGTCCCAGATCGACCTCGGCATGCTCGCCGCGACCTACCGGGCGGACGACCGCGGCCTGTCCGTCGAGGAGTTCACCGCCCTGGCCGTCGCCGGTGCCACGGGCGAGAACAAGATCGAGCGCCGCGAGGGACGCGACGTCGTCCTCTACGGCTTCGGCCGCATCGGCCGCCTCATCGCCCGCCTGCTCATCGAGAAGACCGGCTCCGGCAACGGTCTGCGGCTGCGCGCCATCGTCGTGCGCCAGGGCGGCGACCAGGACATCGTCAAGCGTGCCTCGCTGCTGCGCCGCGACTCCATCCACGGCCAGTTCCAGGGCACGATCACCGTCGACGAGGCGAACAGCACGATCATCGCCAACGGCAACGAGATCAAGGTGATCTACGCCAACGACCCGTCCGAGGTCGACTACACGACGTACGGCATCAAGGACGCCATCCTCGTCGACAACACCGGCAAGTGGCGCGATCGCGAGGGCCTCTCGAACCACCTGCGCCCCGGCGTCGACAAGGTCGTCCTGACGGCTCCGGGCAAGGGCGACGTCCCCAACATCGTGCACGGCGTCAACCACGACATGATCAAGCCGGACGAGCAGATCCTGTCCTGCGCGTCCTGCACCACCAACGCGATCGTTCCGCCGCTGAAGGCGATGGCGGAGGAGTACGGCGTCCTGCGCGGCCATGTGGAGACGGTCCACTCGTTCACCAACGACCAGAACCTGCTGGACAATTACCACAGCTCCGACCGCCGGGGCCGCTCCGCGCCGCTGAACATGGTCATCACCGAGACGGGTGCCGCCTCCGCGGTCGCCAAGGCGCTGCCCGACCTCAAGGCGCCGATCACCGGCAGTTCGATCCGCGTGCCCGTGCCGGACGTCTCGATCGCGATCCTCAGCCTGCGCCTGGGCCGCTCGACCACCCGCGAGGAGGTCCTCGACTACCTTCGCAACGTCTCGCTGACCTCGCCGCTCAAGCGCCAGATCGACTTCATCAGCGCCCCCGACGCGGTGTCCAGCGACTTCATCGGCTCGCGCCACGCCTCGATCGTCGACGCAGGCGCCACCAAGGTCGAGGACGACAACGCGATCCTCTACCTCTGGTACGACAACGAGTTCGGCTACTCCTGCCAGGTCATCCGTGTCGTCCAGCACGTCTCCGGGGTGGAGTACCCGACCTTCCCGGCTCCGGCGGTCTGAACGAGGAGCGACGCACGGTTCGCCGTCCTGGCAGGCGGGACGGCGAACCGCTGAGCCGCGGGGCGACAGGGAATCCCGTCCCATCGGGGTCCCGGTCGCCCTTTCGTTCACGGGGCCTCACCCCGGCGCGCCTGACATTCGTGGAGCCTTGCCGGGCCCGCACGCGGGCATTCACGGGGCCTCGCCGCTCATATGCCGGCCCGCCACTTTGCTTGCTCCGAGCGTGGCAGCCGTCTAACGTGAGTTTGTGCCGCTAATAAACAAAACAGGCCCGCACAGCGTTGTGCGGGACCAATCCCTCACCCGACTCCGCATCACCCTCACCGCCTTCTTCGCCCTCGACGGCTTCGTCTTCGCCGGCTGGGTCGTCCGCATCCCCGCGATCAAGCACCAGACCGGCGCCTCCCCCGGCACCCTCGGCCTCGCTCTCCTGGGCGTCTCCGCCGGCGCCGTGATCACCATGATGCTGACGGGACGGCTCTGCCGACGGTTCGGCAGCCATCCGGTGACCGTGGTCTGCGGGGTGCTGCTGTCACTGAGCATCGTCCTGCCCCCGCTCGCCCACTCCGTGCCGGTCCTCGGTCTCGTCCTGCTGATCTTCGGCGCGGCCTACGGCGGTATCAACGTCGCCATGAACAGCGCGGCCGTCGATCTCGTGGCCGCTCTACGGCGCCCGGTGATGCCCAGTTTCCACGCGGCGTTCAGTCTGGGCGGCATGCTCGGAGCGGGGCTCGGTGGGCTGGTCGCCGGGCAGTTGTCACCGACACGCCACCTGCTCGGGATCGCCGTCATCGGCCTGCTCGTGACTGGAATCGCGGGACGCTCCCTGCTCCGCCAGAACGTCCCGCCGTCACCGGATCGCCCACGGGGTGACGACCCCTCAGGGCGACCGCGTGTCGACATCCGCACCCGCGGCCTGGTGGTCGTCTTCGGGCTGATCGCCCTGTGCACGGCGTACGGCGAAGGTGCACTCGCGGACTGGGGCGCGCTCCATCTGGAGCAGGACCTGGACGCGCACCCGGGGATCGCCGCCGCCGGGTACTCGTGTTTCGCCCTCGCCATGACGATCGGTCGCCTGAGCGGGACGGCGCTGCTCGAACGACTGGGCCGGACCCGCACGTTGGTCGCGGGCGGCACGACGGCCGCGCTCGGCATGCTGGTCGCTTCACTCGCGCCCTCCGTATGGGCGGTGCTGCTCGGATTCGCCGTCACCGGACTCGGCCTCGCCAACATCTTCCCCGTCGCGGTCGAACGGGCCGGCGCGCTCGCCGGAGCGAGCGGGGTCGCCGTCGCCTCCACCCTCGGGTACGGGGGCATGCTGCTCGGGCCGCCCGCGATCGGGTTCATGGCCGACTGGTACTCCTTGCCGGTGGCGCTCACGAGCGTGGCGGCGCTGGCGGCCGTGGCCGCACTGATCGGCTTCGCGACACGCCGCGCCGCGGTGGGGTGAGAGCTCGCGCGGGGCATCCCGCGCGAACAACGCGGGGCACCCTGGGCCAGGAGCCCGGGAACACCGGGCAAGTTCGCGCGCACCCAGGGCCTGCACGCGGGCGTACGGGAACGATCAGGAGCGGGCGAGCCTGTGTGCGGCGCGCACGGAGGCGCATAGGGGCAGAGGCGCATAGACCCCGCACGTGGCCATGCCCGCCCCCGAGTTCGCCGAAGTCGGCTCCCCTCTCCCGCAGTTCCACCCCGCCCTGCCCGATGGCACCCCGCGTCGGGCACACTCTCGGCATGGAGATTCGGGAGTTCGTGGAAACCCTGGACCGGGAAGGCCGGTCGCTGGTCGCCGCCGCCGAGGAGGCGGGCGTCGACGCCAAGGTCGCGACCTGCGCCGGCTGGCAGGTCAGGGATCTGGTGCGGCACACGGGCATGGTCCACCGATGGGCCACCGCGTTCGTCGCCGAGGGACACACCTCGTACCACCCCGACGGTGGACTGCCGGATCTGGACGACGACGAACTGCTGACCTGGTTCCGCGAGGGGCACCGTCTGCTCGTGGACACCCTGGCCGGCGCCTCGCCGGACGTGCGGTGCTGGAGCTTCCTGCCGGCGCCCTCGCCGCTCGCCTTCTGGGCGCGGCGGCAGGCGCACGAGACCACCGTGCACCGGGTCGACGCAGAGTCGGCGCTCGGCGGGGAGCCGACCGCCGTCCAGCCGGACTTCGCGGTCGACGGGATCGACGAGTTGCTGCGCGGCTTCCACGCGCGCGGGAAGAGCCGGGTGCGCACCGAGGAACCCCGCGTGCTGCGGGTGCGCGCCACCGACCGCCCGGACGCCGTATGGACCGTGCGACTCTCCTCCGAGCCGCCGCAGAGCGAACGCGGCGGACACCCGGCTGCGGACACCAATGAGGACACGGATGCGGACGTAGACGTAGACGTGGACTGCCAACTGGCGGGGACGGCCGCGCAGCTCTACCTCGCGCTGTGGAACCGCGCACCGTTCCCGAGCGTGTCGGGCGACACCTCGCTCGCCACCCTGTGGCGGGAGAAGTCCGGCATCACCTGGAGCTGACGCGCGCATCCGGAATCAGGACCGCCCGGAGACGGTCGGCGGACGCCCGTTGCGCCCGGAACGGACGTCCGTGGCCCGACGCCCAGGCCGAGAACGCCGCCCAGGCCGAGCACACCGAACGCACCGAACGCACCGAACGCACCGAACGCACCGAGAAGGATCAGAACGATCAGCTAGGTCGACAGCGCCAGCCGGACGGCCCGGTCATTCGCCGACGTCCGCCGGGCCGTCCGACAGCATCCGGGTGAGGACCGCGCGCTGCAACGGCAGTACCTCGCCGTGCAGTTCGCGCCCCTTCGGCGTGATGCACACGCGCACACCCCGCCGGTCCTCGGCGCACATCCCGCGCGTCACGAGGCCGTCGTTCTCCAGGCGTCCGATCAGCCGGGACAGGGCGCTCTGGCTGAGATGGACCCGCTCGGAGATCTCCTGGACGCGGAAGGAGGTACCGCCGTCCGCGGCGGCACCCACCGCCAGCACGTCGAGCACCTCGAAGTCACTGGCGCCCAGGCCGTGTCGATGCAGCTCACGGTCGAGCTCGCAGACGGTGCGGGCATGCACCGCCAGGATGTCGCGCCACTGATCCACGAGCCCTCGCTCGGCATTGTCCGCCGCCATGCGCGCACCGTAGCAAGAAATCAACTTTGTTGCATCGGAATTAAATGCACTTGCATTGAATGCATGTGCATGTACTGTCTGACGCATGACCTCTCCGCTCACCCACCCCGTGCCCCAGGGACGCTGGACCCCCAGGCTGTGGGGCACGCTGCTGGTGCTCTGCGCCGCGATGTTCCTGGACGCGCTGGACGTGTCGATGGTCGGCGTCGCGCTGCCGTCCATCGGCTCCGAACTCGACCTGTCCACCTCGACGCTCCAATGGATCGTCAGCGGCTACATCCTTGGATACGGCGGGCTGCTGCTCCTCGGCGGACGCACCGCCGACCTGCTGGGCCGCCGCCAGGTCTTCCTGGTGGCCCTCGGGGTGTTCGCGCTCGCCTCGCTGCTCGGCGGAGTAGTCGACTCGGGCCCCCTGCTGATCGCCAGCCGTTTCATCAAGGGGCTGAGCGCCGCGTTCACCGCGCCCGCGGGCCTGTCGATCATCACCACGACGTTCGCCGAGGGCCCGCTGCGCAACCGCGCCCTCTCGATCTACACCACCTGCGCGGCCACCGGCTTCTCCATGGGCCTGGTCCTGTCCGGACTGCTCACCGAGGCGAGCTGGCGGCTGACCATGCTGCTGCCCGCGCCCATCGCCGTCGTCGCGCTGCTCGTGGGATTGAAGCTCATCCCGCGCAGCGAGCGCGAGAAGGACCACCGCGGTTACGACATCCCGGGCGCGATCATCGGTACCGCCTCGATGCTGCTGCTCGTCTTCACCGTCGTCCAGGCACCCCAGGCCGGCTGGGGATCGGCGCGGACCCTGCTGTCCTTCCTCGCCGTCGCCGTACTGCTCACCGTCTTCGTCGGCATCGAGCGACGCAGCCCGAGCCCTCTGATCCGGCTCGGCGTCCTGCGTTCCGGCAGCCAGATCCGGGCCCAGCTCGGCGCGATGGCGTTCTTCGGCTCGTACGTCGGCTTCCAGTTCCTGGTGACGCTGTACATGCAGTCGCTGCTGGGCTGGTCGGCCCTGCACACCGCGCTCGCCTTCCTGCCGGCCGGCGCGCTGGTGGCGCTGTCCTCCACGAAGGTGGGGGCCGTCGTAGACCGGTTCGGCACACCCCGGCTCATCGCGACGGGCTTCGGCCTCATGGTCGTCGGGTACGCGCTCTTCCTGCGCGTCGACCTCGACCCGGTCTACGCGTCGGTCATCCTGCCGACCATGCTGCTGATCGGCGCCGCGTGCGCCCTGGTCTTCCCGTCCCTCAACATCCAGGCGACCAACGGCGTCGACGACCACGAGCAGGGCATGGTCTCGGGCCTGCTCAACACCTCCGTGCAGGTCGGCGGCGCGATCTTCCTCGCGGTCGTGACGGCCGTCGTCACCGCGAACTCCTCGGAGGGCTCATCGCCCCAGGCCGTCCTCGACAGTTACCGGCCCGGCCTGATGGTGGTGACCGGCATCGCCCTCGCGGGTCTGCTGATCACGCTGCCCGGACTGCGGACACGGCGTCCGCGGGAGTCCGTCGTCGTCGCCCGGTCCGGCGAGCCCGGCCAGTCCGCCAAGTCCGCCCGGACGGGGGCGGAGTCGGAGTCGGAGCGGGTCGCCGTCCGCGACTAGGGGACCTCCGACGCGCGCGCCCGGCGGGGTTCTTGCCCCGCCGGGCGCGCACCTGTTGACTCGACGGATGAGCAACAACGGGGAGAGCAGGGACAGTTACCGCGGCTCCGGGGACGGGACGCACGCACGGCGCGCCCAGGCGCGGCGGGACGCGGTCACCGTCGAGATCGGATATGCCCTGGCCAGCGCCGCGTTCGTTGCGGCGGTCGCCTTCGGGGTCGTCACCGGACCTGCCCTCTTCCTTGACCTGTCGTCCGGCACGGCACGGGCGCTGGTGACCTCGGGCGGCGCCTTGGCCGCCGTCCTCTTCGCGCTACGAGTGGCCACCGTGCTGTTCCGCTTCCGCCACGAGGCTGCCGCGCCTCAGCCCAGCCAGCCCGGCCGCACCAGCCCCGACTCATAGGCGAGCACGACCAGTTGGGCCCGGTCGCGAGCCCCGAGCTTCACCATCGTCCGGCTGACATGGGTCTTGGCCGTGAGCGGGCTGACGACAAGACGGCGGGCGATCTCGTCGTTCGAGAGGCCGATGCCGACCAGCGCCATCACCTCCCTTTCCCGCTCGGTGAGTTCGGCGAGGGACGCGGCGGACTCGGGCTCCTTGGAACGGGCCGCGAACTCGGAGATCAGCCGGCGCGTCACCCCGGGCGACAGCAGGGCATCACCCTCGACCACCGCCCGTACCGCACGCAGCAGTTCGGCGGGCTCGGTGTCCTTGACCAGAAAGCCGGAGGCTCCGGAGCGGATGGCCTCGAAGACGTACTCGTCGAGCTCGAAGGTGGTGAGCATGACCACTTTGACGTCCCCGAGGTCCGGATCGCCGGTGATGCGGCGCGTGGCGGCGAGGCCGTCCAGCACGGGCATCCGGATGTCCATCAGGACGACGTCGGGGCGCAGTTCACGGACGGTGCGCACCGCGCCCTCGCCGTCGGCGGCCTCTCCGGCCACCTCGATGTCCGGCTGCGCGTCGAGCAGCGCCTTGAAGCCTGCCCTGACCAGTGACTGGTCGTCGGCGAGCAGTACGCGGATCACCGGTCCTCCTTGACCTTCCACGGCAGTACGGCCAGCACCCGGAACCCTCCGTCGTCTCGCGGACCCGCCTCGATCGTGCCACCCAGCGCGGCCGCCCGCTCCCGCATGCCCGCGAGCCCGTTGCCGCTCCCGCCCGCGTCCGCGCCGGTGGCCGGCCCGTCGTCGTCGATCCGCAGGCGCAGCGCACCCTCCGCGTGATCGAGCCGCACCCGCGCGCGGCGCGACCCCGAATGCCGTACGACGTTGGTGAGCGCCTCCTGGATGATGCGGAACGCGGCCAGATCGGTACCCGGTGCCGGTGTCGGGACCTCGCCCTCGACCTCGACCGTCAGACCGGCGCTCGCCGCCTGCTCGACCAGTTCGGGGAGCCGGTCGAGCCCGGGGGCGGGCGCGCGCGGCGCCTCGCCCGGCGCGCGCAGGGTGTCGAGCACCTGGCGTACCTCGCCGAGTGCTTCCTTGCTGGCCGCCTTGATGGTGGTGAGCGCCGTGCGCGCCTGTTCGGGGTCGGAGTCGAGGAGCGCGAGGCCGACGCCCGCCTGGACATTGATCACCGAGATGCTGTGCGCCAGAACGTCGTGCAGTTCGCGCGCGATCCGCAGCCGTTCCTCGTCCGCACGTCGCCGGGCGGCCTGCGCGCGCTCGGCCCTGTCACGCCTCCACTGCTCACGGCGCACGCGCACCAGCTCCGACAGGGCCACCACCGCCACGACCCAGGTGGCGATGCCGATCTCCTGCATCCAGGAGGGAGGATGGTCGCCCGTCGGGGGCAGCCATCGGTACAGCCAGTGGGAGACCACGAGATGCCCCGCCCACAGCAGGCCGAGCGCCGCCCAGGCGGCCCTGCGATGCCCGGCCACCACGGCGCTGAAGCAGCCGACCGCGACGGGGAGGAAGACCGGCCCGTAGGGATATCCGGCGGCCACGTAGACCAGGGCGACCGCGGCCGTGCCGAACGCGACGAACACGGGGTACCGCTGCCGCCAGAGCAGCAGACCGGAGCCCACCAGCAGGAGCGCCCGGGAGAAGAAGTCCAGGGCGAGCCGGTCGACGTGCTGGGCGTGGGCGGCGAAGTTGGAGCCGAGGAGCACGAAGGCGGTCACCAGCAACGTGGAACGCCACGGCCATCGCGCGCGGCGCTCCTCGTCGTTCCAGCGGTTCCACCGGGGCGGCCCGTGCCGCCACCACGGTGGACCGCCCCACGTCGGGGCCGTGGGTGTGTGCTGCTCTTCCATGACCGTCACGCTAGACGGCCGACCACGGCGGCGGCGTCCACCGGGCGAGGTGATCACCCGTACTCCCCGCGGAGTACAGGTGCGGCGGACGGCGCGGCACGGCGCGGAGTACGACGGACGGTACGACGCGGAGTACAGCGCGGGGTACAGCGGACGGTACGGGCCCGTACAGGTCGGATGCGACAGGGCCTACGAGGGAGGCGGCCCGCCGACGGTAGCGGCCGGCTCCGGGTACACGAGCCCCACGTCGTGCGCGAGCCGCCCCACCGCATGCCGGAAGAACGGCTCGCGGTCCTGCACGATCCGGTTGAACTGCCCGAACAGCTCGAAGCCGATCAGCCCGTAGAGCTGCGCCCACGAGGCCACCAGCGCAACGATCACCTCGGGCGGCAGATCGGGCGCGAGATCGGCGGACATCCGCTGCGCCTCGGTCTTCAGTTCGGCGGGCAGGGGTGTGCGGGCCACGCCCTTGCCCCGATACGCGTCCCGGACGACGCCGATCAGAAGCAGGCCGACCCGGGAGGCGGCCGGAACGGTCTCCTGCGGCGCGGTGTACCCGGGGACGGGGGAACCGTAGATGAGCGCGTACTCGTGCGGATGCTCCAGCGCCCAGCGCCGCGCCGCCGTGCACACGGTGATCCAGCGCTCACGCGGGCCGGCGGCGTCGACCTCGGCGTGCGCGGACTCGGCCGCCTCGCCGAGGGAGTCGTAGGCGTCGATGATGAGAGCGGTCAGCAGGTCGTCCCGGCTCGGGAAGTAGCGGTAGAGCGCGGAGGAGACCATCCCCAGCTCACGGGCCACGGCCCGCAGCGAGAGCTTGGCCGCGCCCTCCGCGGCGAGCTGTCTGCGCGCCTCGTCCTTGATGGCCGCGGTGACCTCGGTCCTGGCTCGGGCACGTGCCCCTCGCGCGGTACTCATACAGAGCAGTGTCCCACGTTCAGAGCAGTGCACACAAAGGAGAGCAGCGATCCGAACATAGATCACCGCTCCGGTTGGCGATCAGCGGCCCGACCCGAACGAGAGCGGCGCACAAAAACGAGAGCGCTGCTCTTGCATTGGATCACCGATCCGATGCAGACTCTTCTCAAGCGAGAGCAGTGCTCACAAAAAAGATCGGCGCTCTCATCACACGCCACGAGAGGTCACCGTGTCCACACACGTCCAGAAGCCGGGCTGGTTCACCGTCAACGTCTTCAACCGCGCCGTGGCCTGGATCACCAGGCGCGGCCTCAGCGTCTGGGGCTCGCGCGTCCTGGCCGTCCGGGGCCGCAAGAGCGGCGAGTGGCGGACGACCCCGGTCAATCTGCTCACCGTGGACGGTGAGCAGTACCTCGTCGCCCCCCGCGGCCATGTCCAGTGGACGCACAACATGCGGGCGGCCGGCGGGGGCGAGCTGCGCCTCGGCAAGAAGGTCGACACCTTCACCGCCGTCGAGGTCGCCGACGACGACAAGGTCTCGCTGCTGCGCGCCTACCTCAAGCGCTGGAAGGCCGAGGTCGGTGTGTTCTTCGGCGGCGTGGGCCCCGACTCGTCCGACGAGGAGTTGCGGCGCATCGCTCCCGACCACCCGGTCTTCCGGATCACGGTCAAGAGCTGACCACGGCCACGGCCGTTCAACCTCCGCCCCCATGGGCCGCATTCACGGCCGACGAGCGGATGCAGCCGACGGCGGCCCGTCCGCTACCGCTCCCCCTCGGCCGCCTCCGTCGCCTCCGTCGCCTCCGGACGGCGATCGAGTGTGGTCAGGGCGCGTCCGACCATCGGGTGGGACCGGATGATCTCGCCGAGCGTGGTGGAGCCGCGGGTGATCCCGGTGAAGGCCTTCCATACCGGGCGCAGGCCGGTGAGCCCCGCGTGGAACACGCCGGGGCGACGCTCGAAGGCAGCGAGCAGGCGCTTGCCGACGCTCATCTCGACGCCGAGCCCCGCCTTGATCGCGAAGGCGTAGTTCAGAGCCTGCCGTCGGGCGTCCACCGCGTCGTGCGCCTCGGAGATCCGCACCGCCCACTCGCCCGCGAGCCGCCCGGAGCGCAGCGCGAACGAGATGCCCTCCCGGGTCCACGGTTCGAGCAGACCCGCCGCGTCGCCGCAGACGAGCACCCTGCCGCGCGAGAGCGGCGAGTCGTCGGCACGGCAGCGCGTCAAGTGGCCGGAGGAGATCGCCGGTTCGAAGCCGGCGAGGCCGAGCCGGGCGATGAAGTCCTCCAAGTACCGCTTGGTGGCGGCGCCTTCACCGCGTGCGGAGATCACGCCGACGGTGAGCGTGTCCCCCTTCGGGAAGACCCACCCGTAACTGCCGGGCATGGGGCCCCAGTCGATCAGGACGCGCCCCCGCCAGTCCTCGGCCACCGTCTCCGGCACCGGGATCTCGGCCTCCAGGCCGAGGTCGACCTGGTCGAGCTTCACCCCGACGTGTGCTCCTATCCGGCTGGCGCTGCCGTCGGCGCCGACCACCGCCCGCGCCAGAACGGTCTCGCCGCCCTGCAGGACCACGGCGACGGTGCGCCGGTCCGGCACCGCGGAGCCGTGCTGCTCGACGCGCGAGACCATGGCACCCGTACGCAGTTCGGCGCCCGCCTTCTGCGCGAACTCGACGAGTTGCTGGTCGAACTCCGGCCGGTTGATCAGCCCGAACAGCATGTGCCGGGACCGCCGGGTGCGGGCGAACTTGCCGTCCATCGAGAAGGTGACCGCGTGCACCCGGTCTCTGAACGGGAGCTCGAAGCCGGGGGGCAGTGAGTCGCGCGAGGGGCCGATGATGCCGCCGCCGCATGTCTTGTACCGGGGCAGTTCGGCTTTTTCCAGCAGCAGGACGCTGCGTCCCGCTACCGCTGCCGCATAGGCGGCCGAGGCACCCGCCGGCCCTCCACCGACGACTACGACGTCCCATACCTGCTGCCCGTCGTCCGCCGCACGCCGCTCGTCGTCCGCCGAAGAGTTCTCGCTGCTCACGTTGGTCTACTGCTCCCAGTCCAGCCGTCTGCCGCACCTGTCCCCCGCATCCTACGGCGGGCGTCGCCGCAGGCCGCTGTGGGAGGATCGGCAGCGGATGCGTCCTGCACACCAGTACGCATCACCCGATCATCTGTACACAGAGATACAACGTCGCACCTACGAGGAGCGTGCCCATGTCGTCGAATCCGGTCGCCGAGACCGTCGCCTCGCTCATGCCCCGGGCGAAGGCGGAGCTCACCGAGCTGGTGGCCTTCAAGTCGGTGGCGGACTTCGACCAGTATCCGAGGAGCGAGAGCGAGGGCGCCGCGAACTGGATCACCGACGCGCTGCGCTCCGAGGGCTTCCAGGACGTGGCGCTGCTCGACACCCCGGACGGCACCCAGTCGGTGTACGGCTTCCTGCCGGGGCCCGAGGGCGCCAAGACGGTTCTGCTCTACGCGCACTACGACGTGCAGCCGCCGCTGGACGAGGCGGCCTGGACGACACCCCCGTTCGAGCTGGTGGAGCTCGACGGCCGCTGGTACGGGCGGGGCAGCGCCGACTGCAAGGGCGGCGTCGTCATGCACCTGCTGGCGCTGCGCGCCCTGAAGGCGAACGGCGGCATTCCGGTGCACGTCAAGGTCATCGTCGAGGGTTCGGAGGAGCAGGGCACCGGCGGTCTGGAGCGGTACGCCGAGCAACACCCGGAGTTGCTGACCGCCGACACCATCGTCATCGGCGACGCCGGCAACTTCAGGGCGGGAATACCGACGGTCACCGCGACCCTGCGCGGCATGACCCTCGTACGGGTGCAGGTGGACACCCTCGAAGGGAACCTGCACTCGGGGCAGTTCGGCGGTGCGGCACCCGACGCGCTGGCGGCGCTGATCCGCGTACTGGACTCGCTGCGGGCGAAGGACGGTTCGACCACCGTGGACGGCCTTGCGGGCGACTCCGTGTGGGACGGCCTGCAGTACGAGGACCAGGCGTTCCGTGAGGACGCCAAGGTGCTCGACGGGGTGGAACTCATCGGCTCCGGCACGGTCGCCGACCGGGTCTGGGCGCGTCCGGCCGTCACGGTGCTCGGCATCGACTGCCCGCCGGTCGTCGGCGCGACGCCGTCGGTGCAGGCCGGGGCCCGTGCGCTGGTCAGTCTGCGGGTGCCGCCGGGCGTCGACGCGGTCGAGGCGACGAAGCTGCTCGAGGCGCACATCGAGGCGCACACGCCGTGGGGCGCGCGGGTGAGCACCGAGCGGATCGGACAGGGCCAGGCGTTCCGCGCCGACACGTCCAGTCCCGCGTACGCGTCGATGGCCGAGGCCATGGCGGTCGCCTACCCGGGCCAGGAGATGCAGTCGGCAGGCATGGGCGGCTCGATCCCGCTGTGCAACACGCTGGCCTCGCTGTACCCGCAGACGGAGATCCTGCTCATCGGCCTGAGCGAGCCGGAAGCGCAGATCCACGCCGTGAACGAGAGCGTCTCGCCGGACGAGCTGGAGCGTCTGTCGGTCGCGGAGGCGCTGTTCCTCCAGAACTACGCGGCGAGCTGATCGTCCGCGTTCATGGTGAGGGCCCACGCCACCAGGCGTGGGCCCTCACCGTCTCCGGTCCTTCATCGCGACGGACAGCCCTCCCGAAGCGTCGGCCGGGACGTGAGGGCCTCGCGCGGTGGCGGTGCGGGCGCCGGGTCGGCCGACGGTCCGTACGCGTCCGTCGTACGGGCCGGGGCCGCGTCGAGGAGGTCTCGGCGTCAGCCGAGCGGCACCCCGGCCTCCAGGTACAGCGCCGCGTCGCGCTCGCGGGCCCGCAGGGCCCAGCGGAGCCGTTCGTAGCGCACGGGCGGCAGCAGGTCGGCCGCCTCCTGTTCGGTCACGAAGCGCCAGCCGCGCAGTTCCGGTCCGGGGAGCAGGAGTCCCCGGACGGCCTGTTCGTCGAGGTGTCCGCCGTCGAACAGGAGCCGCAGACCGCCGTAGCCGGGGGGCGCGGGCGATTCCCAGTCGACGACGAGGAGCGTGGGCACCTCGTCGAGGGTGATGCCGGTCTCCTCGGTCACCTCGCGCATGCCGGCACGGGCGGGGGCCTCGCCGGCCTCGACGACCCCGCCGGGAAACTCCCAGCCGGCCTTGTACGTCGGGTCGACGAGCAGGACCCGGTCGCTCTCGTCGAAGAGGAGCACTCCGGCGGCGACCGTCTCGGCGGTGGGTTCGGGAGTCTGCACGATGGCGCACACGGGTGCCTCCCCGGTGCGTACGGCTTCGGCGACGCGCAGGGCGGTGTCGTACGGGGTGAGCGCGCTGGTGTCCACGGGGTGGGCGTCGGCGGTGAGCCAGGCGAGCGCGGCCCGGTAGGGCTCGATGTGGTCGTAGGACCACTGGCGTACGCGCATCTCGCCGTCAGGCAGGTCCGGGGGCACCTCGCGCCCGGCTATTCGCTCACGCAGGATCGTTTCCGCCGGGGCGAGGAGCACATGGCGTACGGGAATCCGGCGTGCGGCGAGCCCGCCGAAGATCTCGTCGCGGTACTCCTGGCGCAGCAGGGTCATGGGGACGACGAGGACGCCGCCGAGCTCGGCGAGCATGGCGGCCGCGGTGTCGACCACGAGCCGGCGCCACATCGGCAGGTCCTGGAAGTCGCCGACCTCGGCGAGGTGCTTGGCCGGGAGCAGTTGCGCGAGTGTGCCCCCGACGACCTCGGGGTCGAAGAGCGTGCTGTTCGGGATCAGCTCGATCAGTTCCCGTGCGGTGGCGGTCTTCCCCGCACCGAACGCACCGTTGATCCAGACGATCATTCGTACTCCAAAACTTCAAGGCCGCTGAACAGCGGCGGAGCCGCTTTCACAAGGTCATCCAGGAGCGATGCGGGAAAAGGAGGAGTCCACAGGCCCGCGCCCACTACTTCCTTCTCCCACACGCCTTGGAGATAAGCCAGAATCCGCTCCTCCATCGCGACCGTTACCTCACTGAGCGACTCTGTCGGGAATCTTCGACCGTCGGCTTACTTGCCTTGTCGCCACCAGCATTCCCAGCTGAGGTTGCGGGAGTCGAGGTAGGTCTGGAAGGCCGTGGGTGGCCTCAGGGCTGATTCAAAGCCCTGGAGGCTTAGATTCAACCGGTCAGAGCAACAGTGCTGGTTGAGGACGGTTTACGTGGCGAGAATGGGTCGGCCGGGGATGTCGGACGAGATGAAGGCCGATTTGTGGCGGCGGTGGAGAGCCGGGGAGTCGATCAGCGTCATCTCGAGGCAGATCGGTAAGCCGCCCGCTCGGTGTTCACTGTCCTCAAGCATCACGGAGGGATCGCTCCCGGACCCCGCAAAGCGCGCGCCGGAAGCTTGACCGTGGGCGAGCGGGAGGAGATCTCGCGCGGGCTGTGTGCCGGAGAGTCCTACCGGGCCATCGCCGGCCTCCTGGGGCGTGCGGTGTCGACGATCAGCCGCGAAGTCAGCAACAACGGCGGACGCGATGTCTACCGGGCGATCGCCGCGCAGGAACGGGCCGGTAGTTCGTTAAATCCGGCGGTAGAGGTCAATGCCGTGTCCGGTGGTGACCGCGTCGATCAGGGCCTGGAGCTCGGAGGGTGGGTCCGTGTCGGTCCAGGCTTGCCACCATCGGTTGAGGGTGATGGCGGGGGTGAGCCAGGAACGGATCGCTCGTAAGGCCCTGGGCCAGCAGGGCTGTTGGTGCTGGTGGGACGGGGCGGGTCCCCCTCTCTGGCCCATCGTCGGGGCAGGGATCCGGCGCAGTGGCGTCCAGGGGTCCGGGTGGGGCGAACCATTGGTCCCAGCAGAAGGAGAACGCGCAGTTGACCAGGGTCTGGTGGCGGCGGATGGCACGGTCGGAGCGGACTTGGAAGTCGGCCCAGCCGAGTTCGTCCTTGACCTGTTTGTAGCTCTGCTCGATCCAGGGCCGCAGGCCGTAGAGGCGGACGATCTCGGCGAGGTCGGCCGGCGGGTGCGGGCCGGTGTCGGCGTGGGGTGCGTCGGGGTGGGGAAGGTTGGTGGCCAGGTACCACGTGGCCTTTTCCCGTAGTCGGGCCGGGTCGGTGGTGGCCACGACCAGCCGGCAGGGTGAGTCGGGGCCGTAGCCGCCCAGCCGGGCATCGGCGGCCCACCAGGTCTCGGTGTGCCCGTCGCGGAAGTGACGCTCCACGGCTGTCCAGTCACCGGGATGCTTGGCATCGTGCCAGTTCAGAGTCTGGGCGGCTTCAATGGGGGTGTGCGGCTGGTCGGCCCGGGCCCAGGTGCCGCGGTGCGGCTTGAGCGCCACCACGTAGGCCAGGCTGGCCTCGCGCAGTGCGAGATACCAGGTGTCGCTGACGGAGTAGGCGCAGTCGGCAACCACCGCCCGGCAGCCGAAGCCCGCCTCCTTCCCCCGGGCCGCGAGGGCAGCGGCCAG
>NZ_JBIAIQ010000050.1:0-51388 GCF_042871525.1 Streptomyces sp. NPDC005784
CACCCCCCAGGTCATCCGTACGACAGGGGGCACACAGCCATACCGGACCCGGGGGCCAGGCGCCCCATTGCGGGGCCACGGAAAAGGTAACGGGGTACCGTCCCCGACCCGACGGGCGAACGCCTCCGGCCAGCGTCGACGCAGGTAGGCCGGGACCGCAAGTGCCAGCCCCAATCCCATCCCGATGAAGCTGAACTGGATCAGCGCGCCTTCCCAGCCGGGCAGGGAGGGGTCATCGCCCCCGCTGTCGGCCGCTGTGCCGCGCGCGGCGTCGAGCACCGTACTGAGCACGGCGTATGGCGAGATCGACACCAGGCATCCCGCCCCCGTCCAGGCGCAGAAGGCCACCAGGAACCCGGGTATCCGCTAGCAGCGCAGCCATTCCCCGTCGGCCGCCGTGCCATGACGACCCGCCGAAAACATCACGGGCCCCAACGGGCGGGTAGCCAAGACATCCCTCGAGCCCGGCTCTGGGGGCGCGCGGTCAAACGAGACCGCGACATCCGCTCCACACGTACGCCGACCTGGAGGCGGGGTGGAGCGTGCGGCGACTGTGCTGAAGCCGAGGATGCGCGCGGCTGGCTGCATGCCTGCGTGTGCCCGCTCTCGCTGGCCGGCGGCATCGTCCTGATCGCCGCTTCGCGCTCGCTGCAACGGTATGAGCGGCCGAGAGTGCCCACGTCGTTCGGGCCGACCCATCAGATAAGCCCGATCCATGGATACATGCCAGGCGCAACGGCCGTGCCGTCGATCGGTCACCGGGATCCCAGAGTGTCCAATGCAGCGTTCGATCAACGGCATTGGGTTGCCTTGGAGGAGCGGCGCGAGCGGTACGTCTGGCACGCGTTTCACCCCGCCGCCTTGTCAGGCCGCGGGGTGACAGAGAGAGGCAGGGGCAGTTGGCGGCTGGCTCAGCCGTCAGGGCTCGGTCAGCTGCTGCTCCCCCGGCAGGCGCCGGCCGCGCAAGTGTCGAGCCAGGCGGCGAAGTCCGTGTCGTAACGGGTGCCGATGCCGGTGTTGTAGACCGCATAGGCTCCGGCGTAGTCGCCGGTGCGGAACTTGGTGAGCATGGCCTGCACGTCGTCCGGGTGGTTCTCAATCATGTAGCGGACGGCCAGGTAGCCCCATGGGTAAGTGCGGGTCAGGTCGGAGTTGGCGTACGTGCTCTGCCACAGGGTGCTCAGGGCGTAGGTGTGCTTCCCGGCATCGGAGAGCGCCTCGGTGTCGGGCACGCCCCGGTAGCTGTACGACACGTACTCGGCGAAGCCCTCGATCCACCAGATGTCCGGGACCGTCTGGCCCGCGGAGAAGTCGCCGTACGTGTCGTAGCGGCCGTCGAGGTAGTGGGTGTACTCGTGGTTCAGGTTCCAGATGTCCGCGGGGAAGCCGTCGCCCACGCTCTTCACGTAGGCGACGAAGCGGGCCTGGTTGTTCGGGTCGGCGGGGTCGCCCTCCAGGTATTCGCCGCCGTTGTTGGTGCTGTTGCCGAAGATCCAGCCCGAGTACGTCTGGTAGTCCCTGGGGCTCGCGAAGACGACGATCTGGATGTTGGTGTTGCGGTCGTCGGCGACCGGGCCGCTGTCCTTGACTATGCCGTGGAAGTAGGCGTCCTGTCCCTGCACGCTGTTGCAGGCCTCGGCGAGCGCCGAGCCGGTCAGGGACTGGGCCAGGAAAGTGTGCCCGGCATCGCATTTGTAGGTGATGGGGAGTGCCGCCGCGGTGAGCTCGGACGTCAGGTCGCAGGTGTCGTAGTACGAGCATTGGGCCGCGTCGTGCGCGGAAGTCATCTCGGCGGCGCCGACCCACAGCGGAGCGGTCGGGCCGGTGATCGAGGAGGCGCCGAGGAGGCCCTTCACCATCGGCCGCACCTTGTCCTGGAGCCCGGCCGTGTCGAGGAAGCGCGCCGTCTCGGTTCCGGCGTTGGCGGCCATGAAGTACCAGGTCCCGCTCAGCATCGACACGTGGTTCAGGGTGAACGAGTTCAGCGTGTCGATGATGCTCGGGTCAGCGGTGACCGCTCTGATGAACGCGGGGTTGAAGTGGCCGCGGAAGAGCGGGGTGAAGACGTCGTTGACGGCCGTGTCCATGCTCCAGTAGGCGTCGTAGGAGCTGTCGTAGGCGTTCAGCACTCGCTTGTACGTGTTCAGGTAGCGAGCCTGCTCGTTGGCGCTGTCCGTAAGGATGATGACGTCGCCCAGGACGTTGCCGTGTTCCGAACTGACGTGCATGAAGTGGCAGTTGGTGGTGAACGCGTCCAGTCCGCCTTCGATGGCCGCGGCCAGGGGCGGGCCGTAGTCGCCGACGTCGGCCGAGTCGTTGTACTGCACGTAGTAGCCGGCGCGCAGGAACAGCACGAGCTGCCACACGTGGGTGGAGTTGTCGCCGGGATACCTCTGCGACGCGTTCTGGAAGGCGCCTGCGACGGTCACCATCTGCGCCTCGCGGAACACGTTGCGGGCGTCCGTGCCGGTGATGCCGAACAGCGTATTGATGCAGTCGGTGGTCGAGTCCTGGATGTACGCGACGAGTTCGGATCCGGTACGGGTGCCGAAGTCGGCCGGGGTGCACGATGCGGCTGCCGCGTGTTTGGTGGCTTTGGGAGGCCGTACGGTCTTCGAGGTCGAGGAGGTCTGCGGCAACTGCGGGCTGAGCGGCCGGACATGGGCGGCGGCCAGTCGCCCGCTCCGGACGTCTGCTTGATCGGACGCAGTGGTGTTCGCGCCGAGCGGCGACAGCGCGCGCGGCTTGGGCCTGGTCACGGCGGTGGTCGTGGGAGCAGCCGTTGTAGCGGTCTTCGGTCCGGCTGCTGCGAGGGCCGGTGCGGCCAGCAGGCCTGCTGTCAGGGCGCTGACCGCCAGGCTGACGGCCAGGAATCTGGACGCGAATCCGGACGGACTTCCGGGATGGAATCCGGGCAGGGCAGGTCGACGACGCATCAATGCTCCTTCGTGAGTGGGGGGTCGCTTCGAGCACGAGCGGCGAGGCGTGGGGGGAACGTCCCACTCACCGTGGCCAATGACAACGGACCAAGGGATACGACAATGCCGGGGCGGGCCATAACATCCGTGCCCACAAGGGCAGTTGACGGTCAGGGCGGGGACGCCGAGTAGTTCTCCGGCTCGTGTTATGCGTGCGGCGGAAAAGCGGTATGGGGCGGGGCGGCCCCCTGCTCCCTACGATCCCGGTATGACGACGAAGAAGCCGCTCCACACCGGTTCGCACGACCTTCCGGTCTCCTCGGCGCTCGCCGAGTTCCTCATGGGGAACTGGGAGTCTTCGCCGCGCGCCGATCCGCCCCCGCAGTCGATCGCACCGTGGGCGGCCAAACGGCGCGACCGGCTGTCCGCGCGCTTCCCCGGCGAACGGCTCGTCGTTCCCTCTGGCGTCCTCAAGGTGCGCAGCAACGACTGCGACTACCGGTTCCGGCCGCACACCGCGTTCTCGTACCTGACGGGTGCGACTGAGCCTGGCAGCGTCCTGATCCTCGAACCGACCGCCTCCGGTCACGAAGCGGTGCTGCACGTCCGCCCGCGATCCTCTCGCGACACCGGGGAGTTCTACCGCGACCGCCGATACGGTGAGATCTGGGTCGGCCGCCGCGCCACCCTCGACGAGGCCTCCTCACGGCTCGGCGTGGCGACCCAGGGCCTCGACGACGTGCCCGCCCGGCTGATCGGCGCGCGGCCGGCCCGCTTGCTGCGCGGTGTCGACCCGGAGATCGACGCGCTCGTCGACAGCACCGGCCGTGAAGAGGCCGACCTCGAATTCGCTTCGTTCCTGTCCGAGATGCGCCTGGTCAAGGACGAGTGGGAGGTCGAGCAGCTGCAGATCGCGGTGGACGCCACGGCGGCCGGATTCACCGACGTCGTGCGCGCACTGCCCGAGGCCGTCCGCCATCCGCGCGGCGAACGCTGGGTCGAGGGCGTCTTCGGCCTGCGCGCCCGCCTCGAGGGCAACGGCCTCGGCTACGAGACAATCGCCGCCGCCGGAGCGCACGCGTGCGTACTGCACTGGATCACCAACGACGGTCCGGTCCATCCCGGTGACCTGCTGCTGCTCGACGCCGGCGTCGAGTCGGACACGCTCTACACCGCCGACATCACGCGCACCCTTCCGGTGAGCGGCACCTTCACCGCCGCGCAGCGCGACCTCTACGACCTCGTGCTCGCCGCGCAGGACGCCGGTATCGCTGCGGTCCGACCGGGCGCGCGCTTTCGTGACTTCCACCTCGCTGCGATGCGGGTCATCGCCGAGGGGCTGCACTCCTGGGGCCTGCTCCCGGTGACGCCGGACGAGGCCCTTGAGCCCGAGAGCGGTCTGTTCCGCCGCTACACGTGGTGCAGCAGCGGCCACATGCTGGGCATGGACGTCCACGACTGCGCCGCGGCCCGTGCCGAGCAGTACCTGGACGGCGTCCTGGAGGCGGGCCACGTCCTGACCGTCGAGCCGGGCCTGTATCTCCAGCCGGACGACCTGACGCTGCCGCCGGAGCTGCGCGGCGTCGGCGTGCGCATCGAGGACGATCTGGTCGTCACCCAGGACGGCGCCCGCCTCATGTCGTCGGCGCTGCCGCGCACCGCGTCGGCGATCGAGACGTGGATGGGCGAGCTTCTGGCCTGACCCTGCGTCCCAAGGCGCGGGCGCCACCGTAACCGGCCCTAGGAACGGGGCAGATGGAACGTCTGCGCCGCCCACGCCTGGAAGTGCGCCGACCGCGTGATGAGGTCGCGGTAGGACGCGTGCGCGGAGCTGAACAGTGTCTCCGTGATGTCCTCCGTGACCTGGTCGCGGCGCCATGCGAGCAGATAGCGGGTCCACAGCGGTGTGCCGGTCAGCGGTTTGACGATCACGCCCTGGTTCGGCCGGGTCGTGGCCTGCACGATGGAGACGCCGAGTCCCTCGGCGATCATGTCCTGGAGCTGGAGCCGGTCACCGAGGTACTCATGGACGGCCGCGGGCGTGAACCCGGCCGCCGCGCAGGCCGCGTAGAACACGCCCGGCCAGCCGGCACCGTCGTCGGGGGTCAGGAACCAGGCCTCGTCGGCGAGTTCGGCGAGGGGGACCTCCATGCGGTGCTTGAGCCGGTGACCGGCGGGCAGGGCTACGAACGCGGGTTCGTTGACGATCTCGCGATGCGCTACGGCCGCGGAGTGCCGCAGCTCCATTCCGGGGTAGTCCGCGGCGATCGCGGCGTCCAGCTCGCCCTTCTCCAAGTGCTCGACTATCTCCGACGACGGGTAGACGCTGCTCACCGTCAGCGTGAGATCAGGCCTCCGGCTGCGTATACGGACGACCATGCCGGACAGGACGGGCGAGTTGGTCGCTGCAAGGCGCAGGATCCGGGGTGTTCCGACGCCGTTCCCCGGCGGACGACGCCTGATGGCATCCGCACGGGCCAGAATGTCGCGCGCCTGAGTCAGGATCTCAAGGCCGTACTGGGTCGGCTCGACTCCCGACGCGGTACGCACGAACAAGTCCTCACCGAAGAGCCGCTCGATCCGGCGCAGTTGGGTGCTCATCGCCGGCTGAGAGTACTTCAGGAGCGCCGCGGCCCGCCCCAGACTCCCGGCGTCCGCGATCGCACACAAGGTCCGTAGATGCCGAAGCTCCAGGTCCATCGTCCGGGCTCCTCGTCTCGATGCGCCTGCCGTCCGCGGCCACCGGGCGACTCTAGCGGTGGTTCATCGCGGGGGCAGTAAGGGGAGAACCGCTCGATGCCGAGACTGCCGGAGAGCAGCTCGGCCTCGCGCGGCCCGCGGGACAGGTCGGCGGAGAACTGCCGCGGAAGACACGGGACTTGGCCACCGCCGGGACGCGGACGTGCGGTTCGGGACGGAGCGGATCGGCGCGTACCGGCTGCTCCCGTGGCAGGATCGCGCACAGTGCGAAGCGGACCGGTCGACCCCGAACCCCTCATCCACCAGGTCGACGGCCTGGGACATCTGCCATCCGTGACGTGGTCATGGCCGGGTGGTCGACCGCAACCATGGTCGGCTGTGCGGCGTGTGATCCGGTGGGACGGCTTTCGTCTGTCCCCGACCGGAAGGCGAGGGGGCCCGATGACGCAGGAGCAGACCGGGGACACGACGTCGCGGTCGAGACCGGGCACGAGGCGGCCCAGGACAGTGCGAGGCCATGCGCTGCGGTGGGTGTTCCGTCTGGTCATGGCTGCCCTGATCCTGCTGCTCACCATGCGCACCTACGAGGAGACGGGCGTCGCGCACGCACGGTCGAACGGGACGCTGCACACGGCCGAGGCCACCATCACGAAGCTGACGTCCCACACGACGAGTGGGAGAGACGGCGGAGGCCAGGACGGCGGCAGCGGCATCTGGATCGTCACCACCAAGTACACGATCGAACTGCGCGTCGGTGACGAGACGAAGACGGTGGACGGCGTCCCGGACGATTCCGCGAACGACCTCCAGGAGGGACAGCGGGTCCAGGCGGGCCTGTGGCACGGGCGGGTCGTGGAGATCGACGGGCGTGACGTGTGGCCCGGCTGGCATCCCGGTGGGTGGGACATGGCACTGTTCATGCTCTACCCGTTGATCATGGGGTATCTGATCGCCCTCGCCCTGGCCGCTGCCGCGTACCTGGCCGGCCTCGGCGGCCGGGTGCGGCTGGTGCGGCGGGACCGGTCCCCGGCGGTGGCGTTCGGGTTCCTCGTCGGGATGGCGGCGAGCTTCGTGCTCATGGGGTGCGCGGCTTTCGGGAACAGCATCGCGTACTGGCCGGTCGTTCCCGTCGGAGCCGGAACCGCCGTCTCGCTGGTGGGGCTGAGGAGAGTGCTCCGGCGGGCCCAGGCCACCCGCGTCGAGGACTCACCCAGCGGGAACGCACCGGCCCAGGTCTGATGGCCGGGGCCCGGCCGCCCGGGGGACCGCTCTGGAATGATCATGCAAACACGGTGGAGAATGGAGACGCGCTGGTGCCAGCGTTGGACGGGACGGCGACGATGCTGGTCGGCAGATCCGAGGAGCTGAGACGGTTCGACTCGGTGATCGCCGGTCTGGGGAAGGACGGCGTCCCCGCCGTGGTCGACATCGCCGCAGACGCCGGCATGGGGAAGAGCCGGCTGCTGAGCGAGCTTTGTGCGCGGGCGCGTGGGCTGACCGTGCTGCGCGGCAGGGCCACGGAGTACGAGCGGCACACTCCGTTCCAGACGTTCACGGACGCGTTCGCCGACGTCGATCGTGCCCTTCTCGACTCGGACGACGTACCCGAGGCGGCGGCACCGGTGCTGTACGGCGCCGACAGTGTGCACGGCGCCGCGTCGGGCACGGGCAACCGCGATCGATTCGGCCTCTATCGTGCCGTCACGGAAGTGCTGAGCAGGCTCGGGGAGCGGAGCGGGCTGGTGATGGCCCTGGACGACCTGCACTGGGCGGATCCCGCGTCCCTGGAGCTGTTGGACCACTTGATCCGACACCGGGCGTCAGGCCGGGTGCTGCTGGTCGTGGCCCGGCGCGAACGACAGACGCCACACTCGCTTGCCGCCGCTCTGGCACGCGGCGTCGACAGCGGAGCCGTACTGCGCATGCCGCTGCGGCCGCTGCCCGAGCAGGACTCGATCGAGGCGCTGGCCTCTGACCTGCCACCGGGCGACGCCAGCAAGATCTATGAATCCAGCGAGGGCAACCCGCTCTATCTCCTCTCCCTCCTGCACGCCTACCGGCACGGCGCGTCGTCGCGCGGCACCACCGTCCGGGGCCACGACGACACCGCGTCCGGCGTGCCGAGCGGACTGGGATCGCTGCTGCTGGACGAACTGACCGCGCTGACCGAGGCACAGCGCCGTACCGTCGAAGCGGTGGCGGTCCTCGGTGACCATGCCACGCCCGCGATGCTGAGCCTGACGACCGGACCCACCACGGCGGAGGAACTCGACGACTGCATCGGTGCATTGGCGCGACGGGATCTGCTGCGCAGGGGGTCCGACGGGCGCTGGACCCTGCGCCACCCGCTGCTGCGGGCACTGGTCTACGAGCACACCCCCGCACCGCGCCGCGCCGAGATCCACCGGGGCGCGGCGGACGAACTGGCGCGGGCAGGAGCCTCCGCCGCCGAGCGGGCTCATCATGTCGAGAGGTCGCTGGTCGGCTGGGATCCGGTGTCGGCGGCCGTGTTGAGCGAGGCGGCCGCCCAATTCGCCGACACAGCGCCCGCTACCGCCGCTCATCTGCTGCAGGTCGTCCTCCGACTCATGCCGGAGGCACCCGCCCACGCCCAGCAGCGTGGGGATTTGACGCTGGCGCGCGCCAGAGCCCTCGGTGTGGGCGGCAGCCTGCGGGAGAGCCGCGATCTGCTCCACACGCTGATCAGCAGGTCCGGGCCGGACGACGCGTCGCTGCGCGGGGACGCGATAGCGCTGTGCGCGATGATGGAACGGCACCTCGGACACTCCCCGGAAGCGATCGCCCTGCTGCAACGGGAACTGGTCCGCAGCCCTGGTCCTGAGCCCCGCCAGGCGGTCTCCCTGGGGCTCGCGCTGGGCATGGCGGCCCTGAACACCGTCTCCTACCCGGACGTACGCGACGACATCGAGCGGACGCTCGCGACGGCCCGCTCCCACGGCGACCTCATGGGAGAGGTGGGGGCCCTGGCGCTCGGGTCCTTGGGCGAGGCCTACGAAGGGGAGACGGAGGCGGCCCGCCGGTTCGCCGATGCCGCCGCCGGGCTCGCCGACGGTCTGACCGACCCCAACCTCACGGAACTGTGCGAGTCACTGGTGTGGCTGGCCTGGGCGGAAGCCCTGCTGGAGCGCTACACCGACGCGGAACGCCACGCCGACCGGGGGCTGGACATCGCCCGTCGCAGCGGCCAGGTCCACGTCATGCCACACCTGCTGAGCAGCAAGGCCTTCGTGCACCTCAACACCTGTCGGCTGCCGTCCGCCCTCGAGTCGGCGGAGGAGGCGGAATCCGTCGCACGAGCCATCGGCAGCAGCGATCTCCTGGCCTTCACCCTGTGTTTCAAGGCGCTGATCCTGCTCCCGCACCGCCCCCTGGGCGACACCAGGGCCTTGCTGACCGCCGAGGAGGCCGTGGCCGCGGCCGGCGGAAGCCGCCACTGGTGGGCGTCGCTGGCCGGCTGCGTGCTCGGTCACACGGCGCTCGTGAGCGGCGACCAGTACCGCGCGCAGGACGCCATCCTGAGGGCGGGCGGTCCTGAACTGCTGGGGTTGCAACCCTCCATACGCCCAGGCCAGCTGGACACTCTCGTCAGCACCGCCCTCGCGATCGGCGACGTCGAGCAGGCCGCGCGCTGGGCCGCACGAGCCGTCGAGGAGGCCGACCGGATGGGGCTGCACGGCCAGCGCGGGGCGGCACTGCGGGCCGAGGCGGCGCTCGCCCAGCACCAGGGTGACGCCCGCGCGGCCGCAGAGCTCTTCGAGCGTGCCGCGCAGGCGTACGCACCCTCCGGCGCGAGGCTCTGGGAGGCGTACTCCCTGCTGCTGGCGACCGTCCAGGCCCAGGCCGCGGGCGACCGTCCGCGCGCCGTCGCGATGTGGGAGCGGGCCCGCCGTATCGCCGACGACGGCGGCGCGCGCCTGCTGTCCGACCTGGCCGCGCTCGTGCGTCCCCCAGCAGAGGAGGCACCCCTCGCTCCCACGGAACTCGATCAACTGACCGCACGTGAATGGGAGATCGCGGAACTCGTCGCCGAAGGACTGAGCAACCAGGCCATCGCGACCAAGCTGTACCTCAGCCGCCGTACGGTCGAGACCCACCTGTCGGCGATCTACCGGAAGACCTCCGTGTCGTCCCGCTCGGCGCTGGCGAGCCTCATGACGCGTGCCGCCCTGGACCGGCGCGCTTGAACACCGAAACTCAGGCCGTGGCGTCCCGGTAGTCGCCGAGACAGCGGAAGGCGCCCCCGGTCGCCCGGAACAGGTACATCGCGTCCGTGTAGCGGTAGGTGGACGCGTCGTAGCGCAGCCGTTTGGTGATCCCCCGGTAGCCGGTCTCGCGCAACCGGCCCACGATCGCGCCCCGTTCCGCGCGCGACGCGCCCAGGGCCGTCATGGCGCGGGCCACGAAGAGCGTCGCGTCGTAGGCCTCGGCGGAGTACCAGGGCGGTGCGGTGTCGAAGCGGGCGCGGTAGGCGGCGACGAAGGACTTCGCGGCCGTCACCCGGGCCGGATCGAGGAAGGCGGTGGCAAACACCCATCCGTCGGCGGCGTCGCCCGCCGAGGTGAGGAAGCGGGGGTCGAGGGCGCGTTGGCCGGCCAGCCGCGCACCGGAGTAGCCGGCGGAGCGCAGCGCCCGGGCCAGCTGTGCGGCCCGCGCGTACCCGCCGCCGAACACCACCGCGTCCGCTCCCGCATCCGTCACCGACTCCGCGAGGGCCCGGAAGTCGCCGTCCGCGTCGTCCTCGGCGGCGAGGGTGCGCCGAACCGTGGTGCGCTGCCCGGATCGGACGGCCTCGTCGACGCCGGCGCACAGACGCCAGCTGAAGTCGCCCTCGGCGCCATCGTCGATCAGCACCGTTTTGCGGGCCCCGGCGGTGCGGACGAGGTACGCGACGACCGGCGCCGCCAGGGTCGCGTCATTGGGGCGGGTGGCCGCGTACACCCGGTACTTGGTGGGGGACACGTCGTCGAGTCCGACCGACACGGTGACCATCGGGAGCCGTGCCTGCTGGTAGAGGCCGAGGGTGGCCTTCGCACAGGCGTCGGTGGTCGGCCCGAGCACCGCGCGGACCCGGTCGTCGGCCGCCAGCCGCCGGGCGACCTGCCGCGCCCGGGTCGCGCTGCCTTCGTCGTCGTGCACCTGGAGCGCCAGGTCGAAGCCGCGCCCGGCGCGGGAGTTGAGGTGGTCAACGGCGAGCCGGACGCCGTTCTCCTGGGCGCGGCCCGTCGTACGGCCGCTGCCGCTCAGGTCGGCGTGCAGGGCGACTACCAGACGCGGGAGCCGGGTTCCGCTTCCCTGGGCCGAGGCGCGGCCGGGACGGTTCGCCGTCCACCACGCTGCCGTTCCGCCGGCCGCCAGGACCCCGGCGGCCGAGCCAAGTACCAGGAAGCGGCGGCGCGTTGCGCCTGCCGGACCGACGGCCGTCTCATCGCCGGGCGCCGCGTCGGCCACCGTCGCCCCGGACGCTCCGGACACCTCGGTCGCGTCGACGGCGGGCAAAGCGAGCACGGCGGCCGAACGGCGCGCGATCAGCCGGGTCAGGGACTCCGGCAACCAGCCCCCGCCCTCGCCCGTACCGTCCAGGGCCCGACGTATCTCGGCCACGGCCGGCCGGGAGCCGGGCTCCTTCGCCAGGCACCCCCGCAGCAGTGGCAGCAACGACTCCGGTACGCCGTCCAGTTCCGGCTCGTCATGGACCGTGCGCACCAGCATCCCGGCCGCGGAGCCATGCCCGAAGGGGCGCTCGCCCGTCACGGCGTACGCCAGCAGACAGCCGAGCGAGAAGACGTCACTGGCCGGCCCGATCTCCCGGCCCCTGCCCTGCGCCTGTTCGGGGGAGAGGAACCCGGGGGAGCCGACCACCATCCCGCTGGCGGTGAGCGCGGTGTCCTCCGGCATCCGGGCGATACCGAAGTCGATCATCCGGGGTCCGTCGACGGCGAGCAGCACATTGCCGGGTTTGACGTCCCGGTGCACCAGCCCCGCCCCGTGCACCGCGTCCAGCGCCTCGGCCAGCCGCACGCCCAGGACACGAACGGTCCCGTACGGCAGCGGCCCGCACTCCTGCACCGCCTCCGCCAGCGAGGGCCCCGGCACGAACGCCGTGGCGAGCCACGGCGACTCCGCGTCCGGGTCCGCGTCGAGCAGCGGTACCACCCAGGGGTTGGCGACCCGGCCCCCCGTCTCCACCTCACGGCGGAAACGGGCCCGGAACCCCGCGTCGTCCGCGTGCGCCGCGCGGATCACCTTCACCGCGGCGAGCGCGCCTCCGGCAGAGCGGGCCAGGTACACCACACCCATGCCGCCCGCGCCCAGCCGGCGCAGCAGCCGGTAGCCCGCGATCCTGGCCGGGTCGGCGCCGCGCAACGGCTCCATCAGCGCCTCATCCGGTGGACACCTGGTACGAGCGCCCCATCAGGTGGACACCTGGAACGGCGCCACGCCCTGGTACGCGAACCGGCCGCCGGCGACCTTCCACAGGTAGACCCCGCTGCCGTCGATGACCAGGGCCCCGGTCGTCTTGTCGAACGCGAGGTTCCGGCTGATCCCCTTGTACGTGGCCGAGCGCAGCGCCGTCGTCAGGTTCTGCCGGGTGCGGCGCCCGGCAGTCAGCGAGCGCAGAGCACGTACGGAAAGCTGCGCCACGTCGTACGTCTCGACGGCGTACCGCTCCGGCTCCGCGTCGAAACGCTTGCGGTGAGCGGCCCGGAACGCCTTCGCCTCGGGCGCCACGGTGGCGTCCATGACCGGGGCGACGATCACCCAGCCGTCGGCCGCGTCCCCCGCGGCGGACAGGAACCGTGCGTCGAGCACCCCCTGGGCGGCGGCCCTGGCCCCCGGGAAGTCACGACTGCCCAGTTCCCGGGCCAGCAGCGCTGCCCGGTCGTGGTAGCCGGCGAACACCACGGAGTCCGCGCCCCCGTCGAGCAGGGCATCCAGGGTCGGCCCGAAGTCGGTGCGCAGGGCGCTGACCACCTTCGGCACGGCCGGCTGCCGTTCCTTCCGCAGGATGTTGGCGAGGGTGCTGCTGATCTCCCAGCCGTAGGCGTCCGCCGCCCGGTCGTCGACGATCCCGACCGTGCGCGACTTCGCGGTGCCGCGCACATACGCGTCCAGGTAGAACGGCAGGACCGTGTCCGTCACCCGGGCGTGCAGGAAGGACCGGCTGCCCATCACCCCCAGCACGGTGGCGCCGGGCGACACCGCGATCAGGGGCAGTGAGGCCGCGTCGTACGCCGCCAGCGAGGCCAGGGCGGTGGCGTCCGTGGTGGGACCGATCACGGCCAGCACGGAGCGGTCGGCGACGAGCTGCGCGGCCGCCTTGGGTGCCCGGGCCGGATCGCCACCGTCGTCCACCGTCTTCACAGCGAGAACGAAGGGACTGTCCGCACGGGAGTTGAACTCGTCGACCGCCAGCCGCAGCCCCCGCTCCTGAGCCCGGCCGGCCGCCTTCTGATCGCCGCTCAGGTCGGCGTGCAGACCGAGGGTGTACACGGGACTGCTGGAGTTCGGGGCGGCGTTGTCGTTCTCGCCGTCACCGGAGAGGGCCGCCCACGCGGCCAGTCCGCCCCCGGCCGTGACCACCGCCGCGCCTCCGGCCAGCAGGAGGAAACGGCGTCTGCCGACGGCACGGGCCGCGGGCTGCGCGGCCGCCGTGTCCGTCGCAGCGGTGCCGACGGACGCGGCGTCGACCTCGGTCTCGTCGATGGAGGGCAGCGCGAGCCCGGCGGCCGACCGTTCCGCGATCAGCCTGACCAACGGCTCAGGCAGCCAGGCCTCGTCGCCGGGGGCCGGCACCGTTTCGTGGGGAATCCTGTCGTCCTCGGGTTCTGGAGGACGTACGACTCTCAGGGCCTCCCGCGGGTCGGAAGGTGAGGCGGCCGACGAGGGCGCGGCGGCCGTGAGGGCCTCGGACAGTGCCTCGGCCATGGGCCGCAGCTCCGGGTCCTTCTCCAGACAACTGCTCACCACCTCGGCGAGCTCCGCCGGAACACCCTCCAGATCCGGCGCGTCGTGCACCGTCCGGTACAGCAGCGCGTCGATCGCCCCGGTGCCGAACGGAAGGCGCCCCGTCGCGGCGAAGGCCAGCACGCAGCCCAACGAGAAGACGTCTCCGGCCGGTTCCGGATCCCGACCGCCGAGCGCCTGTTCCGGTGGCAGGAACCCCGGCGTGCCCACCACGACACCGGTCGAGGTGAGCGCAGTGTCCTCGGAATTGCGGGCCACACCGAAGTCGATCAGCCGTGGGCCCTCGAGCGCCAGCAGCACATTGCCCGGCTTGACGTCCCGGTGCACGAGACCGGCCGCGTGCAGCTCCCGCAGCGCCTCGGCGAGCCGCGCCCCGAGCACCCGCAGGCTCGGCACCGGCAGCGGCCCGTGCGCGGCGAGGGCGTCGGCGAGCGAGGGACCGGGAACGAAGGTGGTCGCGAGCCAGGGCGGTGCCGCCTCGGGGTCCGCGTCCACCAGGGACGCCACCCACGGGCTGGTCATCCGGCGGGCCGTGTCCGCCTCACGCCGGAATCGCTCCCGGAAATCGGGGTCCTCGGCGTACTCGGCCTGAATCACCTTCAGCGCGACCAGAGTTCCGCCGGCCGAGCGGGCCAGGTACACCACCCCCATACCGCCCGCGCCGAGCCGTCCCAGCAGCCGGTAGCCCGCCAGCCTGGCAGGATCCGAAGTTCGCAGCGGCTCCATCACTTCCCTTTCAGCCGCTGCTCGATGCGCGTCAGCATCTGAGCCAGGGCCTTGCTCCCCAGTTGTTCGAGTTCCTGCGCGGTGTTGCCCTTCGCGCCCGTCACGGAGACGGCCACGACGACCGTGCCCAGCCGGGCGACCATCCACCGGTACGGCTGTGCGGCACCGCCGTTCTCGACGTATTGGCCGGCCTCGAGTACGGAGTCGTCGGCGTACTCCTGCTCGCGGGCGCCGAAGGGGGTGCCGAGCGACATGAGACCCGTGATCCGTTCGTCGGACCGGGGCCGCTGCTCCGGGCAGCGCAGCACCTCTTCGAGGGTGGTGCTCAGCTGCTCGTCGGCGCCGAGGACGGAGGCGTGCACGGTGGCGACCGCCGTCACCTTGACCGCGCCCTTGCCTGCGCCGGCCGGGAGCCGACTGTAGCGGGACGTGCTCGACAGCATCCCGCGCGAGAGCTTCTCACGCTGCCAGCGGCAGTCCTCGTTCAGCGCGGCCCAGGTGCCCGGGGTGCTCTCGGCCGGAGTCTGGGCGACGAAACTCCGCCCCCAGCCGGCCGGGGCGAGCACGACGGATTCGGTCAGCCGGCGCCCGTCCTTCGCGGTGCGGGGGACGAGGGAGGCATCGGGCGTGAAGACGGAAGAGGCGGCGGACACGCCGGCCGACGGGGTCTCCCCCTTGACCGGCGAGGAACTGGCCGAGGCGCGCGGTGAAGTACCGGCCGAGGGCGAATCGCTCTGCCGGGAAAGCTGGTTGTCCGTCCCCTGGGCCGAACACCCGGCCAGCAGAGTCCCCGCGACCAGCAGCGTCGTCCAACTGCCCCGCATCCCATGGGCGTTGCTTGTCACTCAGTCCCCTCAAAACCGTTCGTGCCATTCGACTCGTCGAACATAGACGGCCGGGAGGTAACGGACCTCCGTAGAACTACGTATCTGGTTACGTAATCCGCAAGCGGAACGACGACAGTCGCGGTCAGCACCAACGCGCCCGCAGACACGCACAGGAACCGTTCGAAGAAGACGACCGGGATACGCCCATCGGGCAACAGGGCGGAGGCGACGGCGCCCAGCGTCGTCTTCACCGCCACCGGCGCCCAGAACAGTAGGGGCCCGTACGACGCCCCGTGGAGGCGAGCCGTGCAGCGCCTCAGCAGCCCGCGACGCCCGATGGGGACGGTCGCCCAGACCCAGCCGACGATTCCGGCCGGCGTGGACGCCTGTGCAGGGCCGATCCACCACGGTATGCCGGGCACCATGGGACTCCCGAGTACGGCGAAGCCCAGTGACGTCCCGGCCGGCCGCCGTGCGTGACGTCGTCCCAGAGCCCGTGGGTGACCGCGCCGAGCCACGCCGAGATCACGGTGACGTACCAGCGATGGCGCACCTGCCCCAGGACTCCGTACTCACGCCACCAGCCCCGCAGGTGCCGGGCGACGACAGGGGCCGACCCGCCGGATGAGCAGCGTGGCGACGACACTCAAGGGGACGCCCCACAGGGCGAGTCCGGCCCAGGTGTGCCCGTACGTCGGCAGGGCGCGCCCACCGCGTAGGCGAGGTCCGGCGCGGTGCACCCGACCACCAGCGCGACGCCGTCGGACCAGTGAGGCCGCCCTATCTTCAACGACATCACGGCGGCGTGCGACGGAAAGGGCAGTGGCACTGTTCGTCACCTCATGCCTTGCTCCGGCGGGCGCGCAGGGTGCGCGTCACACGTGTGACCCCGTAGCCGAGCAACCAGGGCAGCACAGTGACGCCCAGGACGCAGACGTAGATCGTGCCCAGGAAGTCGTCCCTCCAGATCGGATCGCTCAAGGTGGGGTCCCGCAGTTGGAGGATCACCGGGAACCCCGTCGGCTCCAGCGGCAGCAGCACCGACAACAACCGCGGCCGCCAGCCAGGTCCGAGGGCGCACCACGTCCCCAAAGCGCCCATGACGAAGGGCCCGAGCGGCACCCACAGGATCACCGGGATGAGCAACAGCACCAACCAGTCGTCCGAATACCCGCATGAACCCCTGACCCAGGCCTCGGACACCCGAGAGGCTGTTCGCCCGGGCCGGCGCCACGGCGAGCTGGCCCATGCGCACGGATCCTGGGGGAGCCGGGGCCTCGACGACTACTTCACGCGGGACTTCGCACGCAACATTGGTGCCGAGATCATGGGCCGCAACAAGTTCGGGCCCCAGTGCTGGCCCTGGCAGGACCATGAGTGGCTCGGCTGGTGGGGGAGGAGCACCCGTTCCGCACGCCGGTGTTCGTCATGACCCACCACAAGCGTCCGTCGTTCACGCTCTCCGACACCACGTTCCACTTCGTCGACGGCAGCCCGGCCACGGTCCTCGAACGGGCGCGGGAATCGGCGCAGGGCAAGGATGTCCGGCTCGGTGGTGGGGTTACCACCATCCGGCAGTTCCTTGATGCTGACCTCGTCGACACCATGCATGTGGCGGTCTCGCCGGTAAAGCTCGGGTCTGGACTGCGCCTCTGGGAGTTCCCCGATGAGTTGCTCGACAAGTTCCACCTGGAGGTCGTGCCCAGCCCGAGTGGCGTGACGCATCACCTGTTCTGGCGAAGGTGATGCGAGGGCACACTTGAGTTCAGGCTGCGGCTGCGAGGGGGGCGTCCGCCCCAGCGAAATCCCTTCTCGCTGCGAATGCGGGCGCGTTCGCGGCGCTGTGCGGCCAGGGCGTCGGGGTGGCGGGGGTTCTGGTTGCGCCATCGCAGATAGCGGTGCAACTGGGGGGTCTGGACGGTGTGGTTGGGGTGGTGGGAGTTGGCGAGGGTGAACTGCCGCAGCGGCCCGAAGTGTGCCTCGATCGGGTTGGCCCAGGACGCGTTCGTCGGGGTGAAGCACTGCTCGACCTTGTTCCTCGTCGCCCAGCGGCGCATACGCCCGTTCTTGTGGGCTGAGAGATTGTCCAGGATCACATGGACCGGGGCGCCGTCCGGGCGGGCCGCACGGATGCTCTTGAGCGCGGCCCAGGTCGGGCCGATGCCCTTGCGGCGTCTGCTGACGCCCCACAGGGTGTCGTCGCCGACCGAGTAGCAGCCATGGAAGTAACGGGTCCCGTGAGTGCGGTGATAGGTCGCCGGCAACCGGTCCGGCCTGCCCCGCTCGGCCCAGCAGGCCCCGGCCGTCGGGCGGATGCCCAGCGGCCCGAACCCGTCGAAGGCGAAGGTCCGGTCCGGGCGCTCGTGGAGCACGTACTCGATGCGGTCCAGCTTGGCGTCGAAGTCCGGGTCGATGGACTCCTTCCACGTCTTGGTGCGCTGGAATGTGACCCCGCGGCTGGCAAGTAGGCAGCGCAGGGCCTCGCGGCCGATCCGTATCGGGCGGGCGAGGTCGCGGCGCAGGTGATCGGCGAGTTTCCGGATCGACCAGCGGGTGAAGGGCTTGCCGAGCTTGGCCGGGCAGGTGGTGGCCATCTGGATGACGAAGTCCTCGTCGTCATCGCTGAGCAGGCGGGGACGGCCTCCCGCCCACCGAGGGGCCAGACAGGCCAGCCCGATCTCGTTGAACTTGTGGATCACGTCCCGGACGGTGTCCTCGTCCGCCTGCACGAGCCGCGCGATCACCGGCACGGTGTTCCCGCCCGCTGAGGCCAGCAGCATCATCGCCCTGCGGAACTGCACCGTGCTGGTGCTGCCCCGTCGCACGATCCGCAGCAGTTTCTGCCCCTCCTGCTTGGTCAACGTACGGACCCTGACCGGCTGTGCCATCCCGCCTCCCCGCGCCGATCGGACGTGTCGTCACATCCAACCGGCACGAGGACCATGAGCACCAACCCGGCGAACCTACGCGGTCACAGCACTAGAAGGTCAGGTTCCAGGCGTCGATCTTGCCTGTGTCGGAGGCGGCGTTGTCGTTGACGCGCAGCTTCCAGGTGCCGTTCGCGACCTCCGAGGAGGCGTTCACGGTGTAGGTCTGGGCGATGTTGTCGGCGCTGCCGCCGGCGTGGTTGTGCAGCGTGTAGACGGTGCCGTCCGGCGCCACCAGGTCGACCTTCAGGTCACCGATGTAGGTGTGCTTGATGTCCACACCCACCTTGAGGGTGGCCGGGGCGTTGCCGGTCACGCCGGTTATGGCGATTGCGCTCTCCACGGTCGCGTTGTCGTTGATGGCGAAGTCCGCGAGGTTCTCGAAGTACTTACCAGGCGGCGGGGTGGTCCCGACGGCCTTGAGGGCGTCGACTTGTCCTTCGCCGAAGAACGAATTGTTGGCCGTCGTGCCCGTGCAGCGGCTGTCCGAGGGGCAGGCGATGTCGTTGGCTTGGGCGGCCAGCTTGGCGCGGATCTGCGCCGGGGTGATGCCCGGGTTGGCGCTGGCGATGAGTGCCGCCACGCCGACCACGTGCGGGGTGGCCATCGAGGTACCGCTCTTGCTGCCGTAGCCGCCGCCGGGGACGGTGGAGTACACGTTGCTGCCCGGCGCCGCGACGTCGATGACGCCCTGCCCGTAGTTGGAGAACGAGGCCTTGGTGACACCCGTGCCGTTGGCCGCGACCGTGACCACGCCCGGCAGCTCGGTCGGGATGTCGAGACAGGCGTTGGTGATCGTGCGGGTGACCGGCGTCGAGTCGTTCGGGCTCGCGGAGTCGGTCGTCTTGTGGGCGAGGTCGTAGTTCTCGTTGCCCGCGGCGGCGATCTGGAGGGAGCCCTTGCCCTCGGCGTACTCCTGGGCGCGCTTGACGCCCTCGATGATGGCGACCTGGTCGATGTTGTCCGGGCAGTTGAACTGCCACGGGTCCGTGTAGTAGCTGTTATTGGTGACCTTGAAGCCGTGGTCACCGGCCCAGACAAAGCCGCAGATGGTGTTCTCGGCGAAGAAGAAGGAGTTGCCCGGCTCAGCGACCCGGACCGCGGAGATCTTCACCCCGGGGGCCACGCCGACGACGCCCTTGCCGTTCTTGGCCGCGGCGATGGTGCCCGCTACGTGGGTGCCGTGCGTGTCGACGTCCCGCCAGGCGCCGACACGGGTGTCGGGCTTGCCGTAGGCGCAGGAGACCGAGTCGGCCGCGTTGAAGTTGGGCGCCAGGTCCTGGTGCTGGTCGTCCACACCGGTGTCCAGGATGCCGACTGTGACGGAGGCGGAGCCCGGGTTCACGGCCCAGGCCTGGTCGGCCTTGATCTGGCTCATGTCGGCCCGGACCGGTTCTCCGGCCGGGGTCGAGGTCTGGGCCGGATTGGCCGGGAGCGCCGGGTTGTAGGCGTCGGCCGGGACGTCCGAGGTGCGCGTGGCGCCGACCTGCTGCACGCCGGCGACGCCGCGCATGGTGGCGGCGAATTCGCTGGACGCCGAGTGGGCGACGATCACGCCGATGGCGTCGAAGTTCGAGAAGACGGTGCCGCCGTTGGTCGCGATCGCGGAGCGGACCGCCGAACTGTCACCGGGGGCGGTGATCACGAGGTAGGCACGCGTGCCGGCCACCCAGGTCGCACTCTGGGAAGCCGGCACGGCGGCCGGAGCGTGGGCCTTGGCGGCTGGCACGGAGGAGGGGTCGATGGGGAGCGTGCCCGCGAGGGCGCCCGGGGCGCCGAACGCGAGGGCGGCGCCGAGCGTGGCCGCCAGGACCAGCGTGCGTCTAGTACGGCTGGATGTGTGGGGTATCAATGCGTCCTCCGGAGACGGCCCGGCCGTGCTGAGGGCACCGGCGGGGCCGTACGAAACGAGTGGTGGATGCAAGATGTCAGGCGCGTGCTCCCGTACGGAAGTACCTTTCCGTGCAGGGGCGTTATAGGGGAATGGCTGAAAAGAGACGTACTCCGGGCATCGGGGGATCGGGATCCACCGGCAGCCGCTGGCGGCGGCGGTGATGGCCTGGCGGTAGGTGTGGTCGACGACGTCACGGCATCTACGCTGGCGACCTCGACGCGCTCCTGTGCACGGTCATTGCCGCCTGCCCCCCCCGCACGCCGGGCACTGAAAGGGTTGTGGGGAAAGTCAGTGACATCCCTCACGTGCCCGGTCCTCATCAACGTGCCGCGATAGTACGTGGCGTGTGGCTGATATAGGCGGATCTGGCATATGGAAGCAGGCATACGCGGCATCTCGGCCGGGGTCACCGGCCCGGGTCACCGGCATGGAGCCGCCGGACCGCCTCTGCCGCCCTTCTGACGGAGTGTGAGGAGCCGGCGGCGTCCGGCGCGGCGGCCCGGCACAATCTCGGGCCGGATTCAAGGGTGCCCTCGCCTACTAGGCGAGATAGTTGAAGCCCCCGTTGTCGTGCCCTCCCGCGGCTTTTAACAATGACGGCCCCGCAAGGCGTCCCCGCAGGTCAAGCACAGTGTCTGTGCGAAACCGAGCCCGCCGGAGGCGCAAGGAGAGTCGACCGAACGAGGTCCGCATGAGGAACCACCGGAAGCACGGCAGGAAGACGCGCCGCCGGCCCATAGTCGTCGCCGTCCTGGCGATGGGCGCGGTGGCGGTGCCGTCGGCCGCCATGGCGTGCATGCGCGACGAAGGAGCCGAGGCCATCACCGCCACGTCCAGCGGTCCCTGGACGGACGGGAGGAAAGCGTCCTGGGACGGACACCGGACGGACGGGAGGAAGGCGTCCTGGGACGGGCACCGGGGACGGGACGTCCGGACCGCGAAGCCCTTGGCGACGGCTTCGCCCTCGGCCTCGCCGACGACCTCTCCCAGGACTGAGGCGCCCGCCCCGGAGAAGTCCAAGGCGCCCGTCTCGAAGGCGACCACCCCGCCCGCCCCGACGAGGACCGCCGCCGCGCCGAAGCCGACCGCCGTGCCCCCCTCGACGACCGCCCCCTCACCGAAGCCGCCCACCATCACGGCTCCCGCCGCAGGCACAGCGACCCCCGCGTCCGCCGCCGTCGCCCGCGTGGTTGCCCTGGTCAACAGCGAGCGCGCCAAGGTCGGTTGCTCCCCGCTCGCCCTGAACGCGAAGCTCTCGCAGGCCGCCCAAGCCCACAGCGCGGACATGGCGAGCCACAACACCATGTCGCACACCGGTTCCGACGGGTCCGACCCGGGACAGCGGATCACGCGCGCGGGCTACCTCTGGAGCACCTACGGCGAGAACGTCGCGTACGGGTACTCCACGCCCGAGCAGGTCATGGCGGGCTGGATGGCCAGCGCCGGCCACAAGCGCAACATCCTGGACTGCGGCTTCAAGGAGATCGGTGTGGGGGTGGCGCAGCCCGGCAACTACTGGACGCAGGACTTCGGCACGGCCCGCTGACGCTCACGGGGCCCACGCCCGTACGGCCCGCCGACCGTCACGCCAGCCGCGGCCGGCGTGGGTGCCGTTCTGCCCAGGGCGCAGGTACTGCGCGAGTCCGGGTCGCCAAAGAAGAATTAACGTGAGGGCCCTGATGGTGGCCACCGAAAAAACCCGGCTGGCCGTGGTCTGCGGCAACAGCGCCTCAAGGAAGTCGTCCGTCGCGGCCGGCCTGCGTGAGCAGTTCGGCCGCGGCCTGGCCCTGGTCGGCCAGGACAACCTCCACCGCATCGTGCTCCGGGAGTGCGACCGGCCCGGTGCCGCGAACATCGGCCTGATCGACCTGACCGCCCGCTACGCCCTGGACGCCGGATTCCACGTTGTGGTCGAAGGCATTCTCTACGACATGCTCGCGCAGCTGCGCGCCGCCCAGATCCGTCATGGTGGCGATGTAGGCGTCCCGCAGCCGCTTGTGCCAGCCGTCGAGGTAGCGGCCGCTGTCCGGGCGCAGCCAGGCTTCCAGCGGGGCGACCTGGTAGCCGAGTTCGACGGCGTAGGCGACGGTCGGGGTGGCGTACCAGGCCGGTCCCGTGGGGAGTTCGCCACTCGGGGTGAACGCGCTGGGCAGCAGGTCGCCGTCCAGGTCGCGCCACTGCTTGCCGACCTTCACCCGGGACGCATCGACGTGGGAGAGGTCGACCAGCCAGGAGCCGGGCACCGCCGCGTCGAAGGCCGGACGGCTGACGTGGACGGGCGGGGTGGACAGGCCCACGACCGCGCCGTTGGCGGCCGCGCCGAACGCCAGGTTCACGTCGATGCCGACCAGACAGTGCTGCATGCACTCGGCGTCCGTCATCTCCCGCGCCCAGTCGTAGGCCTCCTCGAACAGCTTCTCGTCGGGGCCGCGCACGTGGAAGCGGGGCAGGTGCGCGAGCACGGGGTGGCCATCGGTCGCCTCGCACGGCGCCGGATCCAAAGCCTCGGTCCCCAGCGATCCGGGCCGCACCTCGCGGTGCCGCTTGCCGTCCGCGTCCGGCTCGCTCGCCCGGGTCGCAGGGTTGAGCGCCGTCATCAGGTGAAGCCCCGTCACCGCGGTGGTCCCCACCGGCGTCACGACCCGCTGCGCGTACACCCCCAGCACCCGCGCGAGCTCCGCCGGACCAAGCCGCGCAGCGTGGCCCCAGGCCCGGTCGTCGAGGGCGTGCCAGGAGGGGATGCACAGCTGCACATAATGGCGCCGGCCCCCGTGGACGGGGCGGTAGATCCGCGCCCACGGCCCCAGCCCCCGCTTGGTCAGCTGCCACTCGGCGCGCTCGAGCTGACCCAGGACCTTGTGGCCCTCCGGGAGCCCCCCGGCCAGCCTGGCCGACTCCGGCAGCTGGGCGGGCAGGCCATAGCGCTCATACGCCGAGGAGGTGAGGACCAGCAGCGGGTCGGCGTCCTTGCCCGAACCGTGCAGCCGCTGTGCCCCCAACTGCGCCTCGCCCAGGGCCCATTCCACCAGCGCGGGCAGCGACTTGGCGGGCACGTCCAGGAGCAGACCGCCGACACCGCGGTCCAGCGGCCTGCGGGCGGCGACTGCGGATACCTGCGGGCCGAGGTCTGGCAGCACACCACCACCGACTTGTCTGTCCTGCCCGCACGAATGCACCACGCGGATGCGGCACCCGACCGGCCGGTCGTGCCGCGCCTGGCGTTCGACACCTGGCTTCCGGGCCGCCCCGCCTCCGCCGACCCGACCCCGGAACCTGCCTGGTGCCCGCAGGAGAAGCACCCTCCGCGGTACGAACTGAAGGTGTGGGAGCCGGAGTCCGGGTGGACGTCGCTTGCCTGGATCCCCGGCGGCCGCAGCCCGGCCGGTATCGCCGCAGATCTCCTCCAGGTCGGCGCCGGCGGACGGTACTTGTTCGCGGAGACCTGGGGACCTCGCCATCCCGACGCCTGGGCCCGCGACTGGACGCAAGAAGGACGCAGCCTGACCGATCACCACCCCGACATGCCCTACGCCGAAGACGTGGCCCGCCACGACGCGCACCGCCAGCAGCAGGAAGCCCACCTGGTCACAGCGCTCGCCGAACGCAGCAGGGGAGCCCTCACCCCAGACCAGGCCGCCGAACGCCTCCGCACGGGCGGACAGGCCTACCGTGACTTCCTCCGCGCCGGACAGGCCTGCATCGCCCGCGCCGTGAACCGCGCACGCCGCGCTGCGCAGGGAGAGGAACGCCTGCGGCTGCGGGCGACCCTGGACGCACTGGAGGAACGCAACGAGTCACCGACTGGGTCATCGATCTCACCCACGCCGACTTGGACGTCGCCACGGATCTCCGGGGCGAGGACGAGCAGGTGTACGTCCGCCGATCATTGACCGAGTACCTCACGCCGGGCTCGCACGACGTCGACGTGCCCGGCCTGACAGCGGTCTGAAAGCGACCAGGGTTTCGTCCGCCGCCGTCGTGCGGGGTCCCATCCGGCCTGCCACGCGAAGGCAGCTTCGGTCGGTCTTCGGCCAGCGACATGCCGAGCGGCTTCGGCGGGGCCGCGCACGGCGGCCGGAGCCCTCGCGTTTGTGGGTCAGTAGTCTGACGCACAGCCCGATGAAGGTGCGGGCGAAGGCGGCGCCGAGGCAGTCGGTCTCCGGGAGCGATCGCGGATCCAAGGGAATCCCGCCGCCCGAGCGACGGCGAATTTCGCCGCTTTCAACTTTGAGCCGGGCGGCGAGGCCGTCGACCAGGAAGTCATAGGTGTGGGTTCTGTTCAGAACCCCTACACTCCGGCCGTGACTGGAGTAGCCGCGCACGGCTCTGCGCAATCCTTGCTGATGGGCGCCCTCGGCGCGGTTCTCGGCGCTTCATTGCCGTTGGGTGTCGTACAGGCCGGTGGCCTGCTGCGTGGGGAGCAAGGCCCCGCAGGACCTCGAGGACGGGCCGGTGAGCAGGGCCCGGCTGGTTCTCAAGGGATTCAGAGCGCGGCCGAGAAGTCGGTTCCTGACCTGGGCGGGGCCCGCATCGTCGTAGACGGCCTATGCCCGAGCGCAGCAATTCCGGCAGGATCCTTGGAGACACAGACACTCTCCATTGGTCCGAACCCGACAGTGATCTCTACCAAGTCCTTTGCCGTCTGTCAGATCAGTCGCTAGCCCCGCAACGACCGCCTCTGCACCTCGGCAGCGATGGTGTGCGGGTTGGGCAGCACAACAGCGTCCAGAGGATGTGAAGCGGTGGATTCCCACGGGCGGGTTCGCCAGAACCGCCCCTTTCACCAGGGCCGGGACGGCTTGAGCTTCATGGTCGAGATGCCGCGGCGGTGGGGGACGGAGTCCGCCGCAAGCTCAAGCGCCTCGGCACCCAGTACGCCGAGCGCGCCGCGGAGGCGGCCGCGTGGAAGGCAGACCGGACGTGCCGCTGACCTTTCTCCTCGTCGCCCTCCTGCTGACCGTCGTCACCCTGCTCGTTGGCACCGGTGTGATGGTCCTGCTGCTGTACCGGCCGTCCTGGTGCGCGCCGCTTGCTGGCGCTCTGGCCACGATGGCGCTCATGGTCACCGTCGCCGGGCTGCTGGTGTCCGTCACGCGCAGTTGACGTCTAGTTTGCCCACGGCGGGCTTGAGGTCTCCCCCCCTCATCCGGCCTCGGTACTGGTGGGCTCGCGTATTCAACTGTCGCGAGTTCTCGGTTCTGCAGAGCGCGGCGGTGACTATCCGTCATCACCAGCGGCCTGTTGCTGTGCACACCGCCAGTCTCGTTGACAAGCCGGATTTTGATTGTGCCGTAGTTGAGGAGGGGTGCCAGCCACGACGGGACGATCGAAGCGCTCGCGTTCAGATCTAGTCTCCATTCATAATTTTTGGGAGTATTGGCCCTCAAGGTGATAGTGACTGGGGCGAAAGTGAATGAAGGGGGACGTTCATGATCGGGGCTGAGCTGGCAGCGCTCGCCGCCGCTGGGGGCACAGCGGTGGTGTCAGCCGCCGGGACGGATGCGTGGGGGGCCTTGCGGCAGGCGGTGGCCCGATGGTTCGGGCGTGGCGACAATGGGCGCGAGCAGGCGGAGCTGGAGCGCCTCGACCGGACGGCGGCCGCACTGCGAGCGGAAGGGGCCGACGGGTTGGAGCGGGTGAGGAACCATGAGATGTCCTCCTGGCAGACCCGGTTCGAGACCGCGCTGGAGAGCCTGAACGACGCGGAGCGCCTGCGGATCGCCGCGGCACTGCGGGACCTCCTAGCCGAGCACGCCCCGGCCAGGGGCGGGGTGTCCGCTGCGGCGGGCGGTGTGGCAGCGGGCGGCGACATCAGCAACCGAGCCGAGCGGTCTTCGCTCGCCGCCATCGTGATCCACGGGGGCGTGAGCATCGGTCACCCTTCCCAGCCGGATCCGTCCCAGGGCTGAACGGACCGGTTCCCCCGAGCCCACCCCCTGCCGGTCCGAACGACGGCACGGACGACGGCCGGCCCGACGGCCCGCTCGGCGCGCCGGTGGTCGGTGATCTGCGGATCGAGGCTCGCGACGGCTCTGTCGCGGTCGGCAAGATCGACGAGCTCCATCTGCACGAGGCACCGCGCACCCGCACCCCCGCATCGTTTCCGCACCAGGTCGGGGCGCGGCCGCACCAGGCAGAAGCGTTCCAGCAGCGGACCGCTCGCGCGGCGCTGGATGCAGCCCTCGCGCTGAACGGCACAGCGGTGCTCGCCGGGATGGGCGGAGTCGGCAAGACCCAGCTGGCCGCGGAGTTCGCCAGGCGCCGGTGGGAGGCAGGCGACCTCGACCTGCTCCTGTGGGTCTCCGCCTACAGCCGGGACGCCATCGTGTCCAGCTATGCGCAGGCCGCCAAGGACCTCATACTCGGCACTGACGGGGAAACTACAGAGCAGGCCGCCACCCGCTTTCTGGTCTGGCTGGAGCAGAGCGGGAAACGCTACTTGGTCGTCCTAGACGACGTAGCAGACGCGGTTGCCGTCCAGGATCTCTGGCCCGCCGACGGGCCCGGCGGGTGCACCATTGTGACCTCCCGGCGCCGGGACGCCACCCTGCTGGCCGGCCGAAAGCTTGTGGGGGTGGGGGTGTTCACTGAGCAGGAGGCGGGCGGCTATCTGACCGCACGGCTGCCGGCTGAGCTTGCGGACGATGTCGAGGGGGTCGCCGCCGACCTGGGACTGCTCCCCCTGGCCCTGAGCCATGCCGCGGCATACATGATCGACCAGGACCTCACCTGTGCCGGCTACCGCCGCCGCTTCGCAGACCGGCGCCGTAACCTGGCCCGTCTTTTCCCGGACGAGCACGCACTGTTCGACGGCACATCCCGTACGGTAGCCACGACCTGGGCCTTGTCGATCGAGGCCGCCGACCGTTCCGCCCGTGCTGGCCTGGCCCGGCGGGTGCTGGGTCTGGCCGCAGTGCTCGATCCGGACGGCATCCCCGAGTCGGTATTCACGACGGAGCGCGCCGTCGAATTCACCGGCGCTGGTTTGCCCGACGACGCCGGTCCGTTGGACGGCTCGGACGTCCGGGACGGGCTGCGCACCCTGCACCGCTTCAGTCTCGTTACTCACCGGGCCTCGATGGTCCGGGTTCACGCGCTGGTGCAGCGTGTAGTGCGAGAAGCCCTGCCGCCGGACCAGCTCACCGCAACGGCCCGAGCGGCCGCGGGGGCGCTCGTGGACGTCTGGCCCGAGATCTACCGGAGCGCGGACGCACAGCTGCTACGGTCCAGCACCTCCGCGATCCACCGCACCGTGCCCGAGGCGCTGTGGGACCGAGCCGAGGGTGTACATCCGGTGCTGCTGCGAATGGCTCGGAGCCTGAAGGATGGGGCGCTGCTGAGCGTGGGCATCGAGTTCACCCGCCGCCTCGCCGCCGAAGCGGACCAACAGCTCGGCAGCGGCCATCTGGACACATTCGTCCTGCGTAACCGGCTCGTCGACCACCTCAGCGACGCCGGTCACCTGGAGGAGGCCCAGATGATCGGCGAAGCGGTGGTCGCCGAGGCGTCCCGGGCGCTCGCCCCCGACCACCCGATCGCCCTCTCCGCCCGCCACACCCTCGGCTACCACCGCGGTCAGGCGGGCCACCCGGCAGCCGCCGTACTGGAACTTGGCGCCGTCCTGGACGACTGGATCCGCGTGTTCGGACGCGACGACCCGACCGCCTTCGTGATCGCCGACCAACTCGCCTACTGGCAGGGCAAGGCTGGCGACGTCCCAGGAGCGATCGCCCGTCTGCAGGAACTGCTCCCGGTCATCGCCGGGGCACTCGGTACAGATCACCGGGAGACCCTGCAGATCCGCGGGAACCTGGGGTTCTGGCTGGGCGATGCGGGAGATCCGGATACCGCGGTGGTCACGCTGAGGGCGGTCCTGGACGACATGGTCCGGGTCCTCGGCGCAGATCACCGCGATGTGTCGGTCGCGCGGCACAACCTCGCTCACTGGAGCGCAAAGGCCGGCGACATCGCCGGAGCGGCAGCCGAGTTGGAGACCCTTTTGCCCGAACGGGTGCAGATGTTCGGGCCCGACCACCGCGACACGCTCGCCACCCGCAATCGGCTCGCGGAACTCCATCTGCTCCTCAGCGACACGGCAGCGACAGCGGCAGAGCTCGAAACCGTCCTCGCGAGCCGGGTCACACGCCTCGGCGCGGACCACCCGGAGACGATGTCGATGCGCCACGAACTGGCCCAACTGCGAGGCACCATGGGGGCGCCGGCCACGGCGGTGGCCGAGCTGGAGAACCTGCTCACCGACCAAGAGCGCGTACTGGGACCCGACCACAAGAACACAGTCGACACACGCTCGGCCCTCGCCCGCTGGCGGGAAGCGTCCGGGGCACCACGGGCCTGATCCGTCTGGCGCTGCCTCCGAGCTACGCCGACGACGAACACCGGTCGCCTTGCAGGGTAGATGACATCGGTACAGCGGTTAACGCTGAGCCGGTGATCATGGCCTCTACCACAGGCGACAGGCCCGGCGGCGGGGTTCGGCTGCCGCATTGCTCGTGCGGCGCTGCCCCCGTCAGGTCCGAGGGCGGGAGAGGGGGCTCGGGTGGTCGGCGCTGGTGTCCGTCGCCGCGGCGCCCCGGAGGGCGCATGCCGCTTGCGCATGGCGTCGGAATTCCGCGCGAACCGGCCAACTCCCGCAATATGATGCGCAGATGGACGAACTGGCGTCGGCCGTACGGCGCACCTTGTACGCTCGCGGGCCGCTGCGCCGCGCACTGCTGGACACCTCCGTACTGACCACGGACATCATCGCGGCCACCAAGCGGTCGGATCCGTCGTCGTTCGTCGCTGGGGCGCGGGCGGCGACGGTGCGGTGCCTGATCCCGGTTCATGTGTGGGAGGAGGTGCCGCGGGTGCTGGCCGACCGGCATCGCGAGGGCGGCCGGTTTGACCTGGGGCGGGCGCTGGAGATGTGGCAGTCCCAGTACGTGCCCGTCCTGTACGTCGTTGACGCCGCCGGCCTGCCGATGACCCCCGAGGCGAAGATCCTCGCCGAGCGGGACGTCTCCGATGTGCCGATGCTGCTGCTGGCTGGGGTGATCGCTCCGGTGGTCATCATCGGGACCGACAAGGACCTGGTCGCCAGCGGGCTGGCGTCCAAGGATTGGATCGCCCTGCGTTCGGCCCTGGGGGACGTAGGGGTGACGGAGGGCGAGATGGCCGACCTGGAGCGTGCGTTCAGCGTCGTGGCCAGAGTGACCAGCCATGTGATCGAAGCAGTCGTGAAGCAGCTCAGCGACCGGAAACAGCTGATGATCGCAGGGGCGGTGCTGGCCATGTTGGGTGGGGCGGCGCTCTGGCAGCATCGTCGGAAGGGTCCTCGAGCCTCCCCACAGTGGAAATCGGCGACTTCCACGCTGTTGGAGCAGGTCTCAACAAAGACGGCTGCACGTGTTGCGCGGCACAGGCGTGGTGAGGACCGGTGGCAGCAGGCGGAACTGGGGACGCCCGGCGACACACTGCTGCACCGGGTCGCTCGGGCAGTGGTCGCGTCCCCCTCTCTGTCAGCCTTGGGTGAGACGTCCCGTTCTGCGGGGTTAGCCTGAGAGGGCGCGACAGGAGAACCGTTCTTTATGCCCAGCACTGAGTCCGTCGGGTCCGACCCGGCGCCGAGGCCGAAGCGCCGTACTTTCACCTCGGAGTACAAGCTGCGGATCGTCGCCGAGTACGACGCCTCGCCCCGGAACGAGAAGGGTGCGGTCCTGCGCCGGGAACGGCTCTACCACTCGCATGTCAAGGAGTGGCGGGCCGCCCGGGATGCCGGGGCCCTGGAGAACCTGGTCGATCGCCGGACCAGCCCGGCCCGTGCGAAGAAGTCCGCCGCGGAGGTGGAGAACGAGAAGCTGCGGCAGCAGGTGGAGCGGCTGCAGAAGGACCTGGCCCGGAACAGGGCCGCACTCGAGGTGATGGGAAAAGCGTCCGCGCTCTTGGCGATGATCTCCGAGAGCACGGACTGAAGCACGCCGTCGATCCGGTGGTGGACACCGCGTTCACCGGCGTCGAGGACCAGCTGGGCATCACGGCCGCGTGCCGGCTGACCGGCCGCTCCAGGGCCACCCACTACCGCAGGCTGAAGCCCCCTGCGGCCCGCGCACCCCGCTCCTGCGTCCAGGCGCAGCCGTCGGCTCTGAGCGATGAAGAGCGTGCAGCGGTACTGGAGCTGATGAACAGCGCAGAGTACGCGGAACTGCCACCCGCCCAGATCTGGGCCCGTGAACTGGACGCCGGCCGTTATCACTGCTCGGTCTCCACGATGTACCGGATCCTGCGCGACAAAGGCCAGTCCGGCGAGCGGCGCCGCCAGGCCACCCACCCCGCCAAGGCCGTGCCCGAACTGGTCGCCACCGCCCCCTCACAGGTCTTCACCTGGGACATCACCAAGCTGGCCGGACCGGCCAAGGGCAACTGGTATCACGCCTACGTCATCATCGACATCTTCAGCCGGTACATCGTCGGCCACACCGTCGAGCGAGCCGAATCGGCAGTGCGGGCCGAGGAGTTGATCCGAGAGACCATCGCCCGCAACGGCATCGTGCCCCAGACCGTGCACGCGGACCGCGGCACCTCGATGACGTCGAAGAAAGTCTCCCAGCTGCTGATCGATCTGGGCGTGACGCGGTCGCACTCGAGGCCGAAGGTTTCCAACGACAACCCTTACAGCGAGGCCCAGTTCAAGACCACGAAGTACATGTCGGACTATCCCGAACGGTTCGATTCGCTGGCCCACGCCCGCGAGTGGTTCGACGCGTTCATCGCGTACTACAACCATGAGCACCGGCACTCGGGTATCGGCTGGCACACACCCGCATCCGTCCACTTCGGGACCGCCGAGGAGGTCCGCGACCAGCGCGCGGTCACCCTCGCCGAGGCATACGCCCGCCACCCCGAACGCTTCGGCAGGAGGCACTGACAAACCCCAGGGTCATCCCCTTCCGGGAGCACATTGCGAAGGCCTGCGAGAAGACGCTGGAAGTCCTGCGCTCCGAGCCCCCGGCAGGCCAGGACGAGACGTTACCCGGCGACGGTTGATGCGATCGGCCCCGATCAAACACGGTGGCCGCACGCAGATCCGTCCTCAAACACCCGACTAGATCACCAACTGACTGGAACGTACCTACTGAAGCCGAGGGTCCACTCCTAGCGTGAACTGCGATCAAGTACGGCAGCACGTGATCTCTGTCGCCAGGAGGACTCCTTGATGTCCCGAAGAGGCCGGATGCAACGAAGTGCCGTTGCCGGGTCGGCGGCGCTCCTAGCGCTCGGGCCTACCGTCGCCAGAGCTGTCGATGAGCCAGATTCTGGTCCCGTCGAGCAGGAGGTGTCGGCATCCCTGGACGGTGCAGCCGCGGCGAGTGACACAGTCTTCTGTACCTACCGTGCGGAGAAGCCGAATTACAGCGCCAACAAGATGACCGGCGTGGGTGGGATCAAGAGCTGCACTCCTCATGCGCCGTTCTCGTGCAACAGCGAGTCGGAGATCGAGTGGTACAATCCCGGCCCGGGCCGGTGGCTCACCGTGGCGCAGTCCAGCCGCCAGTACGCCTGCCCGCTGCCGTACCGGACGACCACGGCTTCTTTCACCTGCGAGTACCGGAGTTCGGATCCGCTGTACAGCTACCGCACACGCGTGGCCGGCTCCATCTACTACGGCGAGACCGCGAACGCGGACGTGAGCGGAGCCGTCCTGAATGCCCGCTGCCTCTGACCCCCACGCAACCCTTAATTCGATCGACGAAGGCGAGAACCACCACCGTGGACGTCTGGACGGCGTGTGTGACGTGCAGCGAGCGGATCCTGGAGGCCGTGGACAGCATCCCCGGGGAACGCGTCGACCGCCTCGAGCGGTTCCGGACCTGGTCGATGGACCCCGCCACCGCCGAAGCTCTGCTGAAGACACTGCTCACCCTGAGCATCCACGCACTCGTCCTGGACGCGGTCGCTCAGGGAGAAGCCGGCACCGAGGCGCTGGTGCCGCGGCTGCGGCTCGCGGACATCGAAGCCGCGGCCACCGCACGCCCGTCGTACGAGCTCCTTGCCAGCCTTCCACGCCTCGGGGAAGACGACCAGCTTCGCGTCGATGCCCTCAGAGTGCTCATCTACGACGACGCATCGGCCCTGCACCTGGCCCGCTTGAGCCAGATGGTCCGCATCTGCTTGCTGAACGTTGCTGCCGCATTGCCTTCCAGCGACCCGACCTGCGCCGACGTTCGCTGAACCACGCCTCGTTCGTACCAGCACCGGGAGGTCCCGCCTCCCCGGTCCGGCGCGGGGTGAGCGAGGGGGGCCGAACTTCTGACCGGGTACGCGAGATCGTCCAGCGCACTGAAACGGTGGTCCGCGCCCGCGTGCTCCAGGACGCAGGCCGGACATCCCTGGCGCCCAGGCCGGCACTACGTCTGAGCGGGGAGCCCTACACCCTGCCCGAGGATGCCGTCGAGTGGATCGAGGCGCTCGCAGCCCTCCGGCAGGAGGCGCTGACGAACCCCAGGGTCATCCCCTTCCGGGAGCACATTGCGAAGGCCTGCGAGAAGGACCCTGCAGGTTCTGCGCTCCGAGACGCCCGCGTCGGGCGAGGAGTCGGGCGAGCTCTGATCTACGGTCAGTACCGGGGAATGCAGCGGCATGTGGCTCTGTTGTAGGGAGCGTGGACGTGGAGGGACAGTGTCCCCGGGCCTCACCTATAGCCCGCAGGGAAGATCGTTCGGCTGAAGCCCTGCGGAGCCTTTCGCCGCGTAGGCGACCGCCCTTCACGACCACAGCTCGTTGAGCAGCCTTCGACCAGATTCTGGTCGGAGGCTGCTCGTTGTCGGATCTGCGGTCAGGTGAACCTCACCGCCGTGGCGGGCGGGGCAGGTCTCCGCCGCGGCTGGCCTCTGTCGTTGGCTCCGCAGTGCTGCGGTGGGCGACGCGGAGTCCCTCGTGGGGCCACCAGAAGATGCGGTGCGACTTGGAGGTCGTGCCGTCGGTGTCGATCAGGACTTGGTAGGCGGTGCGGCCGTCGGGCCATTCCTGCCGGGCGGTCACGCTTGCCCACCTCCAGCTGCCGTTCTGGCGCACCCACAGGGCGGGCGGATCGGTGGGTGGCCACGTCCACACGGTTGGTGCTTGCCCGTCGCCCTCCCGCCAGGGCCGTACCTGTACCGGGTCCTCGGGCTGGGTTACGGCGGGCTCCCTCTCCCGCAATGAATCGATCATGTGTACGAATTTAATGGCAGCGGAAACGTCTGGCGACCCGCAGGGGTGCTCCCGGGTCGCTGAGGGGTTCGGTCGACTGCAGGCTGGGAGGGTGGCGAGTGCGCCGGTTGTTGTGCATCGGCCGTCTCTCTCGGGAGGCCGGCGGGTGAGTGTGCACCGTCACGGGCGTGACGAGATCCTCGGGGTTGCTTACAGCGATTTGGTGGTCTTTCTCGAAGAGGCTGGCATCAGCGATGCCGACCTTGTGCTGGACGATCCGCGGTGGGTGGAGTGGCGGGATGGTCCTGCGCATGTGTGGAGCGCGGCTTGACCTGGACTGGCGGGGCTGCGGTGAGGTCTGCGGTCGTTGGTGGTGGGGCTCGTGGTCGCGGGTGGGGCGGGGGATTTTGGCGGGGTGGCCATCAGGGCCGACCATGGCGCTGACCTGGACTGGTGGGGTCTTGTAGTGGGTCTGCCGGGCACTGGTGGGGGCTCGTTGCCGGAAATTGATGTGCCTGGTCGGGTTGCCTTGGTCGGCCCCACCACTTTTACGGTGAAGGCGGTTCGGACGCCCTCGGTCGCCGTGTGGGGGAGGTCTGTTCAGCCAGCACGGCGGTGGTTCCGGCGCCACGGTGAGCCTTCACCGGCTGGTCCCGGAACCGTCCCGTGCGGCCGCAGCCGTAATCGCAGGGATGAGTCGGATTCAGGCGGCTGTGCGGTGGTGTGGTTTGCCCACGCTGCCGGGTGAGGATCTGGGTTCACCTCGCCGGAAGAGGCCGGCGTCGTCCCATCTGTCGTACCGGTTTCCGGCGGCAGCATTCGACGCCGCCTCACGCCCCGTTCCGGCGTCACCGTCCTGCTGGGTAGCCCGGCCCCAGTCAGAGCGGGTCGGGGGCCGGGCCGGACCTGGAGAATATGGTCCGGCCCGGCCGGCTGACCAGGGCGTTACTTTCGGCATCAGGTTGTGCACAATGAGTGATGCGTCTGAAGCTCCGTGGTCACCCATGGTGAGGCGTCGCCTGCCATGACCCGGCAGGCGGAGTGGTCGTCTTGTCGTTCCCCCGCCGGGGCGACCGCCCCGGCCACGCCGCGCAGGCCCTGTAGCCGGCAACCCGCCCGGGGCGGGACGCTGTAAGGGTGAGGAGAAAGCCGGTACGCCGTTGCGAGCAGTGCCGTGCGCTGCTGCCCAAGGACGCCGGGCCGAACCGGCGCTACTGCGACACAGGCTGCCGGAGCCGTCACTGGCGGCATCTCCAGCGCCACAACGAGATCTATGAGCGCGCGGTGTACGAGGGCCTGCAAGTGATCCGGGGCGAGTACCTGTGGGCTCAGGGCCTGTGTCCGGTGTGCGGGGTGTCGGTCTCGCTGCGTAAACGGACGGACTCGGTGTACTGCTCGCCGAAGTGCCGCACCCGAGCCTGGCGCCTGCTGTCGGCTTCCGAAGTCGCCTGCACGGATTGCCGAAGTCGTCTGCATCCCGAGTGCGGCTATGTTCACGACGCCCGGCAGCGCTTGTTCACCGTCGCGGAAGGCGGTCGGATCGGCCCGGGGGCGATGTTCACGAGAACGGGTTCTGGCTCACTTTCCGTGGAGTGTGCACGCTGAGTGATGGTCGTCGAGCGAGCGAGCCCTGGCGAAGTTGCCCGGAATTGAGCCGTACCGGGTGCGGTGTGGCTGACAGTTCGGCCCGTGGAAGAAGTGGTGCTCCGGTTGGAGGAGTTACTGTTCCCGTCGATCGCCGATGTGGCGGTGCTGTCGGTCGACGTGAACGACGAGGCGGTACACATAGAGGCCCGAAGCACGGTGGCCGGGGCCGTCTGTCCCGATTGTGGGAGCTGGTCACGGCGGATTCACAGCTCCTACCTGCGCTTTCCCGCTGATGTGCCCAGCGGAGGCAGGCAGGTCGCACTCTGTTTACGCGTCCGCAGGTTCCTCTGCCCGGTCATCTCGTGCGGACGGCGGACCTTCGCGGAACAGCTGTCAGGGTTGACCCGTCGTTACGGCAGGCGGACCGAGCGACTGCGGTCGACGTTGGCCGCGGTCGGCCTCGCGCTCGCTGGCCGGGCCGGTGCCCGGCTGGCCAGAGTCTTAGGAGTGCCCGTCAGCCGCAGCACAGTGCTACGGCTGGTCGAGGCGTTGCCCGACCCTCAGGTTCCGGCTCCACGGGTAGTCGGGGTCGACGAGTATGCGACCCGCAAGGGCCGCAACTACGGGACCATCCTGGTCGACGTTGAAAGCCGGCGGCCGGTGGACCTGCTGCCCGACCGGGAGGCATCCAGCCTGGCCGCCTGGCTGGCGAAACGGCCAGGGATCGAGGTGGTCTGCCGAGATCGTGCACCGTTCTTCGCCGAAGGCGCCACCGTCGGGGCACCCCAGGCGGTGCAGGTGGCGGACAGGTGGCATCTCTGGCACAACCTGAGCGAGGCCGCCGAGCGATGCGTCGCCGACCACCGGAGCTGCCTGCGGGTCCTGGCACCCGATCCTGCCCAGCCAGCCCCCGAGCCCGACATGGTCCAAGACCCGACCGGCTCGCCCTGGCCCACCGGCCACCGCTTCGCCGACCGCACCCGCGCCAAGCACGCGACCGTCCACGAACTGCTGGCCGCCGGGCTCAGCCGAAGGGCAATCGGCCGCCAGCTCCACATGACATCCCGCACCGTCAAGCTCTTCGCCGACGCAGCCACCCCGGAAGACCTCTTCCACGGGCAGTGGCAGGGTCGGCCGTCCAAGCTCGACGCGTTCAAGCCCTACCTGGACGACCGCTGGAACCAGGGCTGCACGAAGGCCTGGACCGTGTGGGAGGAGATTGTGCCGCTCGGCTATCAGGGCAGCTACCAGCGCGTTCGCGCCTACTTCCGGCAGAAGCGGCTCTCTCCCGGCTCCGTCACAGCTCGGCCGCCTTCACCCCGCGTCGTCGCCGGCTGGATCCTCCGCCGGCCCGAGTCCCTGACAGAGACCGACCGTCTTCGGCTCAAGGCGGTCCGGGTTCACTGCCCCGAACTCGACGCCCTTACCGGTCACGTCCGGTCTTTCGGCCAGATGCTCACCGAGCGCCAGGGCGAACGGCTGCCGCAGTGGCTCGATGCCGTCCGGCAAGACGACCTCCCCAGCCTGCACACTCTCGCCGCTGGTATCGACCGTGACCGCGATGCCGTCATCGCCGGCCTCACCCTGCCCTGGAGCTCCGGCGTCGTCGAAGGCCACGTCAACCGGATCAAGATGCTCAAGCGCCAGATGTTCGGCCGGGCCGGCTTCGAGCTCCTGCGCAAGCGCGTCCTGCTCTACTCGTGAGCCCCAGGTCAGACCGCATCATCAAGGAGCCCGAAGCCTTCCGGGAACCCTTCCAGGAACTCCCGCCGCGCCGAGTCGGACTCGGCTTCAGCCATCGTCCCCAGGAGATCGACGAACTCGCTCCGCTGCCCACTCGACAGCTTACTGATCAGGTGGCCGACGCCCTCCAGAACCTTGACAGCGTCGTCCGGATCCATCTGCTCGTCGTCACAGCCGTCGATGAACCACAGGGCATCGACCAATGCCTCGGCCAGGGCGTGAGTCAGAGACGAGTACACGGGCATCAAGGCGGACTCCCAACAGGTCACGGCAACAAAGTCCGGCCATCCCACCACACGCCACTGACATCACACTCAGTCAGACCTCCACGGAAAGTGAGCCAGAGCCCGAGAACGGGAGGCACTCCGCAGACAGCGTTCCCACCTGTTAGACGCTGGTGGACTGCGTCTGGGGCCTTCAGAAGTTCAGGACGGCCCAGATCCTGGCGGGAGCGACACCGCCGTGATGGGAACAGGCGCCCTGCCGGCCGATCGAAAGGGACGGCCAGCCGTCGGCGCAATGGGCTGACTCGGGCATCGTGACGCTCGTCACCGAGTCCGGGGCGTTGCGTATGTGTGCCGCCCTTTCTCGCTCCCCTTGGCTGAAGCAGTCCTTGTGGTTGAGGACCTCGGCTGCGGCCTGGTTTGCGGCGGCCCTTCGGTCGGCATAGGCGTCAGCCACCTCGTCAGGTGTGGCGGTATCGCCCAGTTTCGATATCGACTCGGAAAACTTCTGGTCCAGGGTGGAACCCCCCAGTTGGAGTTCGGCGACGGCAGGGTCGAAAGGGTCGACGAGCGGCACGCTGATCTCTCTGGCCTTCTTGCTCAGGTTGTAGGCCTGTTCCACGTGTAGCCGGCATGCCTGTTCTCGGTTGTGATCTTGCAGACTTGACCAGCCCCAGGCGCCCAGCCCACCGAGTGCGGCCAGCACGAATGCAGAGCAGCAACCAGCTGTCCAGCGCCGCTCGCGCTGTTCAGCTCGCTTACGTGCCTCGCGCCGTCGCTCCGAAGCCTGCAAGGCTTCTCGCTCCTTCTCCCATCTCGCTGCGCCTTCCCGCTCCTCTTGCTCCCATTTCTCCGCTGCTTCCTGTGCGTGAGCAGCGCGTTCTTCCTCTGTCGCGTGGAAGCGGCATCCCTCACCCATCTCGGGCGGGCGGCGGCACGGTGAGCCCTGGAGCGTGGGACGTCCGCAGCGGGGCGGCGGCTCGTAGGAGTAGGGCGCACGGTCCCGATGTGGCGGCTGCTCAGGCGGTCTTGGACTCGACATGGCTGCATTGTGCGGCATGGCTCTTCCACGCGGTCCCGGTCTCGGCTTGGTGGAGGGAAGCGGGACGACGATGCCGTCGAGACGTTGGAAAGAGACGTGGGTGCCCTGCAGCCAGGGAAGGGAACAGAACTCCAGAGGGCGCAAAGTGAAGCACTCCCGGACGAAGCAAGGACAACCGACCTCAAGGAGCTGCGAGATCATACCCGGCTCGCGAGGAAGAGCGGTGCTCGGAGCCCCGTGAACATCCCGTCCCGGGTCGCGACGACCGGGTGTCTCCCGAACCCGGTGTCGAAGTTCTGTCCGTTTCGCGGATGAAGTCACGAGGGCCAACTCCGCGTCGAGGTGACCAGTACCCCCGCTCCCTGCTATCCGTGCGCAACGTAGATCGGTGTGCCCAGCACACCGTGCACTACCGTGTCGTCCCACAGCTCGACCTGCGCCTCGCCTAGGGGAACGGCAAGGAATTCGAGGGGTTGGCGAGGCCCGCTCAGCTCGACGCGCGAAGCCGCATGCAAGGCGTACTCCATATACTCGTCGCCCGTCTCCCGCCATCCTCGGACCTCGCCGTCCCGGTAGTTGTAGCGGGTCGGGGGCTCCATCTGGGAGATATGCGGCCCCAGCGTCTCTACCAGGCTTGGGAGCACGCTGTAGCCCAGCAGGGCGACAGAATCGTCCCCGGCGTGCTGGCCAAGGACGTGACCGCGTGATCCTCCCAGCACGACGAAGTCACTGTCGGCGAGTCCACGGAATACCACGACGGGGCTGGGCCGATCCGGTCTCTCCGCGGGGGTGAGCCATCCCCACTGCATCTCCAAGCGGCCTCGGAAGAACTCTCGACCCGGAGCTGACACATCTCCAACCTGGCAGTGGGTGTCGATATACCGCTCGATCACCCGCAGCTTCGTCATCCGTACTGCGGCCGGCTGCTCGGCTTGTCGCAAGGTCACGCTGGCGACCTTCACGTCGACCTTGACCTCAGCGCTGATGCGTTTACGCAGTGCCGGGTCGATCTGCTCGTACAGCATGTCCAGCTTGTTGTCGGATACGTAGAGGTAGTAACGCAGGGGCTGCCGGGTTCGACGGAACACGGGGCTCCTCTCAGCGATGGTTCATCGCCGTGTTCCTGGCGGCGTCCAGGTAGCGATGTAGGGAGGTCTTGAGGATGCCGGTCTTGGCTGCGATCTGGCCGAGGCTGCTGCCCTGCTGCTTTAGGAGCTTGGCGTACTCGATCTTGTCGGCGGGGTGGGCGACGGGGCGGCCGACGCGGCGGCCGGCTGCTTCGGCGACGGCTCGGGCGTGCGCGGCCCGCTCGGCGGTGAAGGTGCGCTCCATCTCGGCGAACAGGGCCAGCAGCAGGAAGGCAATGCGCCCCATGCCTTCATCGGTGGTGTTGATCGGCAACGGGTCGGCCAGCGAGCGCACCCCGATCTGCCTCTCGTTCAGGTCGTGGACGAGGTTGAGGACTTCGCGCAGGTTGCGGCCGAGCCGGTCGAGGGTGTGTACGACGACAGTATCGCCGGGGCGGGCGTAGGCGAGCAGGTCGGTCAGGCCGGGGCGCTCGATACTGGCTCCGCTCTTCTTGTCGACGTAGATGCGTTCGTTCGAGATGCCTGCCGCGCTCAGTGCGTCGAGTTGGCGTTCCAGGCTCTGTTTGGTGGTGGAGACCCGGGCGTATGCGAGTTCGAGTCCACTGATGGGGTGGCGGTGTGAACTTTCGTAGTCGTGTGCATGGGTGAGCTGGGGGTTCACCGTGGTGTGCAGGGGACTGTGAACTCGTCGGACACGCCGAAGTCGTCTGCGCTACGGTCGATTTGGCCGTAGTCGTGTGCGCGACGAGGAGGCTTCCGGATGGCAGAGGAGTCGATGGCCGAGCGCGGTGTGCTGACCGCGCCGACCGAGATATGGGGTGCCGCGGTGCGGCAGGCCGAGGTGATCGGTCCGCTCGCCGCGAAGGACAAGGTGGGCCTTGCCGATGCGGACGAGGCCGCCACGACGCTGCGGATCTCCCGGCGCCAGGTGTACGTACTGCTGGGGCGGTGGCGTGCGGGCGAGGGCGTGGTGTCGGACCTGCTGTCGGGCAGCTCAAGCGGAGGCCGGGGCGGAGGACGTCTGTCCGGCGATGCGGAGACGATCGTCCTGGAGGTGCTGCGCGCCCGGTACTTGACCCGGCAACGCCGCTCGGTGGCGGCAGTCTGCAAGGAGATCACGCGGCAGTGCCGGGCTCGTGGTTTGCGAGCCCCGTCGAGAGGGACGGTGCAGCGTCGAATCGAACAGCTGGATCAGCTGTCGTCGGTTGCGGCTCGGGAGGGTAGCGAGGCGGTTCGTCCGCTGCGGTCTGCCGGGGGTGTGCCGCCCGCGGTCACCGGGCTGTTGGAGCAGGTCCAGATCGATCACACGCCGATGGACGTGATCGTGGTCGACGAACGGCACCGGCTGACGATCGGCCGGCCTTATCTGTCGATCGCGATCGACGTGGCCAGCCGGTGCGTGGTGGGCCTGGTCGTGACGCTGGAGGCACCGTCGGCGACCTCGGTCGGGCTGTGCCTGGCGCACATGGCGACAGACAAACGGCCGTGGCTGGAACGGCTGGGCGTGGAGGCGGTGTGGCCGATGAGCGGCAAACCGCGCGAGCTGTACGTCGACAACGCCTCGGAGTTCAAGAGCGAGGCCCTGCGCCGCGGCTGCGATCAGCACGGCATCGCTTTGCGTTACCGGCCGCCCGGCCAGCCCCACTTCGGCGGGATCATCGAGCGGCTGATCGGCACGATGATGCGAGAAGTGCACGAACTGCCGGGCACCACGTTCTCCAACATCGCTGAGCGCGGCGCCTACGACAGCGACGGTAAGGCCGCGCTGACCATGGGAGAGCTACAGAGCTGGTTGTCCCTGGCGGTGGCCTGCTACCACGGCCAAGTGCACGAGGGGCTCGGTCGAACTCCGTCCGGGGTCTGGGCCGAAAAGGCCGCCGAGGCGCCGCGGCCGGTGACCGTGACGAACGAGGCGGCGTTCCTGGTCGATTTCCTGCCGGTGGTCCGCAGGGCCCTGTCGCGCACGGGATTCGTGATCGACCATGTGCAGTACTACAGCGACGCGCTCAAACCGTGGGTCGCCCGCCGCGAGCGGCTGGGCCGGTTCGTGCTGCGCCGCGACCCGCGCGACATCAGCCGGATATGGGTCCTGGACCCGGACGGCACCGCGTATGTGGAAGTGCCCTACCGGACGCTGTCGCGGCCACCAATCAGCGTGTGGGAGCAGAAAGCCGCGACCGCGCGGCTGCGCGAAGCCGGCCGCGCCGAGGTCGACGAGAACACGCTGTTCGCGATGGTGGCGCAGATGCGCGAGATCACCGACGCCGCCACGGCGACCACTCGCAAGGCCCGCCGCGACACACAGCGCCGGAGGGCCACGACGCCCCGGCCGCAGCCGACGACGGCGCGGGTCAATCCGCCCACCCCGGACCCGGAGCAGGCCGAGAAGCCCCTCGCTCCGCCGTTCGAGGTGATCGAGCAGTGGTGAGCGAGGACGATCCGGTGGACCTGGCGCACCTGTGCCCGGCCGCGCAGCAGATCACGCGGTTGCCGGACGCGGAACGGCTGCGTTACATACGGGCTGACCGGTGGATCGGCTATCCCCGCGCCACCGAGGCCCTGGAGCGGCTGGAGACCCTGCTGGCCTGGCCGTCGAAGCAGCGCATGCCGAACCTGCTGCTGATCGGGCCGACTAACAACGGCAAGTCGATGATCGTGGAGAAGTTCCTCCGATCCCACCCGCCGATCTCGCATCCGGACCGCGAGCAGATCCCGGTCCTGGCGGTGCAGATGCCTTCCGAGCCGACGGTCATCCGCTTCTACACCGCACTGCTGGCCGCGCTCGGCGCGCCGTTGCGCTCACGCTACCGGCTGGCCGACCTGGAGCAGGCGGTGCTCAGTCTGCTGCGGTCGGCCGGGCTGCGGATGCTGGTGATCGACGAGCTGCACAACCTCCTCGGCGGCACCGGCGACAAGCGCCGGGAGTTCTTGAACCTGCTGCGGTACCTGGGCAACGAGCTGCTTATCCCACTGGTAGGCGTCGGCACCCGGGACGCCTTTCTGGCCATCCGCGCGGACGACCAGTTGGAGAACCGGTTCGCGCCGCTCACCCTGCCCCGCTGGGAGACCGACACGGATGCCTGCTCGCTGCTGGCCAGCTTCGCCGCCTCGTTCCCGCTGCGCAGGCCCTCGCTGATCGCGTCCGCCGAGATGGCCAGCTACCTGTTCACCCGCAGCGAGGGCACGATCGGCGAACTGGCCCATCTGCTCACCGACGCCGCCGTCGCGGCGATCGAGTCCGGAGAGGAGGCCATCAACCAGCGCACCCTGCTGCTTGCTCCGTACGAGGGGCCGACCGAACGGCGCCGCCTGTTCGAGCGTGAGTTGACGTGAGCCCGCCGCGGCGCTGGCCGCTGCACCCGCCGCCCGGCCCGCTGGAAGCACTCTCCTCGTGGCTGGGTCGACTCGCGGAGCTGTACGAGATGCCGGTGCACGACCTGCTGCGGCACAACCTCGGTGTCGTCGACCCGACGCTGCCTACCGACCTCGACGTCGACCCGCCGATGGCGATGCTCATGGCGCTCGCGGAGAAGACCGGCGTGGACCTCGCGCGGCTGCGGTCCATGACCCTGGTCGGTTGGGTGCCCTGGCTGTTCGACACGCTGCCCGTGCACGTCCAGGACGCGCAGCCGGTCTTCGACTCCTACGTTCGGGACAACTCAGTCCTCTTTGCCGGCAAGGCTGGAACGCATCATGTGCTGCGCTTCAGGCCGGAATGGGCGGGGCCGTGGCTTCTTCCCTATCCAGGCGCTCTGCGAGCCTGCCCGGACTGTGTCGCCGATCCGGACCGGGGCATCTCCCTGATGTGGCGGCTGGCGCTGATGACCAGTTGCATCGAACATGACTGCCGCCTTCTGGAGCTCTCCGAAGTGCGGGCCGCGCTGGTCCTGGGCAGGGAAGTGCACAGAGAGCCGTTGGAGGAGCCCCGCGCCGCCCTGGACCGCTGTACCCACCAGGCCCTCACGACCGGCCGCGTCGCCTTGCCCGGCAGGAGTGTGCATGCCGGGGTGTGGTTTCGTCTCCTGCGCTCGCTACTGGACGAGGTCAGCCTCGCCGCGAGCACTCAAGGCACCCGCGGAAAGGCGATGTTGCGGCAGATCTGGCAGGCCACCGGCCATGAGGAACGTGCCGGCATGAACGTCTGGCGTCCCTTCGAGCAGCTGAGAGAAGACGTCCGGGAAGCGATGTGGGACGCCGCCGCTGCCGCGTTCCAGCTGGCTGCCGATGGTTTGATCACCGCCCGCGGGCGCCTCGGCTCCGCGCTCCAGCCCCCACCGCCGTACGTCTACGACGGCGACGAGCCCTCTCCGTTCCGCAATGCCTGGCAGGACTTCATGTCCGCGTGGGAGGAGGCGCTCGCCTCGGCCCGCACGGACCCGGCCACCGCACGACAGCTCCTCGGCCTGCTCACCGGCGGCTGCCACACCCTTGAGGGTTTCGAGAAGGAACGCGCCTCCCTGTATGAGGAGGGCATCCCCGCCGAGTTTCTCCCCGGCGCCCGCGAACTGGGCCGCCTCGACCTCATGTGACCGCTGTTCCACTTCCACGGAAGTGGAACAGCGCGCCCGGCGGCGTGTGCGCAAGGGGAACCCTCAGCGGACGGCCTCGATCTGGGAACTGCGAGATGGGCGACCTGCGGTGACGGCGTCTCATTTAGGGTGTCCGGTGATCTGTACGGTGAGCGGGGGCTATCCGTACACTCGGACCGTGAACGAGTCCATCGGCTACGCCAGGTGTTCGCTCGACGAACAAGACCTCACCGCCCAGCGCGGCATCCTGCTCGGCCTCGGCGTCGCCGAGGAGCGCATCTACCTCGACCACGGGCTCACCGGCACCAACCGCGACCGGCCCGGCTTGGCCCAGGCCCTCGCCGCTGTACGCGCCGGCGACACCCTGGTCGTCCCGAAACTGGACCGGCTCGCCCGCTCGGTCCCTGACGCCCGCGATATCGGCGACTCGCTCACCGCCCGCGGCGTCAAGCTCTCGCTCGGCGGCGCGCTCTACCGACCCGGGTGACCCGATGGGCAAGATGTTCTTCAACATCCTGGCCACGTTCGCCGAGTTCGAGGTCGACCTCCTGCGGATGCGGACCCGTGAGGGTATGGCCGTGGCGAAGGCCAAGGGGAAGCTGCGCGGCAAGCAGCCCAAGCTGACAACCCGGCAGCAGGCCCACCTGGTCAAAGAGCACCGTAGCGGCGAGCACACCATCGCCGACCTCGCTGAACTCTTCTCCGTCAGCAGGGCCACGGTCTACCGCGTCCTGGAACGCCACCAGACCTCCGTGGCACCATCGACATCCGGCGGGAAGTGACGTGCTCCCTTTCGTCTACCGGATCACCAAGTACGATCCCGCCGACCGGGATGAAAGCGGCAGCTACATCGGCACCGCCGAAGCGGTCAGCGACCACGGACCTGTCGAATCGGCCTACCTGCAGGCGGTGACCGCATTTGCAGAACACGCCGGCATCGACCGCTTGGCTGTCCGAGAGCCGCAGATCGCACCCGGCCTTGTCGACTTCGGCGCGGAGCCGGCCATCGAAGGGCATGGGCTGGCCGGACTCTTCCCATCCGATCTCGCAGGCTTCCACGACGGCGCGCTGGTCTCGCTCGCCCTCGGCCTGGAACTGGTCCGGGCGATGCTCCGCGACAACGGCGCCTGGTGCCGCCTGGAAGTGGAAGGCAGGTTCACCATCCACGTCGGATGGGACCAGTACGTCTACATCGGCAGCAGCGAGCCCTGCGAGGAGGCACTGGCCCGCACCCGCGTACTCGGCCTGTTTCCGGAACGTCTGGACGCCTCCCCCTACGACGCTGACTACGACGAGCCGGGCGAACAGCGCCCCGCAGACGACGTCTTCTGGGCCCGGCTGCGCTGGTGCGTGGCCCTGCGTCAGGCAGCAATCCTGGAGGAGATCTACGCCGACAACGCCACTCGCTGGCACCGGCTCAACGACGGCACCCTCGACGAGGTCCGCGCTCGACTGACCCCCCGCGCTCAGCTGGCTGTCTGGCCGGGCCTGTCCACCGACGTTGCCGCTGTCCTCGCGGGTCTCCCCGAAGAGGGCCTGATCGAGCTCGTCTGGGAGGACGCAGACGGTCAGATCACGAGCACCACCGCCGACGAGACCCAGTTCGTGGAGCTCGCAGCGAAGATCACCGGCGCCCGCGCCGCAGCTGCTCTGTCCATGTATACCGACGAACGCCAGCCTCTGTTCACCGCCGTCCTACCCGACAGCGACGGCGTCCTGCGAGCCCGTTGGAGGACCGAGCCGACCCAGAGTGACCGCCACTGGGCCATCCTCAAGACTCTGTACCGAGGCCAGGTCATCACCGGGACGGTGACCGAGATCGCCAGCTTCGGTGTCACGTTCGTGGACATCGGCGGCTTCACCGCGATGATCAACATTCCCGAACTGTCCTGGCGACACATCGACTACCCCTCCGACGTCGTCACTGTCGGTCAGGAGATCACCGCCGAGATCCTCGACGTCGACATGGTGCGGGAGCGTGTGCCGCTATCGCTGAAGGCGCTGCAGGCGGACCCGATGCTGGATCTCGCGCGGCAGGTCGGTCAGATCGTCACCGGCCCCGTCACGAAACTCGTCCCGTTCGGCGCCTTCGTCCGCGTCGAGGACTCCGAGGACGGTTTCGAGGGACTGGTCCACAACACCGAACTGGCCGACACGCAGGTGGAAAGGCCCGAAGACGTCGTCCAGGTCGGCGAAGCACTCACCGTCAAGATCCTCGAAGTCGACCCCACCCGGCGCCGGATCGCACTGTCACACAAGCAGGCACTGGCCGTCGCCCCAGAGAGGCACCGTCATTCCTGACCAGGGAGTCGACTCGATACAGCCCCACAGCGGGCGTGCAGAGGACTGCGGACATCAGCGCAGACGACTACGGAATCCGACACGCCTGCGCCGCGAAGCCGCGCGCGTGGCGGGTGACGCGTCCGAACGGCCGTTGCCGTAAGCGTCACCGCGTGACGCCTTTGCATCACGGTCGGAAGCCGAACGTGGGGCCGGATCAAGCTTCCCGAGGCTTCGTCCCGCCTCGGCCGTGCGATCTATCAATCCGCCGGGTCGGAACGGGCGCCAGCGGCGGTGTGGGGGGTCGGAGCGATGGACTGCGCTGTCCACGTACGACGTTTCAATCCGGCGTTACGCGTGTGGCCCGGTACCGGGCGCTGGACCAGGCCACACGCGAGGACTCGCGAATGGGAAGCACGCAAGTCCACTTGGCACGCGTCGGCCGATGCGGGTGAGGCGGCGGGCCGGCGGTGACGTCCTGATCAACGATGTCGCTCGTCGCCGGACACGACGCCTGCGCCTCGCCTTGCTCCGTTTGCCCGCGGTTGGCGGCCCGGTTCGGAGGGTGAGTCGGTACCGGGCCGCCGTTTTCAGGATGTCCCGGTCGCGTGGGATGCCGCCAGGCGGAAGCGGCGCATGGGTGACGTGGGATCGCATCTCCAACGCGGTCAGGGCGGGGTCCCGGTTTGAGGGTCGGGTGGCGGGTTCTGCACGTCTTGTTGAGTCGGGTCAGCGGACTTGTCGTCGGTGCCGTGCACGATGCGGAGCATGTCCAGGGCCCAGGCCGGATCGGCGCGTGCATGCTCCCGGAGAACCTTGTCTGTGCGGATCCTCGACCATGCCCGTGCCGCCTGGGGGGATGCCGCCGGGAAGCAGATGCTTGACGACACGCCAGAGAGCCCAGACAGCGCCCAGGACCACGACGGGCCAGCCGGACAGGTGTGCGAGGCCGAGTAGTTGAGCAGTGGACACGATGGACTCCAGGTTCGGGGCAGGGCTCTTTCACCCCTTGGTGCGCGGGGTGGGGGCAGGACAGTGACAGGGGGCGGCGCTTGTGTCGCGCCGTGGCTGGGGCACCGGCCAGGACGGGGGCGGCGGGTGGTTGGCCGCCCTGTGCGGGATGCGGGGGTTAGCCGCGCAAGTGCTCCGGACTGGAGGGGACGTTCTCATGTCCGGCGGGCTCATTCGATAGTTGGCGAGCTGCAACTGCCGAGCCGGTCCGCGAGGTTGGCAACGGCTCGCGGCGGGCCGCGCGCAGCAGGCGGGGGCGGCCTATTGAATGGCGGCACGCAGGCAGGTAAGGGAGTCGGGAAGCCCGGCTGCCCCTGGCGGGTGATCTCGGGACAGATCCCGTGACCGGGCGGGTGGGCAGCGGGGTTGACCGTGTATGCACCTGACCCGACGTCTGCTCACCACGGCCGCCGCCGCCAACGCCGTCCTCGCGGCTGCCCTGTCCGTGGCTCCGCCGACCACTGCCGCTGCTACGCCGTGCACGTCGACGTGGCAGGTCGCGCAGAAGGTGGCGGTTCGTAAGCCGGCGTGGAACGAGGGGCCGGTCGCGACGACGCGTTCGCCGATCGTGCGCTACCTGCACCGGGGCGAGCGGGTGCGCTCCTGCGTCGTCGCGGTGGGCCGCAGCTCCTGGTCGCAGTACCGGGAGTGCGGCGGCGGGAGCCTGTGGCGGATCGTGCCGGCGGCCAGGTGCCCTCCGGATGCCTGCGCCGGACATGAACCAGCAACCGGGCTCGGTACACCACGGCCACGACCAGGGCCTCGCGCTCACCCTCGCCGTCCTGCTCCTGACCGGCGGCGTGCTGCTGATGTCCTCCTGGATGGGGCCTTGCACCACGTTCACGACCGTGGCCGTCCTCGTCGCCCGCCGCCTGGCCCTGCGCCGGCTCCTGCGCACCCTGCCCGACGCCTGAGCACAGGATTGGTTGGCCGTCGCCGTAGGCCGCGGTCCGGCTCCCCTACTCCTACTCCCAAGACCTGTTAGCCGCGCAAGACCCTCACACGTCCGCTCCACATCCAAGATTCTTTGTCCGGCTCCTTGCCGCGCCCGGGAGGGCCCTGACCTGTGGTGTTGGGGGTTGTGGTCGGGGTCTGGCGGGTGGTGGTTGGGGGGTGTTGCCGGAAAGTGATGTGGCTGGTCGGGGTGCCGTGGTCGGGGCCTGCGCCCCTAGCGTGAAAGGCGTCCCGGACACACTCCGCTCGCCCCGTGCGGGGTGTGTCCGGGTGCCTGGTGGCGGCGGGTCCGGCGCCACGGCCGGCGGGGCAGCCCTGCCGGTCCCGGATCCGCCACCCCAGGCCCGGGGGAGCGCCGATGCTCCGCTTTGGCGGTGTGGCGTCGGCCACGGTCAAATCCACCCGTCAAGGGGCTGGTCAAGGCGAAAACGGACACCTGCCGGGTCCGGTCGTCAGACCGGGGTCAAGGGGTGCTTCCTCACGGTGGCTTCGGCCCGCACGCACTGTCGTGTGCGGGCCGGGATGGTTGCCGATCCGGCCGGCTGGCCGGAGGAATGAGGACACCGTGCCCGAACCCGAGCCCGAAGCCGACTGGCTCGCCCCTTCCCGCCTCTGTGTACGGCCGCGATCGGGGCGGTTGAGTCGGCCTGGAGCGCGGTACCGGTGTTGCCACCAGCCCGTCTCTCCAGGCCGCTCGCCGAACCCGGCGTACCCGTTACCGAGTACCGGGCTCTCCACAGTTGTTGCCGTGGGCTGTTCGTCAGGTGATCGTCCAGGGGGTGGGGATGGTGTCGCCCCGGTAGCGGTACCGCGTGATTGCGGGTGTCCGCGCCGGATTGACCAGTTCCACTCCGTCCACTGCGATCGGCAGCCAGGACCCGTCAGGTCCCAGGAGCCATTTGCGGATGTCCTTCCACGACCAGCGGTGCAGCGTCTTCAGCCACATGATCACTCGACGCCAGAGGAAGATCCCCAGCGTCCGGAACGTGTGCTTCGCGACTGCATGCCGGAAGTAGTTGGTCCAGCCGTGCACGATCTGGTTGAGCCGGATCAGCACGTCTGCGGGACTGGCCTGTGACGTCCTGCGGGTCAGGGCACGGATCTTGTCCTTCACCGAGCGGACGGGCCGGTCGGCGATGAAGAAGTAGACGTACCACTTGTCGGTTCCCCGTTTGCGTTTCCACTGGATGCGGAAGCCGAGGAAGTCGAACCCGTCCTCCATGTGCACGATCCGGGTCTTGGCTGGTGACAGCCTCAACCCCAACGGTTCGAGCACGGAGGCCACTTCGTCCTGGAGCACGCGGGCGTCGTCGGCGGTGCCGTGCACCAAGATCGCGAAGTCGTCCGCGTAACGGACGATTCGCCAGTTGGGCAGGCCGTGCCGACGACGTTTCCTGCGCGGATACTGGGCATCCATCCGCCCGCCGGGCTTCCAGTCGCGGTGCAGGTGCTCGTCGAGCACCGACAGTGCGATGTTGAAGATCAACGGGGAGAGGATGCCACCCTGCGGGGTGCCGGTGTGGGTGTCCCTGTGCTGGCCGTCCTCGGTAAGGATGCCCGCCTTGAGGAACGCCTTCACCAGCGCCAGGACGCGCTTGTCCTTGACCCGTACCCGGACCGCATCCATGACGGCGCGGTGCGAAACGTTGTCGAAGGCCGCTTCGATGTCAGCGTCCAGCACCCATCGGTAACCCTTGGTGCCGAACCGCTGGATCTCCGCGATCGCGTCCTGGGCCCGCCGCTTGGGCCGGAACCCGTAGGAGACCGGCAGGAAGTCGGCCTCGAAGATGGGTTCCAGTACCAGCTTCAGCGCGGCCTGAACGGTCCGGTCGGCCACGGAAGGAATTCCGAGGCTCCTGATCTTTCCGGAGCCGCCCGGCTTGGGGATCTTGCGTTCCCTCACCGGAAGAGGCCGGAACGATCCGGACTTCAGGTCCGCGCGCAGGACCGTCAGGACTCCCGGAGTCGAGGCGGCGTCGGCGGCTGTCAGGCCGTCCACGCCGGCTGTCCGGGCTCCTTTGTTGCCCGCGACCCGGTCGAACGCCATCATCAGCGTCGCCGAGTCGTGCACGAAGTTGAACAGGTCGTCGAACCGGCGGCCGGGGTCGGCCACCGCCCAACGGTGAAGCTTGGTCTGCATCTCCAGTACCCGGCCCGAGGGCCCCAGCGGGGCCGGTCCGGCCGGGGCGCCGCCGTTCAGCGGTGCGTCTTCTGGCATTGCAGTCTCCTTCCCTTCTCGCAACTGCTGCCGCCCTTCCCCCTGTTCCGGGCTTTCCCCGGCTCCGAGTACTACGGCGGCTCCGCCCCGTCCCCAACCGATCGGCCGACGATGGGCCCAGCCACCGCCCGCGCTGGATACGCGGTCCGGTGGCAGATCAAGGCCGGTTCCCGTGTTCACTGCTGACCGTTCGTCGCAGTAGGCGCCCGACTCTGCCCCGGCGGCCTCGCCGTGGTTACGCCGCAGGCATTCACCACGGCCTCCCGGGCCTGCATATACAAACCTGCCCGGGAGTTCCCCAAGCCCCGTAAGGGGAGTTGGGCGCGCACCGCTTCCGGCCCAGATCCGCCAGGTTCGAGCCGGTGACTCATTTCGGGGCGTAAAGGCCGGTTTCCTCTCGTACACCTCTGCGTCTCGCTCGCCGGACCCGACCCATCTGGCAGTCCTGGGCCGTCCCGGCTTTGTCGCGGCTGCTCTCACCCTCCCCGTCATCTCCCGGATCAGGCTGCCGCCAGCTACGTTCGCCCCGCTGCGACAGGGCGAACGGTGCAGGTCTTCCACCTCCACTCGGTCAAGCAGCGCTTTCCACGGCGCACGTGCCTGTCAAGTCAAATGAAACGAATGTGATGCTATGAACTCTGTTGTTCGGTTTGGCGTCGCTTGGCGGGGTCGTTGATCCATGCCTGGCGGGGGATCGATGGCGGGACGGGGCGGCGGTTGAACCGCTCCGGATGCTGTTCGTAGGCCGCTGCGAGGGTGGCGGCTCGTTGCTCGCGTACCAGCTCCGCGGGGAGAGGTCGTCTCCGAGGCGCAGGGCACCGCCGCCACGGTGTGAACGTGCAGGTCGTGACCGACCCAACCGGGCACGTGCTGTGGATCTCGCCGGCCTTGCCGGGCCGGTGCCACGACCTGACCGCGGGCCGCACTCATCGGATCATCCGGATCTGCGAACGGCAGGGCGTCCCCATCCTGGCCGACCGCGCCTACACGGGCGCCGGACCCTGGGTCACCACCGGGCGCAGACGCCCACCCGGCGGGCAGCTGACCCCGACAGAACGGACGGTCAACCGTGCACTGGCCACGTCCCGAGCACCCGTCGAACGCGGAATGGCACGACTCAAGTCCTGGCGGATCTTCAGAAGATCGCGATGCAGCCCGAATCGAATGACGTCAACCGCCAAGGCAGTCCTCACCCTGGAGAGGCAGCGCTGAAAACGCTCAGTCACTGGAGAGCCGGATGACAGGGAAACCGTCATGTCCGGTTCGGCGGGAGGCCGCGCGGAACAGGACCTGCCACGGCAGGCACCTCGCCGCGCGACCGACCCAACGGCCTGGCTCGCCGGCTGCCGACGACTCCACCGACGCTACGAACGCAAAGCCGAACACTTCCTCGCCTTCACCAGCATCGCCTGCGCCCTCATCTGCTACCGCCGACTCACCAAATGAGATGACTGAGGCGCCCCGAGGTTCTCGGACAGCGGTCCCCATAGGATTGAAGTCCAGAACGGTGGAGAGAGCACGTGGCACAGAAGCGTAGGAAGTTCAG
>NZ_JBIAIQ010000051.1:0-50836 GCF_042871525.1 Streptomyces sp. NPDC005784
CTTCGGCCGCAGAGCACCCAGGCCCGCCGTCACCACCACCTGCCGCAGGCCGGCCCCGGCACCACACCTTCCGCAACGCCGGATCGCCCTGACGGTGGTCCGGCTTTCCCGCTCCCGCACGCGGGAACGGGCATTCACCCCGGCCCTGAAGGACCGGGCACCCTGCCCGAAAGCAAGGTGGACGCGATCGGGAATCGGGGTACGGTTTTACCGACAGGATGTCGGGAAGGCTGTTGACTTAGGTAAGCCTAACCATAGAAGATTCGGCTGGCCCGGCAACGGCTCCCGCCCTTCCTCATCGGCTCCGGAGGCCCCATGAACGCGTCGGACACGTCGGACACGATGAGCACGGCGGGCACACCCTTCTCGACGCTCATCCGCACCGCGTCGCACGAGCAGCACACCGAGGCGGAGACGTCGACGTTCATGAGCGACCTGCTCGGCGGCCGGCTCGGCGTCGAGGCGTACGCGCGCTACACCGAGCAACTGTGGTTCGTGTACGAGGCGTTGGAGGCGGAGACCGAGCGGCTGGCCGCCGATCCGGTGGCCGGGCCCTTCCTGCGGCCCGAACTGCTGCGCCGCACCGCCCTGGAGCGCGACCTCGCCCATCTCCGGGGCCCGGACTGGCGCGGCACGCTCACGGCGCTGCCCGCGACCCGCGCGTACGCGGACCGGGTCACGCGGTGCGCCCGCGAGTGGCCTGGTGGCTATGTCGCCCACCACTACACCCGGTACCTCGGGGACCTTTCCGGTGGCCAGATCATTCGCGGCAGGGCGGAGCAGACCTGGGGCTTCAGCCGCAAGGGCGACGGCGTCCGCTTCTACGTGTTCGAGGACATCTCCAACCCGGCCGCGTTCAAGCGGAGTTATCGCGAACTGCTGGACGGGGTCCGGGCCGACGATCTGGAGAAGCAGCGGATCGTGACGGAGTGCAAGCGGGCGTTCGCCCTGAACACCGGGGTGTTCAGGGCCCTCGCCGAGGAGTTCCCGCTGACCGCATGATCATCCGAACCCCGGGCTGCCCGGCCCGGGGTTCACCCCTGGACGCCGTCCCGCCGCCCTCCGGGAAGGCACATGGCGTGCGGGCCGGCGGGGGCGTGCCGGCCGGTTGGGGCCGAGCCGGCCGGTGATGGCCGTGCGGCCAGTTGGGGGCGGCCAGTTGGGGCCGAGCGGGTCGGCTGGGACCATGCCGGCCGGTGGTGGCCGCGCGGCCGGTTGGGGCCGCGCCGGCCGGTGATGGCCGTGCGGCCAGTTGGAGCCGTGCGGGTCGATTGGGGCCGTGCCGGCCGGAGGTGGCCGTGCGCGAGTGATGGCCGTGCGGCCAGTTGGGGCCATGCGGGTCGGCTGGGGCCACGCCGGCCGGTGGTGGGCGGGCGGGCCGGCCTGTTGAGGCCGTGTGGGCGGCTTCCCCGTGCACCTGATGGGCGTGGTTTCGCGCCCCGCCCCCGTGTCCCTGGTCTGGTTCTCAGCGTTCCAGGTGGACCCGGCCGCCCACCTCGACCCAGTCGTTCGGCTGGGGGGCCGTGAGGATCTGGGAGCCGGTGCCCTGGGCGATGTTGAGGGCCCGGCCGAGTTGCTGGGTCAGCAGCAGCGCCGCCGCCCCGGTGGCCTCGTCCTCCTCGATGCCGTCGTTCCGGCCGGGGAAGGCGCGGGCCCGCACCCGGCCGCCGGCCTCGTCCTCCCAGGCCCAGGCGTAGATCCACTCCCCCGACGGCGGCACGGCCAGCGCGTCGACCTCGGCCGCGGACCCGTACCGCCGGAGCGTGCGCGGCGGCGCCCACTCGGCCCGCGCCTCGATCCAGCTGAACTCGCCGTCCAGCCGGACTCCCACCACACCGGCGGGCGTGACCAGTTCGGGCACGTCGAGCAGCCAGCCCACCCCGACGCACGGGTGTCCCGCGAACGGCAGCCGCAGCGTCGGGGTGTAGATGTCGATGACTCCGCGCTCGGGGTCGTCGACGAACACGGTCTCGCTGAAGCCGAGCTTCGCGGCGAACTCCTGCCGCTCCGCGCGGTCCGGCATCACCGAGCCCTCGCGCACGACTCCGAGCTCATTGCCATACCCGCCGCCTGGTCCGCAGAAGACCCGCAGCACGTCGTAGTCAGTCACTCCGGCATTCAAACACCATCCGCGCGATCGGTGACCTGCAGGAGCGGGCCACCCCTCCCCGGCACCATGAGTTGGTGCCGCGAGCGCGCCGGGCAAGGGCGCACGCCGGTGACATGGTGGTCGTGGTGTCGCACGATCCGGGTCCGGCGGCGGCCCGCGCGCACCTGGTCGCGCTTCTTTGCGCCGGACGTGTCGCGGCCCATGGCCGACCGGCCGCGGTCTTCACCGAGCGGCCGCCGACCGACGCCCACCGGCAGCCCACCGGCAGCCCGTTGGGGCGTTCCCGCACCCCAGGACCGGGGCCGCGCCGATCACCCGCAAGCGGGAGACTTGACCTCTCCTTGACCTTTTCATGGGGTCTGTTTTGAGTCATCGTGATCAAGCCGTTCCTGTGCGACACCCGTGAGAGCTGAATCACCGTACGAGTGGGTATCAGTGAGGCAAGCCTCAGATAAGTTAGGCCAGCCTCACCATGCCGAACGGGCCCCGCCGTGCGGCTTGTCCGACTTCTCTTGGAGCCTGAATGCGAGCCGTCCGACTCTCCGTTGTCACCGCTGCCGCCACCGCGGCCGCTCTGGCCGCCGTCACGGGTTGCACCCAGAAGAGCGACGCGAAGAACGGCGACGCGATTCAGGTGACGGCCAGCGACACCGCGTGCAAGGTGTCCAAGAAGGAGTTCCCCGCAGGACACGTCCAGCTCGACATCGAGAACAAGGGCTCCAAGGTCACCGAGGTCTACCTGCTGTACCCGGACGACCGGATCGTCAGCGAGCGCGAGAACATAGGCCCCGGCACCAAGCAGCGGGTCACCGCGGAGGTGAAGGCCGGCGCGTACACGCTCGTCTGCAAGCCCGGCATGAAGGGCAAGGGCATCCGCGAGGCGGTCAAGGTCACCGGCGGAAAGGTCGCCAAGCGCGACCCGCGCCTCGACAAGGCCGTCGCCGACTACCGCGCGTGGGCCCAGGGCGAGGCCAACGCCACGATCCCGAAGGTGAAGACGTTCGCCGACGCCGTCAAGGCCGGCGACCTCGAGGCCGCCAAGAACGCCTACGCCCCCTCGCGTGTCGGCTGGGAGAGCACCGAGCCGATCGCCGAGTCGTTCGGTGACATCGACCCGAAGACCGACACCCGCGCCGACGGCCTGGAGAAGGGCCAGAAGTGGACCGGCTGGCACGCGCTGGAGAAGTCCCTCTGGCAGGACAAGAAGATCGGCCCCGAGCAGAAGACCCTCGCCGACCAGCTGGTCACCGACCTGACCGACTGGCAGAAGCGCATCGGCAAGGCCGAGATCACCCCGACCTCCATGGCCAACGGCGCCAAGGAGCTGCTCGACGAGGTCGCCAAGGGCAAGGTCACCGGCGAGGAGGACCGCTACTCGCACACCGACCTCAGCGACTTCAAGGGCAACGTCGACGGCGCACAGAAGGCGTACGAGCTGCTCAAGCCGGTCGCCTCGGAGAAGGACGCGGCGCTGACGGCGGAGCTCGACAAGCAGTTCGCCGCGCTGAACAAGCTGCTCGACACGTACCGGACGAACAAGACCTCGGACGGCTTCGTGTCGTACGACAAGGTCGGCAAGGCCGACCGCAAGGAGCTCTCGGACGCGGTCAACGCGCTCGCCGAGCCCCTTTCCAAGCTCGCCGCCGCCGTCGTGAAGTAGGAGCAACGCCATGACGGACAACTCGAACAGCACGGACAGCACGGACACCCGGGGCAGCGCGGACAGTACTGAGGGCACCGGCGCCACGCAGGCCACCGGGTCCACCCGCAACGGCTCCACGCCGACCCGGCGTTCGCTGATCGGCTGGGGCGGCGCCGGGCTCGCGCTCGGTGCCGCCGCGGCCGGCGGCGCCGTCGCGATGACCCGTACCGGCAACGACGTCGATCCGGCCGCCGCCGACATCGGCGCCGCCGTCGCCTTCCACGGCGCGCATCAGGCGGGCATCGCGACAGCGGTGCAGGACCGGCTGCACTTCGCCGCGTTCGACGTGAAGACGGACGACCGCGCCGAGTTCGTCCAGCTCCTCAAGGACTGGACGCAGGCCGCCGCCCGGATGACCGCCGGACACACGGTCGGTGAGGGCGCGTACGGCGGTCTGGCCGAAGCGCCGCCGGACGACACCGGTGAGGCGCTGGGGCTCAAGCCCTCCCGGCTGACGCTGACGATCGGCTTCGGTCCGTCGCTGTTCGAGAAGTTCGATCTGGCGGACCGGCGGCCGGAGGCGCTCGTCGACCTGCCGGAGTTCTCGGGCGACAACCTGGACAAGGCCCGCAGCAACGGCGACCTGTGCGTCCAGGCCTGCGCGGACGACCCGCAGGTGGCGGTGCACGCCATCCGCAACCTGGCCCGTATCGGCTTCGGCAAGGTCGCCATCCGCTGGTCGCAGCTCGGTTTCGGCAAGACGTCGTCGACGACCCCGGACGCGCAGACCCCGCGCAACCTGATGGGCTTCAAGGACGGCACCCGCAACATCGCGGGCACCGAGACCGCGCGGCTGGACAAGTTCGTGTGGGCCGACGAGAAGGACGGCAGCAAGAACTCCGCCTGGATGACCGGCGGTTCCTACCTCGTCGCCCGGCGCATCCGGATGGACATCGAGACGTGGGACCGTACTTCGCTCCAGGAGCAGGAGGAAGTCTTCGGCCGCGACAAGGGCGAGGGTGCCCCCGCCGGCAAGGCCAAGGAGCACGACAAGCCGTTCCTGAAGGCGATGAAGCCCGACGCGCACGTCCGGCTCGCGCACCCCGACTCCAACCACGGCGTGACCATCCTGCGCCGCGGCTACTCCTTCACGGACGGCACGGACGGTCTCGGCCGCCTCGAAGCGGGCCTGTTCTTCCTGGCGTACCAGCGGGACGTGCGCAAGGGGTTCATCCCCCTGCAGCGCAGCCTGTCGCGTTCCGACGCGCTCAACGAGTACATCCAGCACGTGAGTTCGGCGGTCTTCGCCGTCCCGCCCGGCGTCCGGGACAAGGACGACTGGTGGGGCCGGACGCTGTTCTCCAAGGAGGCGTAGCCGTGTTCAGCAACTACTTGATCGGTCTCCGCGAGGGCCTGGAAGCCAGCCTCGTCGTGTGCATCCTCATCGCCTACCTGGTGAAGACAGAGCGCACGGACGCCCTGAAGCCGATCTGGATCGGCATCGGCGTCGCGATCGCCGTGGCGCTCGGTTTCGGTTTCGCCCTCGAATTCGGCTCCCAGGAGATGACGTTCCAGGCGCAGGAGATGCTCGGCGGTTCGCTGTCGGTCCTCGCCGTGGGCCTGGTGACGTGGATGGTCTTCTGGATGCGGCGCACCGCCCGGCACCTGAAGTCCGAGCTGCACGGCAAGCTGGACGCGGCCCTCGCCATGGGAACCGGCGCGCTGGTCGCGACCGCGTTCCTGGCGGTCGGCCGGGAGGGCCTGGAGACGGCCCTGTTCGTGTGGGCGTCGGTGCACGCGGCCAGTGACGGCACGCCCCGCCCGCTGATCGGCGTGGCGCTGGGTCTGGCCACCGCGGTCCTCCTCGGCTGGCTCTTCTACCGTGGCGCGCTGAAGATCAACCTGGCCAAGTTCTTCACCTGGACCGGCGGCATGCTGGTCGTCGTCGCCGCGGGCGTGCTCGCGTACGGCATCCACGATCTGCAGGAAGCCGACTTCGTCCCGGGCCTGACGAACCTCGCGTTCGACATCAGCAACACGATCGACCCCACCAGTTGGTACGGCACCCTGCTGAAGGGCGTCTTCAACTTCCAGCCCGACCCGACCGTCCTTCAGGTCACGGTGTGGGCGCTGTACTTGGTCCCGACGCTCACGATCTTCCTCGCCCCGGTAGGGTTCGCCTCCGGGAAGGGGAAGGTGAAGGCACCTGATGAGCAGGGATCGCACGGGTCGCAGCCCACGAAGGCCTCGTAGCCTCAGCCGTTTCGCGTTGAGCCGCTTCGCCCTGGCGACGGTCACGATGACCGTCCTGTCCTCGGCGGCGAGCGGCTGCGTGGTGGTGCACGGCGAGCGCGAGGTCGTGCCGGCCGCGACCCGCGCCGAAGCCGCCCGCGCGCTCAGGGACTTCACCGCCGCCTACAACAAGGCGGACGCGACGTACGACCGTTCCGACGACGCGGACCGGGTTGCCGGTCCGCTCGCGGACATCGACGGCGCCAGGCTGAAGGCCGGGCGCAAGAACAACCCGGCCGGGAATCCGGCGCATTCGGCGCTGGAGTTCGGCGGCGCCGAGTTCTCGATCCCCACGAAGGCGGGCTGGCCGCGCTGGTTCGTGGCGAACGCGACGGCCAACAAGGGTGTGCCGGGCAGCCGTTGGCTGCTCGTCTTCACCCGGGGCAGCGCCGGTGAACTGTGGCAGGCCTCGTATCTGACGGTCCTCGGGGCCGGTGACGTACCGAAGTTCGCGAAGGACGAGGGCGGCTGGGCGCAGCCGGTCACGGCCGACGACGCGGCGCTCGCGATCGAGCCGGGGAAGCTCGGCCAGTCGTACGCCGCCTATCTGAAGGCCGGCGGCGACACCTTCGCCGCGGGCGTCCACACCTCGCAGTGGCGGGCCCAGCGCGAGAAGTTCGCCAGTAAGCCCGGCCTCGCCAGGCAGTACATCGACCAGCCGCTGATCTCGGGCGACTACGCGCCGGTGGGTCTGCGCACCGCGGACGGCGGGGCGCTGGTGTTCTTCGCCACGCACCGCTACGAGAAGGAGACCGCCGCCGCGGGCACCGGGATTCCCTCCCCCAGCGCGGACGTGCAGGCCTTGACGACCGGTGAGATCAAGCAGTCCCTGACCCTGGAGTTCGTCTCCAACCAGGTCGTCCTGGACCCGCTGAAGGGTTCGGGCGGGGGGCAGGTGTCCGTCCTCGGACGGATCGAGGGGCTGACCGGAGCCGAGGGCGAGTAACCCGGCGCGCACCCGGCGCACGCTCACTCGGCACCCGCACTCGGCACGTCCGTATACCCGGCACGTCCGTATACCCGGCACGTCTCTACGCCCGGCCTACGCGCACTGGGCGCGCGTACGTACTGCGGCCCTCGTGGCGCGCGCACTGCGGCCCCCGTGAGCTGCCCGGCGGGCGGGACCTCAGCCGCGATGGGGCCAGGCGGCGAGCTGGTCCGCGCCGTTCTCCCCGGCGTAGATGGCGCACTCGTCGGTCAGGATCTCCAGGAGGGTGAGCGGGTCCGGCAGCGGATGCTCGGGGCCGCGCACCCAGTCGACGCTCAGACCACCGGGCAGCTGGGCCGGCGGCACGAGGACGTACGAGCCGCGGCAGTGCCAGCGGAAGCCGGGGTGCTCGTCCATCGTCTCGGGATGGCAGTCCAGCTCGCAGGGCCACCACTCGTCCTCGTCCTCGGGCGTACCGCGGGTGAGGGTGAAGAAGAGCATGCGGCCGTCGCCGGTCTCCGCGACGGGTCCGACCTCGATGCCGGAGGCCAGTATCCGCTCCAGCGCCGCGCGCCCGGCGTCCAGTGGCACGTCCAGGACGTCGTTCACCATGCCGGTCGCGGTGATGAAGTTCGCCTTCGGCTGGTGCCGGGCCCAGCGCTCGATCTGTGCGCGGTCGGTCGTCGACTGCGTCTGCCAGGCGAAGGAGACGGGGTGGCGCGCGGGGGTGGGGCAGCCGACGCGGTCACAGGAACAGCGGTAGCCGGAGGGGTACGCGGCCTGCGCGAGCGGCAGCCCCGCGGCGGCGGCGGCGAGCAGGAGCGCCTCACGGTCGCCGGCGGTTGTCTCCGCAGGGGCTTTGGGCCGGCGTCCGCGCAGCCACTTCGAGATCCTGCCCTGCGTGTCGGAGCGGCGGCCGAACTCTGCGCTCATCTATCCCCTCGCCTCGCCGTAGTGCATACGTCCTTGCCCCATGGTCCCACCATCCTGCGCCCCGGGTGGCCGGAGCCGACAACCGGGGTAGGTGGGGCGATGCGTCCCCCTGGCCCCAATAAGGGTTATTGCATGATTTAAAGATATTTTCCGTACAGTCGGGGTGATCACTGCTGCGATGTGGGCCGGATCGAGGCGCCCGTGTCGGCCGGCCCGGTCCGTGGACGGCGGTGGGCAGCCGACCGCCTCCGCACGGTGGAGGCGGTTTGCGGAGGTACCGCGCTTACTCCCCCTGGCGGAGGCCGGCCCGCGAAGCGAGCGGTCCGCTTCCAACGTGGAGGGCGGGCGCCACATCGGGCGTCCGGGCATTCCTGCCACCGAGGACGGCCACGCCACCCATGCAGGGCAAATTGCCGGCTGCTGGCAGGCGGACCTCGACTGAGGTCTGTCGCAGAGGTCGGTGAGTCGGCACCTGCGACACGCTTCAGGGGCGGCCGGGCCGGGACCTAGTGGGTATCCTCCCTCGGCGGCCAGGCGTCGCCCCAGTCCGCGTCACGGGCCGCCTTGTACAGCGGTCCGTGGCGCTTGGTCACCGTCTCCCGGCGCAATGCCTCGTCCGGCTCGCACAGGTCGAGCAGGACCTGTCCCTTGCGGATCTGCGGCCTGCGCACGATACGGGAGGGCGCCGGGGCGGGCGGGAAGCGGGTCGCGGCGACATAGCTGAACTTCTCGTCCTCGTAGGGCAGGGAACCGCCCTTGACCTGGCGGTGCAGGGAGGAACGGGCGACCCGCGCGGAGAAGTGGCACCAGTCCTGGCCGGGGACGATGGGGCAGGCCGCGCTGTGCGGGCAGGGCGCGGCGACATGGAAGCCGGCGCCGATCAGACGCTCGCGGGCGGCGAGGACCCGGGTGTAGCCGTCGGGGGTGCCGGGCTCGATGATCACGACGGCCTGGCCGGCGCTCGCGGCGGCGTCCACGACCGAGGCGCGGTCGGCGTCGGTGAGCTCGCCGAGAACGTAGGAGACGGTGACGAGATCAGTGCTCTCGATGGTGAGCGCCGCTCCGATACGAGAGCGCTGCCATGCGGCACCGTCCAGTTCCGGGTTGGCGGCGGCGATCTCCCGGCCGAGCGCGAGGGCGGGCTCGGCCCAGTCGAGCACGGTCACCGGGCGGGTGCCCTCCCAGGTCGCGTTCACCGCCCAGGTGGCCGCGCCGGTGCCGCCGCCGACGTCCACGTGGCTCCCCGGTACCCAGCCGGGCACCGCGTCCACGAACGCCTCCAGCGCCGCGCACACCGCCTCGAACGTCGCGGGCATCCGGTACGCGGCGTACGCGGCCACGTCCGAGCGGTCCCGGAGGATCGGCGTGTGGGTCGGGGTGGTCCCCCGGTAGTTCACGATCAGCCGCTCGACCGCCTGCGCGGCGGCCTTCGGCGGCAGACCGTCGAGGAGCCCGGCGAGGGCGCCGCGCAGGGTGTCGGCGGGGGGTACGGGGGCGTTCACGGCCCGATTCTCTCAGGTCCCCCCGCACCGCCCGCGCCGGGCAGGTGGCTTCTCAGTTACCCCTCATCGCCCGCGCTGGGCAGGTGGCTTCTCAGGTTCCCCCCATCGCCCGCGCCGGGCAGGTGGCTTCTCAGGTTCCCCGCGCCAGGCAGGCGATCCCTCCGATGCCCCACACCGGCCGCGCCCGCCAGGTGGTCCCTCAGATATCCACCCCGTCCCGCCGGGCCAGGCGATCCCCCAGACGCCCCGCACCACCCCCGCCCGCAAGGTGGTCCCTCAGACATCCACCCCGTCCCGCCGGGCCAGGCGATCCCCCAGACGCCCCGCACCACCCCCGCCCGCAAGGTGGTCCCTCAGATACCCGCACCACCCCCGCCGGGCAGGCGAACCCCCACACGCCCCGCACCACCCCCGCCGGGCAGGCGAACCCTCAGGTGCCCCGCACTGCCCGTCGCAGCCGGGTGGCCGCTGCCGCCCGGGGCGCGTTGTCCGCCGGGCGGCGGCGGGGGTGGACCGTGTTGGCGAGCAGGACCAGGAACGTGTCCGTCGCCGGGTCCAGGACCAGGGACGTACCGGTGAACCCGGTGTGGCCGGCCGCTCCGTGGCCCGCGAGGGTGCCCATGAACCAGGGCTGCTCGAGGGCGAATCCGAGGCCGGGCGGGGTGAGGAGGAGCTCGACGAAGTCGGGGCCGAGGATGCGGGCGGGACCGTACGAGCCGCCCGCGAGCAGGGTTCGGCAGAACACGGCCAGATCGCGCCCGGTGGAGAAGAGCCCGGCGTGACCGGCCACCCCGCCGAGCGCCCAGGCGTTCTCGTCGTGCACCACGCCCCGCAGCAGGCCCCGGTCCGCCTTGGCCCACGGCCGCCGCTGGTCCTCCGTGGCCGCCGCGCCGGGGCAGGGTCCGAAGGTGGTTGCGTTCATCCCGAGCGGGCGGGTGATGCCGTCCCGGACGAGGATGTCGAGCCCCCGGCCGGTGACGCGTTCCAGCACGTACTGCAGGAGGATCAGGTTGATGTCGGAGTACCGGTACTCGCCCGGTTCGGACGAGGGGGCCTCCGCCCGCAGCAGCGCCAGCCGCGCCTTGTCGTCCGGGCAGTCGTACAGCGGGAGTTCGGGGCGCAGCCCGGAGGTGTGGGTGAGCAGCTGCCGTACGGTGATGCCGTGCTCGCGGACCGCGCGGAACTCCGGCAGATACGCGCCGACCCGCGCCTCGATACCCAGCGTGCCGCGCTCCAGCTGCTGCACCGCGGCGACCGCCGTGAACAGCTTGGTGAGGGAGGCCAGGTCGAAGGGCGTGTGCACGGTCACCGGCACACGCGCTCCCGGCGGCAGTTCGACCCCGGTGCCCTTCGCCTCGTCGTGGGATGCGTAGCGCACCGCCCAGCCCGCCGCCTCCTCGACGGCGATGACCGGGCCCCGCCCCGCGACCACGACGACGCCCGCTGCCCAGGGGTCGGCGCCGCGGGTGAGGGCGCGGACCTCCTGGACGAGCTGCCGCAGTTCACCGGTGTCGAGTCCGGCCCGTTCCGGTGTGCCGGAACGCAGTCTTGGTGCGCTCAGCTCTCCGCCGCCTTTCCGTTCGAAGTGCGTCCCGTCCGCCGGGGACGGCACAGTCCCACGAAGCAGGCGACGGCTACCAGTGCCGCGGCCAGCTGGACGACGGCCATCGGGACGGCGGTGTGCTGTCCGGCGATGCCGACGAGCGGTGAGGCGACCGCGCCGATGAGGAAGGAGGAGGTGCCGAGCAGCGCGGAGGCGGAACCGGCCGCGTGCCGCACGCGCATGAGGGCGAGCGCCTGGGTGTTCGGCAGGGCGAGGCCCATGGCGGACATCAGCACGAACAGGGCGGCGGCCACCGGTGCGAGCCCGACCGGGCCGAGCACGCCGGTGGACATGAGCAGCAGGGCGCTCGCGGCGAGGACGACGAGCGCGAGGCCGACGGCGAGGACCTTTTCGAGGGCGACCCGGCCGACCAGCAACTTGCCGTTGATCTGCCCGGCGATGACCAGGCCGACGGAGTTCACGCCGAAGAGCAGGCTGAAGGTCTGCGGGGAGGCGCCGTAGAGCTCTTGGATCACGAACGGGGAGGCCGAGATGTAGGCGAACAGGGCCGCGAAGGTGAAGCCGCCCGCGAGCATGTATCCGGCGAAGACGCGGTCGGCGAGCAGTCCGCGCATGGCGCGCAGTGCCTCGCCGACGCCGCCGCCGTGCCGGTCCGCCGGCCGGAGGGTCTCGGGCAGCTTCGCCCAGACGACGGCGGTCAGCGCGATACCGACGGCGGTGAGGACCACGAACACGCCCCGCCAGTCGGTGACGCGCAGGATCTGTCCGCCGATGAGCGGCGCGACGACCGGGGCGACGCCGGAGATCAGCATGAGGGTGGAGAAGAAGCGGGCCATCGCCACGCCGTCGTAGAGGTCACGGACGACGGCGCGGGCGATCACGATCCCGGCCGCGCCCGCGAGACCCTGGACGAGGCGGAAGGCGACGAGCAGGCCGATGTCGGGCGCGAGGGCGCACAGCACGGTGGCGACGACATAGACGGCGAGGCCGGCGAGCAGCGGGCGTCTGCGGCCCCACCTGTCACTCATCGGCCCGACGACGAGCTGCCCGAGCGCCATGCCCGCGAGGCACGCGGTGAGCGTGAGCTGCACGGTGGCGGCGGGGGCGTGCAGCGATCCGGTGACCTCCGGAAGCGAGGGGAGGTACATGTCCATCGCGAGCGGGGGTGTGGCGGTGAGCCCGCCGAGGACGAGGGTGACGAGGAGTCCGGTGCGGCCCGGGGCGCCGGGTCCGGTGGTCGGCCGTGACGCGGAGCCTGGCGTCGGCCGTGACGCGGCGCCGGATGCCGGTCGTGGCTCAGAGCCGGATGGCGGTCGCGCGGCGCCGGACGCCGGTTCGGATGCCGGGCGGGCGGCCTCGGCGACCGCCGCCGTGGTGTCGGCGGCTTCCGCGTTCGGTATGTGCCCTCGCGGGCCTTCCTGGTCCCGCGTGATGCGGCCACGCTCGGGCATGTGCCCCCCTCTCCCAAAGATGCGCCCCCTATGCTCTCAGTTCGAACAGCGTGTTCGGAGTCACGGATCAAGGGGCGGACATGGCGGGCGAGCGCGAACGCGTGCGGTGGGGAATTCTGGCGACCGGCGGGATCGCCGCGGCGTTCACGGCGGACCTGGTCGACATGCCGGACGCCGAAGTGGTGGCCGTCGCCTCACGGACGGACGCCTCGGCGAAGGCGTTCGCGGAACGGTTCGGGATCCCGCGGGCGTACGGGGACTGGGCGTCGCTCGCCGCGGACGAGGACGTCGACATCGTGTACGTCGCCACACCGCACTCGGCGCACCGGGTGGCCGCCGGGATGTGTCTTGAGGCGGGGCGTCATGTCCTGTGCGAGAAGGCGTTCACGCTGAACGCGCGGGAGGCCGAGGAACTGGTCGCGCTCGCCGGGCGGCACGACCGCTTCCTGATGGAGGCCATGTGGATGTACTGCAATCCGCTGGTCGGGCGGCTGAAGGCACTCGTCGACGACGGTGTGATCGGTGAAGTGCGCACGGTGCAGGCCGACTTCGGTCTCGCGGGACCGTTCCCGCCCTCGCACCGGCTGCGGGACCCGGCGCAGGGTGGCGGTGCGCTGCTCGATCTCGGCGTCTACCCGGTGTCGTTCGCGCAGCTGCTGCTCGGGGAGCCCTCGGACATCGTCGCGAGAGCGGTGCTCTCCGACGAGGGCGTCGATCTCCAGACGGGTGCACTGCTCTCCTGGGAGAGCGGCGCTCTTGCTTCGGTGCACTGCTCCATCAACGGTGGCACGCCCGTCGCCGCCTCCGTCACCGGCTCCGCGGGCCGCATCGACATCCCGGACGGCTTCTTCTTCCCCGACCACTTCGTGCTGCACCGCGACGGCCGCGAGCCGGAGATCTTCCGCGCCGACCCCGCGTCGGGCCCCCGCAACAGCCTCAAGCACGAGGCCGCCGAGGTGATGCGGGCCCTGCGCGCCGGTGAGACCGAGTCCCGGCTCGTCCCGCTCGACGGCACCCTCGCCGTGATGCGGACGCTCGACACGATCCGGGACCGCATCGGCGTCCGCTACCCCGGTGAGGCCAACGCGTAGGACGCCGGGCCGGTTCGAGCCCCTGGTCGCCGGCCGCCGTTGCCGGACCCTCCGAGTTCGGTTGCCGGACCCTTCACATCGGGTTGCCGGACCCTCCGCGTCCGGATGCGGGACCCGCCGGGCCCCCTCCCCTACGCTGCGGGCGCATGAACGCCATGAATCCCTTGCATCCCCTGCATCCCGCGGAGACGAAGATCGCTGTGGTGACCGGGGCGGGCTCCGGCATCGGCCGTGCGGTGGCCGCCGAACTGCTGCGCACCGGCTGGTCGGTGGCGCTCGCCGGACGCCGGGCCGAGACCCTGGAAGAGACGGCGGCCCTGGTGCCCGAGGGACCCTCGATCATCGTACGGACGGACGTGTCGCACCCCGACGAGGTGGCCGCCCTCTTCGCCGCCGCGCACGACCGGTTCGGCCGCCTCGACCTGCTGTTCAACAACGCCGGGACGTTCGGGCCGGGCGGTGTGCCGCTCGAAGAGCTGCCGTACGAGGCCTGGCGGCATGTCGTCGACACCAACCTGAACGGCGCGTTCCTGTGCGCGCAGGCGGCGTACCGGCAGATGAAGGATCAGGACCCGCAGGGCGGCCGGATCATCAACAACGGCTCGATCTCGGCGCACACACCCCGCCCGCAGTCGATCGCGTACACCGCGACCAAGCACGCGCTGACGGGCTTGACCAAATCGCTGTCCCTGGACGGGCGTCCGTACCGGATCGCCTGCGGGCAGATCGACATCGGCAACGCGGCCACCGACATGACGGAGCGGATGCGGACCGGGACGCTCCAGGCGAACGGCGAACTGGCGGTCGAACCGGTGATGGACGTGGCCGATGTGGCGCGCACGGTACGGCACATGGCCGAGCTGCCGCTGGAGGCGAACGTGCAGTTCGCGACCGTGGTGGCGACGGCCATGCCGTACGTCGGGCGCGGCTGATACATACGTGGGGCGAGCGCCCGCGGTTCACCAAGAACTGGTCAACGGCTCAACCCACACAAACGGAAGCTGAATCTCCGGACCATATAAGCCGTTAGTGCGCTTATGCTCAGCATCTCCCCCATCAGAGCTTCACAGTTGGAGCAACAGACTTCGGTACGACCACGGTCCACACCGAGGGGGGAGGTGGCAGTCGCTCCGCGGCCCGGGAGGGGGCGGACCTCGCGGGGGATCGCGAGGTGTGCACCGGACCGCGGAGCGGCTGTCCCGTCATCGGCGCCGACGGTGACTTTCCGCCTCGTCCGGCTCCTCTGCGGACCGGCGCCTGCGGTTGCGCAGCGCGAGCGCGCCGCCCGCGAGGAGCGCGACCGCGGCCCCGGCCCCGGCGACCAGTCCCCACGGCGGGCCGTCCGACGTGGAAGCCTCGGCCGAGGCCGGAGCGCCCGCCGCGCCCTTCGCCGGCTTCCGCGTGGGCTTCGCGCTCGCGCCGCCCGCGCTGAGCGGATCGACGAGCGTGCCGACCGGCCCGGCGTGCGCCCCCTTGCCGAAACCCCAGTCGAGCAGCTGGGCCGTCTCCTCGTAGACCCCGCTGCCGCCGCTCTTCGGGTGCATCACCGTGACGAGCAGGGTCCGTCCGTCACGGGTCGCCGCGCCGGTGAAGGTGTTGCCGGCGTGACTGGTGTAGCCGTTCTTCACCCCGATCAGGCCGTCGTACGGCCGCACGCCCCACGCGCCCGTCAGCAGGCGGTCGGTGTTCTGGATCTGGAAGGTCTTCTTGCCTCCGGCCGGGAAGTCCGCGGTCTTCGTAGAGCAGTAGCCGCGGAAGTCGGCGTCCGCGAGGCCGTGCCGGGCGAAGAGCGTCAGGTCGTACGCGGACGACAGCTGGCCGTTGTGGTCGAAGCCGTCGGGGCTGACCACATGGGTGTCCAAGGCCTGCAGATCCTTCGCCAGGGCCTGCATCTCGGCGACCGTGGCCGCGATGCCGCCGTTCATGTGGCTGAGCACGTGCACCGCGTCGTTGCCGGAGCGCAGGAAGACGCCCTGCCACAGCTGCTCGACGGTGTAGGTGATGCCGGGCTTCACGCCGACCATGCTGGAGCCCGAGGGGACATCGGCGAGGTCGGCGTCGACCACCTTGTACGTCCGGGCGCGCTCGAACTTCTTCAGCACGGCGTCCGCGAAGAGCATCTTCAGGGTGGAGGCGGGCGGGAGACGCAGGTGCGCGTTGTACGAGGCGAGCACCTCGCCGCTGGTGTGGTCCGCGACCAGCCAGGAGCGGGCGGTGAGCCGCTTGGGCAGCCCCGGCCCGCCGCTCACCTGGATCCCGGCGCGGGCCAGTCTCGCACCGCCGATCGTCGTCGTGGCGTACGCGGTCGTGGCCGTCGCGGCGGCGAGGGGTACGGCGGCGGCGAGGCCGAGAGCGGCACGGCGGGAGAGCCCGGAAGAATCACGCATCCCGGGACCGTACAAAGTCTCTCCGAGGCGGTTGACAGCGGGGTGTCAAAGAGAAGGCACGCCGATTCCAAAGCGGCGGCAAAACAGGCGCGCGGGCGCGGGCCCGCCCCGTCGGCACCGTCCGCCGTCCCACCGGGAGATACACGTGCGGCGGGCCCGCCGATCTTCACCGCGGGCCACTCAACAGGCGTTTCCTGGCAATGAGCCCTTGAAAGCCTGGGAATGAGCTGTCTGACCCAATATTGATTCCGAGGTCCGGATTCTCAGCCTTCACACATCTCTTACTCAGCTCGACTCAAAGGTTCCTTCATAGCTTGTGGCCGCGCCCACTGGGGCGCCAAGAACCTTTGAGGAACGGGATGTTTGGCATCTATCTCAAGCGTGAGCTGAGCCGGCGCAAGAAGGCGGCGCTGGTGATCGCCCTGGGTCTGGCGCTCGGTATCGCCCTGGTCATCACCGTCAACTCGGTGTCGGCCGGCATGCAGCAGGCCCAGGACAAGGTCCTGAAGTCGCTGTACGGGCTCGGCACGGACATGACGGTCACCAAGACCCAGACGGCGCCGACGGGCAACTCCTCGGGCCGCCCGAAGTTCGACTTCGACGCCAAGTCGAGCAGCAGCACGACACAGAGCTCGGACCGGGTGATGACCCAGGGCGGACAGTCCCTGAAGTCCTCGCTCGTCACCGAGGTCGCCGCGCAGAAGGGCGTGGCGAGCGCGGTGGGCGCGCTGAGCCTGAACGTCACCAAGGTCAACGGCTCGTTCACCCAGGGCAAGGCGAAGTCCTCGACCTCGACCTCCGGCCAGCAGGGCGGACCCGGCGGCCAGAACGGCGGCGGCAGCACCGGTGCGCCGCAGGTGCAGGGCGGCGGTGCCTCCTTCGACGTGAACTCGTACTCCGTCGCGGGCGTCGACGTGACCCACCAGGACCTCGGCCCGCTGGCCACCTCGAAGATCACCACGGGCAAGACGTTCACGGCCGCGCAGACCTCCGCGAAGGTCGCGGTGCTCAGCAAGTCGTACGCCAAGCAGAACAAGTACACGGTCGGCAAGACCTTCAAGATCTCCGGCACCAAGTACACGGTCATCGGCATCGCGACGCCGGACAGCAGCGAGTCGACCACCGACGTCTACCTGCCGCTGAAGCAGGCCCAGACGCTCGGCGACGCCAAGAACAAGGTCACCACGATCTACGTCAAGGCGACCGACTCGAAGCAGATCGCCACGGTCAAGGCGGTGATCCAGAAGAACATCTCCGGAACGACGGTCACCACCTCCGCCGACCTCGCGGACACCGTCTCCGGCTCGCTGTCCACCGCCTCGAACCTCGCGACGAGCGTCGGCAAGTGGTTGTCCATCGCGGTCCTGATCGCCGCGTTCCTGGTGGCGGCGCTACTCACCTCCTCCGCCGTCTCCCGCCGGGTGCGCGAGTTCGGCACCCTGAAGGCACTCGGCTGGCCGTCCCGCAAGGTCACCCGGCAGGTCGTCGGCGAGTCGATCGTGAACGGACTGCTCGGCGGCGTGCTCGGTATCGCGCTGGGCCTCGGCGCGGCCTACACCGTCACCGCGATCAGCCCGAAGCTGACGGCGGAGCTCGGCTCCACCGGCGGCGGTGGCGGCATGGGCGGCGGCCCCGGCGGGGGCGGTCCCGGCCAGCAGGCGGCCTCCGCGGCCAAGAACACCATCGACATCGCCCTCACCGCGCCCGTCTCGGTGACCACCATCGCGCTCGCCGCGGGCCTGGCCATCACCGGCGGTCTGATCGCCGGCGCGATGGGAGGCTGGCGCGCCTCCCGGATGCGCCCGGCGGACGCGCTCCGCAGCGTCTCGTAACCCGCCCCGGGCCACACCCCTTGAGCCGGGGCGCCGCGTCCACTCCCCCCGGGCCGCGGCGCCCCAACCCCTTCATCCTCGGAGAACCTCATGTACAAGCTCACCGGCGTCACCAAGCGCTACACGCGGGGCAAGGAGACGGTCGAGGCGCTGCGCGGCGTCGACCTCACGATCGAGGACGGCGACCAGCTCGTCATCCAGGGCCCCACCGGCGGCGGCAAGTCGACGCTGCTCCAGATGATCGGTGGTCTCGACCGGCCGACCTCCGGCAGCGTCGAGCTGGACGGCGTGGACCTCGCCTCCATCAGCGAGGCCAAGCTGACCCGGCTGCGGGCCGAGAAGATCGGCATCATCTTCCAGTCGTTCAACCTCATCCCGACACTGAACGCGCAGGAGAACGTCGAGACCGCTCTCGTCCCCCTCGGGGTGAAGCCCGCCGAGCGGCGCGAGCGGGCCGCCGAGGCGCTCCGTTCGGTCGGCCTCGGCGAACGGCTCACGCACGTCCCGACCGAGCTGTCCGGCGGTCAGCAGCAGCGTGTCGCCATCGCCCGAGCGCTGGTCAAGAAGCCGAAGGTGCTGCTCGCCGACGAGCCGACCGGCAACCTCGACGAAGGCACCCGCGACGACATCATGGGCCTGCTCGAAGGGCTGTGGCACGAGTACGGGCTGACCTTCATCATGGTCACCCACGACTCGTCCATCGCCCGCCGCGCGCCGCGTCTCGCGACCATCAAGGCCGGGCAGATCAGCCTGACCGAGCAGGGCGGCGCCCGCCGGGCCGCCCCTGGACCGTCCGCCCAGGAGCCGGAACAGCAGCAGTACGCGCAGCAGTTCGGCGCCGCTCAGGGCTACTGACCCACGGCGGCCCCGACCGCCCGTGCACGCCGCCCGGAGCACGCCCCGGCGCACGCCCCCGTACTCGCTCTGCCGCGCGCCTTCGGTACGCACCTCCTTGAGTGCCTCCGGCGCGCCTCTCCCGGGCCGCTCACCGTCCGAGCACGCCGTTCGACCCCGGTCGACTGCGCGGCGGTGAGCGGCCCTTGGCGATCGTCCGCGCGTTCTCCTCGGCCCGGGCGACCCGGCGGAAGCCCTGGACCGGTGCCACGCCGGTACGGCGGACGGTTACGCCTGGCCGGTACGGCCGACAGCTAAGCCTGGCCGGTCTCGAAGCGGCTGATCCTGCCGCCGTCGTCGACGATGAAGCTCCACTTCGTCTTCATCTCGCCCCAGGTGTCGTTGCTGTACCGCACGAGGAGGGAACGCCCGCCGTTGGACTCGTTGTCGACGTCCATGTGACCGCGGGAGGAGAAGATCTCCCGGTCGGTCCAGTCACCGAGGTCACGGTCGGAGCCGTCGTCGGACATGGTGGCGCCGGGTGCGAGAAGCGCCTCGAAGGCGTTCCGGTCGTGGGCGTTCACCGCGGTGACGAAGGCCCGGACGGCCGGGTCGCTGAGTTTCGCTACCGAAATCGTCATGGGAGCCAGACTCACACCGGTCCCCAACGCCCGCCACCCGAACGGCTGCGTGGGCAGGCCGGGCCCCTCCTATCGGTGCGACGGTGGACACCCGGGAGGGAACCGTTGCCGCTGTCTGCACTGGGAGTCACCGTGACCTGTATCGACCGGCGTGATCTGGGACTGCTGCTGCTCCGTCTGAGCACGGGCGGCGTACTGGTCGCGCACGGAACGCAGAAGCTGTTCGGCTGGTTCGGCGGAGGCGGCATCGAGGGCACCGGCGCGGCCATGGAGGCCATGGGCTATTCGCCCGGGAAGGCGAGCGCCAGGGCGGCGGGCCTCGCGGAGGCGGGCGGAGGCGCCCTGCTGGCGCTGGGACTCGCCACACCCGCGGCCGGCGCCGCGGCGGCCGGTGCGATGGCGGGCGCGGCGGCGGTGCACGTACCGAACGGGTTCTTCGCAATGAACGGCGGCTACGAGTACACGGCGTCGCTCGGCCTGGCGGCGGCGGGCCTCGCGGTGACGGGTCCGGGACGGCTGTCCCTCGACCATCTGATGGGCCACGCGGTGAACCGCGGCTGGATGGTGCCGATCGCCCTCGGTACGACGGCGGCGGTCACCGCGGTCGTCGTGGGCACCCGGAACAAGCGGGTGCGCAAGGCGCGGGAGGGCGAACAGGAAACCCTGTTCGACGAGTAGGAGTCGGCCCTCCTGACGCGGGGGAGGCTGGCCCCATGGCTGATCACGCTGCGGATGACCCGGCCGGGCACACCGACGCCGACACGGCGGGGCGTGCCGCCGACGCCGGCATCGCGATGTCTGCCGCCGACGACCCGGTCGGGCGCACGGCCGACACCACGGTCGAGCCCGCCGCCGACACCCCGGTCGAGCGCGCCGCCGGTGAAGACGTCCAAGACGTCCAAGACGTCTGGGACACGATCGACCGGCTGCACGCGTGGCTGGACGCCAACCGGGCGCACGACGGCCGGGAGGGCCTGCTGCTGCGTGTGCTGAAGCTGTCGGAGGAGGTCGGCGAGGTCGCCCAGGCGGTGATCGGCGCGACGGGCCAGAACCCGCGCAAGGGCCTGAGCCACACCTGGGACGACGTCCGGTCGGAGCTGTGCGACGTCATGATCACGGCGATGGTGGCGCTGCGCACGCTCGCGCCGGACGCGCGCGAGGTCTTCACCGCCCACCTGGCGTCCGTCGCCGACCGCTCGCTCGGCACGGCTCCAACTCCCTGACGAGGGAGGGGAGTCAGCGGCCCGGTTGGGCACCCTGCCTGCGGTGACCGGAAGTGTTCACTCCGCGGATGCGTGCGCGCGGTGTGGAGTTGGCGATCACAGCTCAGCCTTCTCGTCGACGCAGAGCCGACGAAGGGGTCCCCGTGCAGGACTACGTTTTCTCCACAGGCCGCAGGACAGTCGCCATGATCGGTGGCGTGCTGACACTCACGGCCGTGGGTCTGGGAAGCCAGGCACAGGCGGCGAGTTACGGCACGCCGAGCCTTTCGCTGTCGGCCACGTATCTGTCGGGCGCGGTGGGCGCGACCGCCGATCCGGCCGTGAACGTGACCGTCGCGCAGAGCGGGGCCGACGCCGGCGCGCTCACCGTCACGGTCACCAAGAGCAGCAAGACCGCGGTGGCGACCACGGCGGACGTCAGCGTCAGCGGCACGGGCGCCACCCGCAAGGTCGTCGTAGCCGCGCGCGGCGAGGGCTACACCGACCTCACCGTGAAGGTGACCGGGGTCGACGGCCAGACGGCCACCAAGACGCTGCACTACGCCGCGTCGGCCGCCGTCCAATACGCCTCCGACAGCCGGTACTTCACCGGTTCCAGCGACGCCTCGGCGGCCGTCGACGCGGGCGGCGGCTACACGGTCGTCGCGGACGACGAGTCCAACGTCCTGCGTCTGTACGACCGTTCGGCGTCGGGCGCTCCGGTCAAGACCTGGGACTTCTCCTCGAACATCGGCGCCTCCAAGGAGATCGACATCGAGGCCGCCACCCGCGTCGGCAACACCATCTACTGGACCGGCTCGCTCGGCAACAACAAGGACGGCGAGTACAAGGCGGACCGCAACACGGTCTTCACCACGACGGTGACCGGCTCGGGCGCCTCGACCGCCCTGACGTACGGCCGTTCGTACAAGAAGCTGCGGGACAACCTCGTCGCCTGGGACAAGGCGAACAACAACCGCTACGGCTTCGCGGCGGGCACCGCGGACGGCCAGATCCCCAAGGAGATCAACGGATTCAACGTGGAGGGCCTGGAGTTCGCGCCGGGCTCGACGACCACGGCCTACGTCGGCTTCCGCGCCCCGCTCGCCCCCGCGGTGACCGGCGGCAAGGCCCTCATCGTGCCGGTCACCAACTTCGACAAGGTGCTGAGCAGCGGCACGGCGGCCACCTTCGGTACGCCGATCGAGCTCGACCTCGGCGGTCTGGCGATCCGCGACATCCGCAAGAACGCGTCGAACCAGTACCTGATCGTGGCCGGTTCCTGGGCCGCCGACGACAACTCGGACCCGTACGCCCTCTACTCCTGGGACGGCGACCCGGCGCACGCGCCGGTCAAGCGCCTGGACCTGCCCACCTCGGACCCCGGCGGCTGGGAGGCGATCGTCGACGTCCCCGACCTCACCGTGTCCGGCGCCCGCGCCCAGCTGATCACCGACGACGGCTCCGCCGATCTGTACGGCGACGGCACGGAGGCCAAGGACCTCACCCACAACGAGTGGAAGAAGTCCCGCGCCACCTGGTTCACGGTCACGAACTGAGGCTGCGGGAACCGGGCCTCGTGCCGCCCGGACGGCGGCCTGCCCCCCGACCGACGGTCGGGGGGGCAGGCCGCCGCGCGTCCATGCCGCGAACTGCTGCACGGACGGAAGCACAGCCGGAGTCCAAGGGAAGAGAGCCGGAGTTCCCCCGGATATGCCGAAGGGCCCCGACCCAGGTCGTAGGACCAGGTCAGAGCCCTGAAGGCAGACGAGTCGGGCTGTACGCCGGGTATTCCTGGAGCACCTTTCTGACCTGCGGCTTTCCGGGATCGGACCGGCTGTGACCTGCTAGGACGGGTTGCAGAGGCGATCGGAGGCAGTCAGAGGAAACCGCTCTGATTCGACCCCGATTCGACCCGGGCCGCTCAGAGCCAGTCAGAGGCAATCCCTCTTTTTCTGGCTCTCTGAGCAGCCTGGGTCGGTCGGAGGCAATCAGACGCGGTCACTCTGCCAGCCGACCGAATCGGTTGGAGCCAGCCAGAGGCAACCACCTCTGTACTGGCTCCTCCGAGCCGGCCGGGCCTCAGTCGGTCGGTACGAACTCAGAGGCCTGTCTCTGATTCAACCCCGATCGGCTGTGACCTGCTAGAGCATTCGACCTGTGTTTCGACGCGGGCCGCTCAAAGGCAGGCAGAGGCCTTCCGCTCGACCATGATCGAGCTGCGATGGGGACGCCTGCCTCCATCGGAGCCAGGCATACGAAAGCCCCCAGGACGGCACATCCTGGAGGCTTCGCTGGCACCGATTGGAGGTCGGTTCCGGATATCACCCGTGGTTTTAGCGGGCCTGGGTGACGTCCATGTCTTTGCGAGACGACTCCAGAATGCCATACAAGACGCCCCCTCCGCACTACTCACAGAAGGCTTCACGTCCGGCAAACTCCCAACCAGAGGCAGTCACAGGCACCCAAACCTCCCCGCAGGGACTCGCTAGCCTCTCCCGGGCCGCGGCTGATCTGGTCCTTCTCGGAGACCTCACTGGCCGTTACGCGGCGGGCAGCTACAGCAAGCTCGATCGCAGCGGGCGGGTCATCCACCGCGGAGATCGCCAGGGTACGGCCGAGCACGGCCACCGGATTACCGCGGCTATCGCCTGCCACGTTGCCCGCGCCGGGGGCACAGTCGACCAGCTGACAGGCCTGGTCATGCACCCGGATCACGAGGGTGGCAGGCACACGCAGAGCATCGCGCTGCGTTCCGGGCAGGCACGAGCCCTTGCGTACCTCCATCGGGTCTGGGACAGCGCCTGCGCAACTGTCGGCAACACGACGGAGGTTGCGTCTCGCCAGGATGTCCACGAGGACCTCGCCGCTCTTCGTGACCGGGTCGAGGTCACCCCATGGCGTGGGGAGCGCGGACGCACCGCCTTGCGAGTGTTGCGGGCGCATCTCAACTTCGCAGAAGTCGCTGGCGGCCGTCTGCACTCCGCAAGCGAGCGCCAGACCGCAGAGGAGGCCGGGATCTCCCGGCAGACCCTGCGCAAGGCGTACGAATCCGTCCTCAAGCCCGGTGGGTGGCTCCGCCGGCTGAGGGTCGGGCGCGGCAAGGAGGGCTCCTCCTGGTACCTCGGCAACGGCCCGGGGAGCGTCCTTTCTCGCTCGCAGACCACTCAGTTCCCCCCCGCCCCAGCGCTTGAGGAGTGGTCCACTTCCGAGACAGCCCTTTCAGCCGACATCGACTCCGCCGTCATCGGCCACCTGATGTCCCACGATGCCTTCGCTCAGCACGCGCTTGGTAGCTCCGCCCTCGTGATCATCGGGGCCTTGCACTCACGCCCGGCCCAGACAGTCGGCGAACTCGTCATCACCTCGTCCGTTTCCCGCGCCACTGTTTACCGGACCCTCCACCGCCTCGCGAGCCACGGCCTGGTGCAACACGTCGGCGAGATCTGGACGCTGGCTCCCCGCGCCTTGGATGGCTTCGGTAACAGCCCTCTGAAGGCTGTTACCGAGCCAGAAGTCGTGGCCTCGCGTGGGTGGGTGATCGCCCTCCAGTGCGGAACCGCGGGCCTCGCCGCGCGCCGAAGGGCACTCCACGCGGCCGAACGCGCCGCCTATCGAGCGGTGTTGGACCGGCGCGCGGAGCATCGCAGCACGGCTGTGGTGATCGTTCGTGACGGCCGCCAGGTGCTCGTCCCGGCGCCCCGCCCTGACGAGATCCCCTCCACTTGGCACAGGCCAGACGGACATGTCGTCGATCCGCTCACCGGCCGCGCCGCTCCCGACTGGCGGATTGCCACGGATGGACGGCTGATCCTCATCACCCCTGCTGACCAGCGCAGTTACGACGAGCTGGCCGCTGCCCATGCCGAAGCCCTCATTGAATGGGAGTCCGCAGCATGACCCGACAAGCACCGACCACGCCTCCCGAGGGCGGATCGCCAACCCCGCAGGCCTTGCACGCCCTGTACGAGTCCGGCGCCACGGTCGACGAACTCGTAGCCGACAGCGGCCTGTCGTACGGCACGGTCCTCAACCGGCTACACGACGCCGGGACCGAGATGCGCACGTCATGGCAGACCCGCCGGCTACGGGAAAGCCCCGAAGCCCGTCAGCATCTCGCGGCCCGTCTGCGCGCGCTCTACGAGAAGCACGGTGCGACCCTCACCGAACTCGCCACGGTCGGGGGAGAGACGAGGCGCTCTGCCCGACGCCTGCTGACCGAAGCCGGCGGTACCGTGCGCACCACGCGGCAGACGGTGCGGCTGCGCTCCGCAGCGCGAGCGGCTGAGCGGCAGAAGCTCGCGCTCTCACTGCGAGCGCGGTACGAGGGCGGAGCCACGGTCCCGGAGCTTGCCGAGGACTGCAACTTCTCCACAGCCACGGTCTACCGGCTCCTGCATCAGGCCAACACGCCCATGCGCCCCCAGCACCGTCATGGTCCTGCGGACCGGACGAGGAAGCGGCCATGAGCACGCTGGCCCTCCCTGATGTTGTCCGCGGTGCCGCTCGGCTCAAGACCCCGCCCATTCACCATCCCGGCTACAGGGGCGCCGCAAGAGCACCCCCTGTCCCCAATGCGGCAGCGCCCACCTCGTGTCGACGCCGTCGACCACCCACGCCAAATCAACGCACCTTTCCAGTTTCAGGAGATCAAGCACTCGTGAACGAGACCACCCGTCACAAGACCCTGGCGGCGGCTACAGCCAGCGTCTGGGACGCCTTCGTCATCGTTGTCGGCATGCTCAAGGGCGGCACCGGCAAGACCACCTCTGCCTGGTTCATCGCCCTCTACTACGCCGTCGTCCTCGGCCTGCCGACGCTGCTGCTGGACGCTGACGCCACCAGCCAGTCCGCCTACGACTGGTTCAAGGTCGCCCAGGCCGCCGGCTTCGAGATCCCCGAGCACCTGGTGGTCGAGCGGTACCCGTTCGACGACATCGCCGAGTACATCCGTGAGAAGCGGGCCGAGTTCGGCGCGATCGTGGTCGATGCCGGCGGCGGCAGCGCCCGCATCTTCCACGAGGCTGTTACCGAGGCGAATCTGCTGCTCGTGCCGGTCGCTCCCACCAAGATCGAGCGCCGCAAGCTCGTGGCCACCTTCGACGAGGCCGAGCGTGCCGCCGCCCGCAACGAGCACGGCGTCACCGCCCACGTCGTGATGGTCAAGGCCGACGACCGCACCAGCCTGCCCAGCCGGGCAAAGGACCAGCTGCTCGACCCCGGCGAGGGCGAGGGCATCGGCCCGGACCGCGACGAGCCGTTCCCGCTCGCCGAGACCACCATCCACTCCTGGGTGCACTACATGGAGGCCTTCGGCGAGGTCCCGACCGAACTGAGCGAGTACGCCGAGCTGATGAAGGAGCTGACAGCATGACCGACCGCATGAAGCCCCCAGCCCGCCGCCCGGGCGGTCGTACCTTGGGCGGAGCCAAGAAGACGGCCCCGCCTCCTCCTCCCCCGGCCGCCGAGCTCACCCCCGAGCAGTTCGCCGCTGAAGAAGCCGTCACCCAGGCTGAAGGTCAGCCCGCTGCCAGCAACCCGCGGGTTGAGCCCATTCCTTCCAGCGCTCCCGTCGAGGATTCGTCACAGGGCCAGACGGGTCCGGTCGAAGCGACACGGAGCGTCACCCAGCCTGCCGTCGAGGCCAAGCCGAGCGACCCTGCCCAGGAACCCGCCACCCGTCAGGCAGCCCGCTCAGTCGTCGCCCCCGAGACGGAGACAGAATCCGCAGGTGAGCCAGCGGAGCAACAGGTACCGCCTGCGGTTCCGGCTCCCGAGCCCGCAGCACCTGAGGTCCAGCTCGCGCAGCCGGCCCCGCCTGTGGCTCAGCCCGGCTTGTCCCCCGTGACGTCCGCGCCTTCCCCTGCGGCTCCGTCCGCCGAGGTGGTCGTTCGCCCTGCAGTTTCTCCGGCAGCAGGCGGTACGGCGTTCCCGGTGAGGGCTGATGGTCCGGCCTTTCACCAGGAACAGGAAGCGCGAGCGCATGAAGCGCCCAGCGAGGGCACGCCTTATGCCCACGGTCCCGGCCGCCCCATGGACATCCCCGAGGCCGCCGTCGTCCTTAACCAGCGCATCATCGCGCGCGAGAGTCTCGACTCGTCGGTCCCCGCGGCGCTGAAGCTGAAGAAGCGGCTCAAGCGCTTCGCGCTGGACAACGAACTCGACCACCTGCCCATCGGCGACATCGTCTCGGTCGCGCTGGACGAGTGGCTCACCGCCCGCGGCTTCTGACACGCCGTAAGGCACACGGGGTGTCCGCGAACGCTCAGCTCGTTCGCGGACACCCGTCCCCCCGACTATTCCACTAGTCGACTAGGCGGCTAGCTAGTCGACTAGTGGACCGGACCGGAGCTCCCTATGCCCGATCTCTCGTACCACGCCCGCCAGTTGCGCGAAATGGCTGACGCTCTCGATGCGCAATCCGAAGACACCGAGGACCCGTTGGCGCCCCACCCAGACACTTTGGAGGTCATCAATGGCCGCCACACCAGTCGCGGGCAAATCAACTACGCCGTCCCTGACGCTCTCCAACTCCAACGGCGGATCCGCCGTTTTCACGCGGACCACGGTGTCCAGCACGGCGACATCGTCGCGATAGCGCTCGACACATTCCTTCGTGCCAAGGGCTATCCGCCCGACCTCCCCTCGGCCAAGGCGGACGCCTCGTGAGCGGAGCATCCGATCAACTCCTGCTGGAAGGCATCGATCTCCGGCCCTATCCCGTGGACATTCACGCCGAGCAGCTCTCGCTCCTTGGGGAGCCGATGCCGATCCGGCTCCCTGCGGGACTTTGGCGTGACTGGTTGAGCGACGAGGATGTTGTCGCTCGGTTCGAAGCGAAGCGCTATGTCAGACCGGCGAGCCGTTGCGCTCCGTGGTTAGGTGCAGTCTCTTCGACCGGCCATGGTTCCTTTCGGGCCGCGAGCCTTCCGGGGCCGTCCCGGCGCGGAACTGTGCCAGCGCATCTGTTCGCCTACCAGCTCGCGCACGGAGTGATAGATCGCCCTGGCTGGACGGCTGCCGAAGACCCTGTCGTGTGTCACACGTGCGACCTTCACGGCTGTACTAATCCGGCCCATCTTCGGCTCGGGACGGCAGCTGAAAACCGCGCGGAGTGGTCGCTGCGCCGAGGCAATCCGCACGGCCCTCTGGCAGATATCCGCGGAGCCGCTGGGCGGACACGGGCCATCGCCGAGGCTATTCGTGCGGGGCTCCGAGCGGGAGAGTCCGCCTCGAAGATTGAGCGCCGAATCCAGGCGGCCGAGGAAGCAGGCCTCCCGCTCACCCTCTGGTGACGTGCTCGGTGCCGAGGACGCGGTGTTGTCCTACATGGTCTGGTTCACGTTGTGGGCGTGCGCTATCGCCAACGCCGCAGCCTCGGCGAGGGTCTCGGCGACCGGCAGGCCGCTCTCGCGGAGGATTTCGGAGTGCGTCAGGCCGCCGGCGTACGGCACCGGGTGAACGCGATTGGCGAACGCAGCGCGGATGTCATCGACGGCATCGCCGATGACCACGATCGGACGGTCCCTGATGGTCTCGCGCAGCATCGCCACGTGCTTGGCCAGCGGCTGTTTTTTACTCCTGGCGGACGGACCCGTCCGTCCGTCGACCCGCAGGAAGAGGGATGTGATGCCCAGGTCGGAGATCTGCTGGGTCAGCCCGTTGTGGGCGCTCAGCGACAGCACGGAATGGCTGCAACCGCTGCGGATGAGTCTTGTAAGAAGGTCCTGGGATCCAGTCATGAGCTGGGCCGACGGCCGTCGGGAGTGGTACGTCTCGAAGGCCACGCTCGCGTTCGCTCGCTCCCGATCGGTCAGAGCGCGGACGAGTATGGCGGCGCACAGGGCGGGGGCTGATGTGGCGAAGTGGCGTCGGACCGTGTCGAGATCGACCGGTTCGGCGCCCAGAGAGGCCAGGGCTGCGTTCACCGCTCCGACTTGGTGCTGGAAGTCGTCGGCGAGGGTGCCTCTCCATCCCCACACCATGTGCGGCCGGTTGAAGTTCCGTGGCACGGGAAGCGCTTCCTCTCTTGATCAGATGAAGGGTACGGCGGTGTTTGCAGCAAACGGAACATCAGCGGTGCTGATTCCTGTGAAGATCTGCTGTGAGATCCCTGATAAGGCTGTAGTCCTTCTCGATCGCCTCGGAGTCCTCATGCGCGAGGACGATCTCGCACGTTTTCCCACCAGGTCGGAGGGCCGCAGTCTGGGATATGAGCGAGTTCGGATCCTTGTCCACGCACGCTGCTGTAGGCAGCGCGGCAAGGTCCTGCAGCAGTTGCGGCCCAGACCCGCCCCGCTGCTGGGCGTCCACGTAGATCCGGCTCACACAGATGTGAGGGCTGTTGCGGTTGCTGCGGTAGGTGAAGAGGCGTCCGTCGAGGGTTGCATCGATCGGGTCGCGGTCAGTGATCTCCCACACGGCCTCATCGGCACGTGATCGGTGGGTGACGGCGCTGGCGGACAGCAGGACTGGTCCGCGCTCGGGCTCGAAAGCGAGGTGGCATGACGTCGGCCCCGACGCCACGCCGAGGGTGTCCAGAGCGCGGCGCACGTATGGCGACAGCCGGCGGGCCAGGAGGCTGCGTCGGTGCACGAGGTCGGTTCGGTCGAGCAGCCCCGTTGAAGCGTGAAGGTGCGTCCAGATGCCGGTAACAGCGTGCTGCGGACCGTCGGGGCCGAGCTGCGTGACGCTGTCGACGACGTACTGCCGCCCCTCCACACGCTCTTGCAGGATGAGGGAGGCGTTCCCGCTGTTGCGGTAGGCGGCCTCCTGGAGCTGCGGCCACACGGCGGCCATCTGGTGCCTGGTGTGGCAGTTGACCGGTCGTACGGGCAGGCCGATCGCGGCGGCGATCAGCTGGTAGGCCGACAGCTGATGGCGATCGGCCCATGCAAGGGCTTCGGTGAGGTGGGTGGTTCGCAGGCTGCGGGGTGCGGTGATCCCCGCCTGGGACAGGGCTGCTGATTGAATGCCGCGATCGGTCCGGAGGCGGGTCGATCCTGGGATGCCGCTGCCCGGGAGGCGGAGTTGCCAGGCGATCCGCTCGGCCAGCTCGACGCCAACTGGGCTTGCGGCCACCACGGCCTCGACGCCCGTCATCCTCAGCTTCTTGATGGTGCGGCGCAGATCGCCGTCGTACTCGATGACATCGGTGTAGGCCTCGTCGGCCGCAACGTCGCGGTAGGCAGGCGGCCTTGTGCCGAAGCCCAGGGTGACCGCGACGGCATGGCGTCCCCGGCGTGCGAGCGCGCTGGGGTAGCCGGAGCCGGCTTGTGGAGCGATGACGGCAACGCTCGCTATCCCAGTCGCGTAGGGAGCCTGCGCCCCAACCGCAAGACGGGCGGTGGCCATCGGGCAGCCTCCTGAGGAGATTGGTACGCGGACAGCGGGAGCGATCACTTTGTGCAGCTCGTGGTGTGGGCAGGGCGGGAGATGCGTACGGAGAGGTGGTCGGCGACCAGGTCCCGGCGTGTGGCGCAGTCGGCGGCCGTGCGGCCGGTGACGACCCAGTGCGCGATGCGGTCGTCGATGCTGGCGCGCGGTGCCGCGGTCACCTGGGCGCCGAGATCACGTGTCCAGACGAGCCGTTCCAGCCACAGCTGATCGTGCAGCCCGCCGTGCGCCTGAAGCTGGTCGATGTAGCCGGTGTGCTCGGGGTACAGGAAGCCGATCGCGGCGGCTTGCGAGCGTGTCGGGGCCAGGTCGGGTATGCCGCCGGCGGCGAGGGTTGCCAGTGCCTGGGGGAGGTTGACGCCGGTAGCCCGCTCGACGAGGAGCGGGATGAGGTCTCCTGCGGGGCGGCCGTTGACCTCGATCACCCGGGGACCGTCGGCGGTCAGCCGCAGCTCGATGTGAAGTACGCCCCAGCTGAGGCCGAGGGCCTGCACGGTGGCGGTCACGACGTCGGCGAGGACGGGGTCGGTGAGCAGCGGGTCCGCCGCGTCGACGCAGTGTCCTATCTCCTGGAACTGGGGTTCGGGGCCGAGGGACTTGCGGGTGACGGCCACGATTCGTACCTGTTCGGGGGCGAGGACCACGGTCTCCACGCTGATCTCGGGTCCCTGTAGGTACTCCTCGACCAGGGCGCCTGGCACGGACCAGGTCTCCAGTCCCAGCACGCTGTCCACCAGCGCGTGTTGGAAAGCGGCGCGTACTTCGTCGTCGCTGTCGGCCCGCAGGACTCCGGCGCTTCCCGCCCGGCCTCGCGGCTTGACCACGACGGGATAGCCCAGTCGACGGGCGATCTTCACCCCGTGGTCGGCGTCCTGCGCCAGGTGCGAGCTCGCCGAGGGAACTCCGTGCTGGGCCAGGAGGCTCCTGGTGGTGGCCTTGTCACGGCAGGCGGCGGCAGCCGTCGGGGTGTTGCCCGGCAGGCCGAGTCGGTGGGTGATCCACGCCGTGAGTTCGACGAAGTGCTCCATGTAGGTGGTCACACCAGCCGCGCCGAGTTGGACCGCGGCCCTCATGAGGACGTTCTTGGCGGCTTCTGGGTCGCGCAGGTCGACGGCCGCTTGGGCGGCGAGATAGGGGCGGGCCCACGTGGGCGGGTCCTGGTCGATGAGCACCACGGGTCGGACGCGGGCGATCTGGCGCAGGACGTATTCCCGGAATTCGGGTGCTCCGGCACCCAACAGCAAAATCGGGCGGGAACCTGAGGAGTTGTGGTCGCTCATGCTGCGTCTCCAGTGTCGTGGGAAAGGAAAGGAGGGGTACGTACTCCGGCTTCGATTGCGGTCAGAGCGCGCTGGCGCCAGGCCAGCGCGTAGCGCAGGCAATTCGCTTCGTTCTTGTGCGGGCCGCGGGAGCGCGGCAGACGGAATGTGCAGTCATGGGCGGAGATGCGACGGCCTTGAGCGGACCACGCGTGTGAGTCTGCGCTGCCCAGGCGGCATGCGACTTTCCGCAGCCCGGTGATTTTGAATCCGAATCCGTGGCATCGCCCGGGGCCGATGATTTCGGCAATCGTCTCGACGATCTCGGCTGCTTCTTCGGTGGCCTGGATACGGCAGACAGAGCCGATGCCGACGACCGGCTCCTTCAGTGCCGGAGCAAGGACTCCGGGGGCCACGGGTGCGGCCGGGTAGCGGGTGGTCAGCCAGTTCGCGGTCGGGATCGTCGCCAGGTAGCCCGACGTCGCAAAGAGGGCAGCCGTGAGCCGCCGAGCGCGGTGGCCGGTCACTGTGTCTCTCCGGGAGAAGAATGGTCTACAGGCGTGGAGGGGCTCATGACGAACCGTCATTGGCCCAAGGCCGGCTCGATGCGTCCAGCCGGGCAGCGGCCGGCGGAGCGGAAGGCTGTGCGAGCGCGAGGCCGTAGAGCGGTCCGGCGGTCCACCAGCGCGTCAATTCCAGTCCCCACAGGGCCAGTTCGCGACGCAAGACTTGTTCGCGGAACTTGGCCGATACCTCTGTCCGCAGCTCTTCGCCGGCCGTGAAGTCGACCGCCAGGCCGAGTGCGGGAATCTTGACGGTTTGGTCCGTGCGCGACCGCAGCCGCATCTCGATCCACTCGTTCGCCGCGTCCCACCGGACTACGTGCTCGAAGGCGTCGAGATCGAAGTCGGCGCCCAGTGCACGATTGAGCACGCTGAGCACGTTCTTGTTGAACGCCGCGGTCACGCCGGCTGCGTCGTCGTAGGCGGCGACGAGGGAACGCTCGTCCTTGACCAGGTCGGTGCCGAGCAGGAGGGCGTCGCCGGGCGAGAGCAATGACCGTATGGAGGACAGCAACGTGGCGCGCTCGCGGGGCATAAGGTTGCCGATCGTGCTGCCCAGGAACGCCAGGAGACGTGGCCCGGGCGTGCCCGGCAAGGCCAGGCCGGTGGTGAAGTCGGCAATCAGGGCATGGACGTTCAGGCCTGGGCGTTGTTCGACCAGCATGTGTCCCGCCTGGGTGAGCGCGCTCTCGCTGACATCCACCGGCACGTAGGTGTCCAGGTCCGGCATGGCGTCCAGCAGGTACCGCGTCTTCTCGGACGAGCCGGAGCCCAATTCGATCAGGGTGCGGGCGCCGGTCACGGCGGCGATGTCGGCGCAGCTGTCGATCAGCAATTCGCGCTCGGCTCGCGCCGGGTAGTACTCGGGCAGTTCCGTGATCTTCTCGAATAGGTCGCTGCCGTGTGCGTCGTAGAACCACTTGGGAGGCAGCGCCTTCGGCGTGCGTGTGAGGCCCCGCAGGACGTCGGCGCGCAGGGCGGCATCGGTGGCCTCCTCGGGCAGGGTTCGGGTGATCAGGAACGGGCTCACGGAAGGGGCTCCTTGTCCATTTCGAGGTCAGGCGTGGGAGGTTGGAAGTGCGGGCCCGCCGGGGTAAGGCGCCGTCGGGTGGTGGCGAGAATCAGCGCAGCGGCAGCTGCGCCAGCCGGGAGGAGCAGTTGGGTGTGGGTGAGGCCTGCCGCGGCCGTGCCGATCGCGCATCCGATGTCCAGGAAGGCGACCAGCAGGGCGTGGGCCTCCGTGGTGTGCCCGGGTGGTGCGAAGGTGCTGGTGGTGACGAAGCCCGCGCCGAGCAGGGGGGCTATGGCGAGCCCGGGGATCGTTGCCGCGGACAGCACGGTCGCGGGGCTTCCTGCGGCTATCAGGGGGATCCAGCCGACTGCGAATCCGGCGGACAGGATGATCAGGTGGCCGGCGGTGCTGCCCCGCCAGGCTCGTGCCCCGTAGGCGAGGCCGCCCAGGACCGCGCCGCACGACAGGGCGGCAGGCAGGCATCCGGAGAGCTCGGGGGCATCGAGCTGGTCGGCCGCTTCCACGGCCAGGGGGGTGAGAGCTCCGATGGTGACTCCGACACACGCCATCGCCACGTACAGCACCCGGAGGGGCGCCGAGCGGATCGAGCCGAGCCAATCGGCCGGTGCGGGCCGTGAGTTGGCGCCGTGAACGCGGGTGACCGGCGTGCTCACGAACAGGGCGGCGCCGAGGGCACCGACGGCCGCGGTCGCAACGAGCGCCCAGGAAGCAGACGTGGCCGTGACGATCGTGCCCACCAGCAGCGGGCCGACGATGTAAATGAGCTCCTGGGTCGCGGAGTCGAGGGCCAGCGCCACCCGCTGATGGGCGGCCGACGGCATCATCCCCCTCGCGCCCCAAAGCGTTCTGAGCGCTGCGTCCAGCGGGGGCCGGGCTGCCCCCGCGACCGTCACGCCGGCAACCGCCCACCAGGACCCCCTTGACCCGGCGGCCAGGGCGAGGAAGGCCGTGCTGCTCAGGGCGGTGCCCGCGGTGAGCGCACGCCTCTGCCCGTGGCGGTCGACCAGACGGGCGCTGAGTGGGCCCCCCATGGCGTTGGCCACCAGGTACACCGCGACGAGCAGGCCTGTCGGCATTCCGTCCCCGGCACCATGATCGGTGCAGAGGAGTATCGCCAGCGGGGCCATCCCGGTAGGCAGTCGCCCGATGAGCGACCCGCCCAGCAGCTGTGCCGCGTAGGGCACACACAGGACGTCGCGGTACCGAACGACGGCGAGCGTAGTTCTGCCTTCGGACGCCCGCGTGCTGTCGAGCAGGGTCATGGCTGGCATGCCGGGACATATCCGACGCTGCTGGCGGTGGGCGCAACGGGCGCCGTGGCCGCGGGGTGGAAGGCCTGTTCCCATCCGGGGGTGTTCCGCCAAGCGCTGTGGGCCAGGCAACGCAGCGCCCAGCCCATGGCGTCCGCCTCTGCGGTGGCGGGGTCCTGCAGGCCGGCCGCGCCGAGTTCGCGTTTGTGGTGCCACTCGGTGTAGAGGTCGAGCACACCCGCCGTGAGCTTTCTCTCGGCGAGGCAGCCGGTCGCCTCCACGTCGGCGAGTCGCTGGGCGAGGAATCGCGCGAAGCGCGTGTCGCGCTCGCGGGCCCACCCCTCATCGTGGAGTGTGGCGGTGAACCGAGGATTGGTCTGGGAGTGTCCGCGGGCCCGGCTCGTCCGGTTCGGCGCACTCACCGCGAATCCACCATCTGGTACTCGACGCCGAGAACCTTCGGCTCACCGGATGGTGTGAACTGGGCGAGGGCCTGTCCCTGGAACTCGTCCAGGATCGCCACGCGCGGGGTCTTGTTGAAAACGGACTGCTGCGAGCCAGGGTCGATCTTGACGTTACCGCTGTAGATGTAGCCGTCCTTGAGCTGCTCCATCCGGTTGTGCGCGGTGGGGAAGACCGCGAGCACTCCGCCGTCTCGGAGCCGAAGGACGTAGATCTTCGGGTGGGTGGGCTGGGTGGCTTCCCAGTGCAGCGTGGCGTACTTGGCGTTCTTGTAGGTGGTGCGCTCGCGGTAGGTGTTGACGGCGGTGCTGGTGACAGTGGTGCTGGCGAGCCTGGAGATGCTCATGTCGCCGGTCTCGTACAGGTCCTCGAAGGCGGCGGACACCTGCTCCGGGGCGAGGGTTCCCACGCGTTTGGTGGGATCTGCGGCCGTCGCGAGGCCGTGGTTGCTGGTGTCGACGGCGGGGATCGGGCTCTTGGGGTCGGTATAGACGACGGCGACCATCTTGAAGCGGCGGCCGGAGGTCTTGTCGAAGACAAGGAGTGCCGGAGACTTCGAGCCGCTGGCGATGGCCTTGACGGCGAACCAGGTCTGGCCCTGGGGGATGAAGTAGGAACGGTCCCGGTAGGTGAAGGGCTTCTCGTAGTACGCCTGGTCCTTCTTCGACCAGGTCGGGAAGAGCCGGTAGTCGGCCTTGGACTGCTCGTAGAGCTGGCCTCCTTCCACGGTGCCGAGCAGTGCGGGGTTTTGGATCTTGTTCGCCTTTGCGTTGATCTCCTCGTAGCGGTCGAGGATCCGCGCAGCCTCGGCGCGGGTCACCGCTCCGGTGGGTGCGGGGCTCGCGCTCGTCGTGGGGGCAACGGCCTTGTCGGGGTCCGAGCCGCACGCGGTGAGCGTGGCGGCCATGGCCGCGCTGACGGCGAGCAGGGTCAGGTGGCGCAGGCGCCAGGATCCGGGCGTGTGTCGCATCGTGCGGTGGTCTCCTTCTGCAGCGGTGGGATGTGACGGCATGTGGGCCAGTCCCGGCTCGTCTGCCGCCGTGCAAGGGCTGGTGTGTTCGCACGGAATCTGCGGCGGCGGTGGGAGCGCGGGCGATCGGTTGGTGACTTTTGGCCGGCCGCGGGGTGGTGGCGTGGGCCGACGGTGCGGTCGGCTGTCGCGCGGCCCGTCATACGGACGCTCGTGGTGTGCGGTGCAGGAGCGCGGCCAAGGGCAGGCAGAGGGCCGCGCCGAGCAGTCCGGTCATGAGGGTGGCCAGGGCGACGAGGTGATGGCCACCGAGGGCCAGGGCCCATCCGCCGAAGACGGGGGCGCACAAAACCGCAGCCGCGAGGGTCGTGCCCCAAATGCCCGCGTACACGCCCCGGCTCGACGGCGGCGCGATCCTGTTGAGGACATCGGTGGCGGCGACGAAGGCGAGGATCTCGCCGGGTACCGCCAGTACCGCGGCGGCGCCGTAGCCGGCGGTCGAGGAGGCAAGCCCGGCGGAGCCCATCCCCGCGCCGAGGATGATCCCGCTCGTGCCGAGCAGGCCCACCATCGGGGTGGGGCGCCTGGCTCGGCGTACGAGCCAGGGGTTGAGGAGGGGGGAGAGTCCGATCACGGCGGCGGCGCTGGCGACCTGGGTCCATCCGTAGGCCGTGGGCGGCAGGCCGTCCTGGGCCATCATCATCGGGAGGATGGAGAAGAGGGCGGCGACCGGGATCAGGATCAGTAGGCTCGCCAGCCACAGCAGCCACAGCAGGGGGTTAGTGAAGGCTTCCCGTTGCCCTCGTTTCCCGGGAGCCGGTCCCGGGCTGGGCGGCGGGACGACCCGAAGCGCGACTACGGCGAAGGTGGCGCACACCAGTGCGTTGCACCAGAACAGCACGGGGATGCCGACCGGCTCCGCGAGGGCTCCGCCGACAAGGCCGGTGGTGGCGGCGCCGAGGTTGACGGCGAAGTGCCGCCAGCCAGTGATGCGTGCGCGCCCCGGTTCGTCCGGGATGGTGTCGGCGACGACGGCGGACACGATCGGGCGGGGGGCGTCGTAGACGAGACCGGAGGCGGCTGCCGCGGCACCGAGGGCCAGTGGGGTGCGGGCCTCGGCGAGCAGCGGGAAGCCCGCAGCCGCCGCCGTCATGGCGCTGACGAGGGTGGCCCGGCGGCCGATCCTGTCGGCCAGCCATCCGCACAGGAGTTGGCCGGTGAACCAGCCGGCCCCCCACAGCGCCAGGACGGTGCTCACCGTTGCCGTGTCCAGGTGCAGTTCGGCCAAGCGATAGGGCAGGTACGGGTAGACGAATCCGGCGGCGCGCACGGCGAACGTCCCGATGAGCAAGGCCCAGATGACCGGAGGCCACCGCTTCGTAGCCGGGGCCGGGGGTGATGTGCTCAGTGGTTGCGGGGATGAGGCTGTTGCGGGCACCAAGACTCCAGGTAGCCGAAGGGCTGCGGCGCCTCTCGGCGCCGGGGCGGGAAACCGGAACAAGACGGCTGATCAGCTCCCGTAGTCGCGCGCAGAGCTCACTTGCGGCTGGACTCCCGCCGACTCCAGGCGTGTTGGTGCGAAGCCCGCCGCCTCACTCCGGTACTCGGCTTCGTCCAAGCCCCCTCCCGACAGCTGGCAGCCGGTGAGCCGGGCTGGCGGTCCGGGCGGGACACGGCCGTCGGGCATCGCCGAGTCGACCGTCGCGGTTCCTGCGGCCCCCATCGCCGACGGCTCTCGCTCTCGATGGCCGCATGGCGCCGACGGAAGGACGCCGGATGGTCGGCGAAAGAGCTGGGGCCGCCGTTGCCTGAGCAGTGCGAAAGCCTTCAAGCGAGTACTGCGCCGGTGTCGAAGGATGTCCACGGATGTCTCCGTATGAAGAGGAAGTGATACCTCTCGGTGGCTGATGCCGGTCTTGCGTGATCCGCCGTGGTGCCTCGGCGACCGCGCGGGTGCCGTGCGCCGTGACGTCTCGGCCAGACGTGAACCGGATGGCGGAGGGGGGGGCCCCCCCCCCGGGGGGGGGGCCCCGCCCCCGGGGGGGGGCGGGGGCGGGGGGGGGGGGGGGCGCCGGGGGGGGGGGCGGGGGGCGGGGGGGGGGCCGGGGCGGGCGGGGGGGCCGGGGGGGCGCGGGGGGGGGGGGGCCGGGCCCGGGGGGGGGGGGCGCCCCCCCCCCCCCGGGGGGGGGCCCCCCCCTCCAGGGAGTCGAGGACCGTACGGGGGGGTGAGGTCCTCGACTGGTCTGCGCAGTCGGCGCGTCAGCGGTACCGGAGATGCAGGTGTGCGTGTCCCCGCCGGTGCTGTGCATCAGGCCGCCCCGGTGTGAGCGGGTGGCACCGCGGATGGTCTACGGGCGCTTCGGGTAGGCCGGGGGCGGGGAGACCTCGTAGGGGTTGACGCAGTAGTAGATTGCGTAACCGCGCACCCGCTTGCCGTCAGATCGGCGTGTCACCGTCCCGCGGGAGTACCAGGTCTTCTCCTTGACCTTGTAGGCGAATTGGTCGACCCGGACCTTGTCACCCTTGTATCCGATGCCGACGACCGTGCTGGCCTTGCTCGGACTCTTGTGGAACTTCACGGCGCTGCACGACACCTTCATGGTCGCTGTGTCGTAGGCCTGCGCCGCCGGTGCAGCGGCCAGGCCCCCACCGGCGAGTGCGAGGCCGAGTACTCCTGCCGCAATCCTGCGGCGGTTCAGGACGATCAAGGTGGTCCCCTCACTGCTGCTCGGGCGGCATTCGTGGACGAGGACTCCTCGGAGCGCACCCCAACCTCGCTCGCGTGCATGGTGGCGGGCATACGGACGCCCCAACACCCACATCCATAAACACCTGTAGATGACAGGCCTCGACCATAGCCGCCGGGGCACGACAGGTCGACCCTGTTTCATAAACGCATGTAGATAGCGACTGTAGGGAGCGCCGAGAACCCAACGCCGAGGAGCCGAACCACCCGGCATCCGGTCCCGCCGACCGCCAGCCAGGAAGGCGACCCATTAGCCCGATATCTGCTAGATTCAAATAAACACCTGTAGAGAAAACAGCAAGGGCGACCTGCGGCTTCTCACCGTGTGAGAGGCTCACAGGAGGCAGCATTGACACCAGTGGACTAGACCTATCGGCGGGCACGGAGCTGCGCTGCAGGGGTGCTTGACGCGACCTGCCTACGAAGTGATATTCACGTGCGTGGATGGCGACAGGGTTCGCGCATCCCCCGCATAATGATCAAGCCTCACAGGAGAGGAGGAGGGGCCGACGATGCCCGGAACCGTCGGTGACGGCACCAACGAGCCGCCACGCACACTCGCGGAGAAACTGACATGGCTCCGCGAAGGACGTGCCCCCGAGGGCGGGAAGAGGCCGTCCTGGGAGACGCTGGCGAAGGAGATCACCGAGACGACCGGGGTTACGATCTCAAGCGCGTACCTCTGGGAGCTGGGATCAGGCAAGCCGGGAACGAACGTAGGCGTGAACCAACTCAAAGCCTTCTCCAAGTTCTTCGGTCGGCGCATCTCCTACTTCGTCGACGACGAGGTGGCCTTCGAGGATGACGCACAGGCGCAGCTGGCTCTCCTGGAGCAGTTGCGACGGCTGGGCGTCCGGCACATCCGACTGGAGAACGTGGAAGGAGAAGCCACCCCGGAGACGGTCACCGACCTCCTCGGCCGGCTGCAGACCCTCGACATCCTGCGTGACGCAGACGTCCGGGAACTCGCTCTGCAGGTGACCCACCTGACGACCGAGCAGCGTACCGCCCTGGCCGGCATCGCCCGCAGCCCCTCACTGCTCGACGCGATCCCCCGCACGGCCGGCCTTCTGGAAGCGGCAGCCAGGCTCACCGACGAGCAGATCACTTCGGCCACGCGTGCCCTCGGCCAGGCAGATGCGCTCGACGCCCTCCAGGACGAGGTTGTGTCCGAGATCGCGCGGCAGTGCCTCGAATTGCTTCCGTCGAGCAAGGAAGCCGTCCTGTCCATGATCGGGCAGCTCGGGCGCCTGGAAACAGGCAAGGCATAGGAGCTGGGCCGTTCCCGAAGGAACGGCCCCGCACTCCGTCTTGGAACTAGGTGGCGTCGCCGCCATCGCGGTACAGGCCCAACTTGAGGTATTCCGCGATCAGTTCACGCGGAAGCAGGGGCATCAGCCGGCATGCTGCGTCGAGTGTCTTCTCGTCCGCTTCTTCCACGGTGTCGGCTTCCGGCCCCGGCCAGCGGTGAACCCCCTCCGCAGCTGCAGAGATCGGGTGGAACAGTATGGTCCCGTCCTCGGCTGCGAGCCATACCCCGCTTGGAGCGTCACGCCTGCTCTCATCGCTACGGCGAACGAGGCCGTCTCCCTGGTCCCCGTCACGACGGACCTCATTATCTTCGGAAAGGTCCGCGAATTCATGGGCGCCATCCAGAGATTCCGCGCCTTGCGGATCCCTGTCCAGCACACCGTTCCGATTTTCCCGCCGGCGCCCGCCCGGCTCCGTCATCGCTATCGCCCCCGCGGTCTATTTTCGCCTTCTATACATTGCGCGACTACGGCTCATTCCCCGTTAAGCACACGCGTTCCTTCTCCCTGCCTGTGCGGGGCGAAACCTCGCTCGTCCCAGAGGGCCAACCACCCGTCCCGGCACACGATCCCAGGCACGGCAGCGTCGAGCGATCCGGCGCGCGGCGTCCCGGTCGATACGGACGATCGCCCTCCCCGCGTCTTGATTCCTACCCTTGCAAATATGCCTACGTCAACGACGAAACACAGAGAGTCGCACATGATGGCTCGTTTCTCACGTGGTGAGAAACAGGCCTATTGAACGCATCTCATTCGGTGAGAATACGGTTTCTTTTCTCAGTCCGTGAGAAACGAAGGGTGTTTGCAGGCACTCCACAGAACCGTCAACTCCGTGACATAGCCTGGCGCCGAAGGCATACCCAGATCCACAACCACAGGGAGAAGTGTGCGCGCCATCAGGATGGAGCAGTTCGGTGGTCCGGAGGTGCTGCAGGTGGTCGAGGTCCCCGACCTTGAGCCGCGAGGCGCCCATCACCTCTTGCGCGTGAGTCGCGCAGGGGTTAACTACGCGGACAAGCACGTAATGGGAAACAGCTATCTCGCCCCCGTGACGCTGCCTTACATTCCCGGCAACGAGGTCGTCGGCAAGACTGCGGACGGCAAGCGCTTCGTCGGCCTCACCCAAGGCGGCGGCTACGCCGAGCAGGCCCACGTCCACCGCCGCACCTCGTGGGAAGTGCCCGAATATGTGACCGACGAGCAGGCAGTCGCACTGTGCCTCCAGGGCAATTCGGCCTACCACCTGCTCCACACCGTCGCCGCTGTCCAGGAGGGCCAGACCGTGGTGATTCCGGCCGCCGCGGGCGGCCTGGGGTCCATAGCCGTCCAATTGGCCAAGGGCATCGGCGCGAAGGTGATCGCGCTGGCGAGCACCAAGGAGAAGCGGCAACTCGCCCAGGACCTCGGTGCGGACGCAGTCGTCGACTCCACCAGCGAGAACCTCACCGAGGACATCAAGGAAGCGGCAGGCGGCCCAGTCCAGGTCGCGCTGGAGATGACCGGTGGACCAACCTTCCACTCGATCGCCGCCGCCCTCGCTCCGAACGGACGGCTCGCCGTGTACGGATACGCATCGGGCCAGATGACGAACGTATCGACCAAGGTGCTGATGGAGCGGTCGATCACTGTCTCCGGATTCTGGCTGCCGACCTTGTTCCGCGACCTAAAGGCCCTGCCCACCAGCATGAACGCGCTCTTCGACGCCGTGCGCGCCGGCTCGCTTCGCCCGGTCCTCGGACAGGTCTATCCGTTGAGCGAGGCATCTGCCGCCCACACAGCTCTGGCCGCTCGCGCACACACCGGGAAGCTCTGCCTGGATACTGAGGGGTAGTTAAAAGCTCAAGTTACCCTCAAATTTCCCGACACCCGGAACAAGAGTGCGACGCGAGGCGTCATTCAACTAGGCGTCCATGTGAGGGATTTGGTGGGCCGCTCTCCGGCGGGAGTGGCCCACCCGTTGGGAGGTAGCGGGCTGCATGACTGGCAACGAAATCTCGAACACCTCGGAGACCGGATCTCGTCTCGTCGACCGGTTCATCCGAGTCCAGAAAGCCTTCGCTCAGCTGGGCGGGGATGTGCACGGCACCGGTGAGATAGCCCAGGCGGCTGGCCTGGACGACTCCACTACGTCCCGCATCCTGCAATCCGGCGTTTACGGCGGGCTGTTCGAACGGGTCGGCCGCGGCAAGTACCGGCTGGGGGCGACCGCCGCGCACCTCGGAATGCACGCTCTTGCGCACGCGCCGGCCAAGGACGACAGCACGCACGCGGTCCTGGAGGAACTGCGCGAGGCAACCGGCGGAGGCCTGGTCTTCCAGTACATGCTGGCTCCCTTCGGGGGCGCTCAGCGTCAGTGCATCGACATGGCCGTGGGCGATTCGGACCTGGTGGAACTCGGTATGACCGCCCTCGACATCCTGTCCGTCACCCGCTCGCTCCGCACCGGAGCCAGCGGCCGAACCATCCTTGCTTACCTCCCCACAACCCTGCAGGAGCTGGTGCTGGCCGAGCCAATCCCGGCCGAAGCAGGCCCCGGCGTCTACCGCGACGACAAGGAACTCCTCGTCTCGCTCGAAGGCGTCCGTGACCGCGGTTACGCCCTCGGCTACGAAGAGTGCATGCCCCTGTGGAATTCCTGCGCGGCACCCATCGTCTGGGGGGAAGCAATCATGGGAGCAGCGCTCCTACTCAAACCCGCCACCGTCATGCCCGAGGCGCCGGAGTCACTGATCGAGGCGACTAAGACGGCTGCGTCCAAGCTCAGTGCCAGACTGAGCCATCTGTCGGAGCCCATGGCCATGATGCTCGGAACGTAAGCAAAATCCCAGCTCAGAGCGCTCGCCGCGCAGGCAGGACGAGCTGGGGTGGACTGGCAGCAGAAATCCATGCGCAGACCGGGAGTAGCCGTCGCTAGGGTGAATCGCATGAGCGAACACCAAGAAGTTCACTCCGCCGCCAGGGTGGCCGCCACCCTCCGGGCGGTCCTGGCGGGGTTCCGGCAGGGCGGCGAGCGAGCTCTCCCCCTACTGGTCGGCGAGCAGGAGGGCGGCGAGCCCGAAGCCGTCGTCCTGCCCTACGACCTGTTCGTGGTGCTCTGCCGGGCATTGGAACGTGCCGAGGACCTCGACCTCGGCGATCTCGCCGCCAGTCGGCTCGCTGACGCTCCCGCCCCCGGACAGGGGCTGGATACCGCGGCCCTGGCCCGCCTGGTCGCCAAGGCACAGCCCGAGGACGCCGACGATCTCCTCCAGGCCGGCGGGGCGTCGGCGCACGAGGACTGACAGCAGGACGGAGAACTCGTGGAGGCGTCCGACCCCTTCCGCGGAGACCACCTACCGCAGGTCGGCGCCGACATCCTGAAGTTGAAGAATCTCCAGTTGCAGAAACTGGCGCTCATCCGCATCGCCCAGCTGACCAGCGGCCAAGTCCAGGGCATCCGCCTGGAACGAATGTCGGACTCCTGGCCGGCGGAACTAACGGCGTTGTGTACGACAGCGGTTTCGGCTGGTCGGGAACGTGAGGAGAGCCGTACGGGTTGGGATGGTTGTGAAGCGATCCTTGGCCCGTACGGCTCTCTCGCATCGTATCTGCACGGGCATCTCGAGGCGTCGACTCGGGGCGCTCATCGGCGAGTTGGCCAGCCCGTGGATGGCGCGGGAAGAGTCCCGGCTGGGCGAACGTCGAGGCCATGAGCGTCTGCGCGCTGAGGGTGGCGGACCCAGCCATCAACTGGTCTTCACCGATCGGGTGATCGCGACCCTGGTGATCCTGCGGTTCCAGCTTCCGCACGCCGCCCTCGCCGTCTTCTACGGCGTGGACCGCTCCACCGTCACGCGGGCTGTCCATGAGATCCGTCCGCTCCTGGCGACGCGGGGCTTCGCGGTGCCCGGCGAGGCGGGACTGCGTCTGCACACGCTGGCCGATGTCTTCGCCTACGCCACCGCGAAGGGTGTTGAGCTACGCCTGGACGGCACCGAGGTACGGGTCCGGCGTCCGAAGGCGGGCCGCCCCGGCCGGCGTGCGTTCGTGTCCGGCAAGATGCGGCAGAACACCAAGAAGGCCACCGTCATCACCGACGGACAGGGCCGGACTCTGTGGACCGGCGCGGTCCGGCCGGGCCGTATGCATGATCAGACGGCGGTCAAGGCGGAGGGGATCGAGGCCCTCTTCGAGCAATACCCGCAGGTCAAAGCCAAGGTGGATGCCGGATACCGGGGCCTGGCCAAACGGTTTCCCGACCAGGTCCAGGCGCCGCCGAAGAAGCCTGCCAAGGACGCGTCGGCCGAGGAGGTCACCGCCTGGGAGGAGGCCCGCAAGAAGCAATCCTCGGAGCGGATATGCGTCGAGCACGCCAACGCCGAGCACAAGCAGTGGAGGCCCCTCCAGCGGTACCTCGGCCGCCGCGAGTACTACGCCGAGACCCATCTGGCCATCGCCGGCCTCGTCTCCGACCGCACCGCAGAGCGGTAATCACCCACCAGCCAACCCGCCAGGCCAACACGCCCCAACCTCAGTCGCGCACAACACCGTAAGAAACTGCTGGAAGCTGTACTTCGACGAGCAGGAGTACGACGTCGGCCAACGCCTCAACCGCCAAGCACCGCGCTACCGCATCGTCTACCGCTTCCTCGATCCGGTGCCCGACACTGCGGACCGTGACCGGCGGCCACGGCTGCAGGTCCTCGCGGTCGGCCCGCGCTACCAGTCCGAGGCATACGAGCGAGCCGTCTCCAGGCTCGCCCGACCGGAGGTAGCAGGGGAACGCTCAGTCCAGCCGACACGCCCCTCTGCCCAACCCGTCCCGCAGCAACGCGGGCAGCGCGCCGGGGAACGAAGCCGACGAGCCCAGGACGAGCAGTGGCAGCCTCGCCAAGACTCTCCTCGCCCTCGGCATCGCCGGTAGTGCGCGCCCCCGCCTTGTCGGCCCGCAGAGGCTACGGCTGGACACGGATCATGGAGACGGCGCGACCGTCGGCGCGCAAGAAGCGCCAGCCGACTTGAGCGGTACGCCAGATTCTGCCACCCGGTCGCCTCGCGGCGGCCGAGGAGACGGCCATCCAGGAGCATCGGCTGAATCGGAGGGCTCAGGGCCACGCTGTCACATCTAAGCGGTGCCGCCTGGTTGTGCGCTGCGGGCGCCCCCGAATGGTCCCAGGTCAAGAGAGTGATCGTAGGGAGGTCCGGGGCCGGAAGAGCAGGGGCACAACGGTGGCGCCACTGCGCGGTGCTTGGTCTTTCGAGGACGAGCCGACGGACGGGCTCCCCGTACAGGGCGAGGGCCCGTCTCAGGTCGGAGTTCTCGTTGCATCATGCTCAGTCGAAGATCCCCAACTCTGTATCGGGGCGGCAGAACGGACACGCCTCCAACTGCCCGTCAGTAAGCGCAAGACGAGCATCGTGCGCACTGACGCGATGGGTGCGATTGCCGGTCATCGTGCAGTCGTCCTGATGCACCGTGGCTTCCTCGGGACCGCTCGGTGTGCGGCGCTGCTCGATCATGAAGCCTGATGAACCGCGCTCGCGCCGACTGGGGGCAGGACCAGCCGCGGAAGATCCCTTCGGCCCACGACCGTGCAGACGGGACGGCTGACGAGCAGCTTCGGCTTGGCCCTCGGCAACGGACAGAGCGTGACGGACCGCCTTCTGCTGAACCGACAGGTAGATCCCAATCGTCTGATTCCGCGCGACCTGCTCGTCGAGGAAGTCCAGGATCATGCGGAGGCGGGACGGGTCAGGCGGCAGCTCGAACATGGCGGGGACCGGGCCAAGCCAACACGTGCACGATCATGAGCCGACCTCCTCTTCACGAGTCAGATCGACTCGCCTCTCCTCAGCCACCGGGAAACGGCCGCGGGGGCTCCAAAACGGGTGGTAGTACAGCGCAACCGACAGCCTGAGAAGCCGCCGCCTCAACGCGGTACCACCCTGCCGGGCAGCCAGCACACGGTACGTCGCGGTCCACTCGTGCTGAGTACGGGCGAGATCAGAGGGAATCGGGTGGCGCATGGACCAATTCAACCACTTGTTCGATTTCATATTCCACCGCCTCGCCCGTCACCCGCGCCACCGGATCTTGGACGCCAGCCCCCGACCCGCGACACGCTCACCCCTTCGGCGAGGAATGGGCCCTGGTGTTCGCACACCTTCCAGCGCCGTCACCGTTTCCGAACGCGCCGCAAGCCAGCCCTTGTGAGCCTCTCCGCCACCCCAGGCGACGACCCCACTAGCAGCCATAAACACATGTTGATAGACATGACTTCCATGAGACCCCTCCTGGGCACCTACCATAAACATCTGTAGATGAAATTGGCTTCGCGCTGCCGGAGCCCGTATGTCTCAGAGAAGGAGTCCTGGATCATGACCCTGCTCCGCCGAACCGTCGCCCTGGCTGCGTCCACCGCTCTCCTCGCCGGAGGCGCGCTGGCCCTGGCGCCGAGCGCGTCCGCGGCCAGCTCTCCCAAGTGCACGTACAACCTGACCGACTTCACCGGCACGGTGGACGGCGACGGCGTCAACTACCGGACGGGCCCCAGCACCGGCTACACGGCCAAGGGGCGGCTCTACGACGGCGACCGCGTGCGCATCTACTGCGGGAAGGGCAACTGGTACTACAGCTCTCTGGCCAAGCGCTCGAAGGGTGGCCTGGCCAAGGGGACCACCGGCTGGATTCGCAGCGACATGCTCTACCAGCTGGCCGGCTGAGCGACGCCGGGAGCAGTGACGGGGCGCCTCATGTCTCGCCTCGTCTTCCGTGCAGGGCCGACGCTCCCGGGTCGTACCCGCCGAATGAACTTCCCGGCCCCGGATCCGGTGAACCGCGGTATGCACCTCCGGCCCCGGCACCGAACGGACTGGCGAGCCTTCGAACGCGCCGCGCCGTCAATCGCCACAACGATCGAGGTCACTGGCCACGACGCAGCGCAGCGCCGTCCCGCCATGCCACGTTCCCGCCGCCAGCGGCCCTTCTCCTCTTCAACTCCCCTCCCGATGAAGGAACTCCATGATTCTCCGTACTCGCATGCCTGCTCGTCTCGCCGCTTCCGTGACTCTCGCGCTGTCGCTGACCGCCGGAGTGGCCGCCGCCACGGCCCCGACCGCCAGTGCGGCGGAGGCGCCCTGTGTGCCCCGCGTCTACTACACGGTCAACACCAACGCCGTGAACTTCAGGACCGGGCCCGGGACCGGTTACGCGTCGAAGGGACTGCTGTACCGCGGCGACTGGGGCAAGAAGCTCGCTACCAAGGGCTCGTGGATCAAGTTGCGGCTCGGGCAGAAGTCGCGGACCGGACTGCCCAAGAACTCCACTGGCTGGATAGCCAAGCGTCTGGCGTACGACTGCGTCCCCATGCAGCTCGACTGACCCAGACACAAGGACAACACCGCTCTTTGAGGGTGCCGGCACGCCTTCGCGGCCCGTGACAGGCCGTACGCCGTAGCCGTCGGAGCCGGCGCCTCGATGGGAAAGCCGGGTCTCATGCCGGTTACGGCGTCGGCCTGTCCCGCAATCGTGAGAGTGAGGAAGACATGTGCAGGTGGGCTCACGCTGTGCCAGCAGCGTCGGGTGCTGTAGCCCTGGCCATGATGCTGACCGGCTGCAACAAGGCGGAGTCGGCAGGGGGACACCCGGACTCGGCCTCTCGCGGAGCGCAGGAGCGGAAGGCATACCGGCTCGGTCAGGCCAGTCCGGTGCAGGAAAGCGACATGCAGGACTCGGCCGGCGCTACATACACCGTCACGCCGACCAGAGTGGTGACCGGCACTACAGCCGACGTGGACCACTCCGGGTTGGAGAGGGACGCGGACGACGGCTCGCAGATCCCGGTGTACGTCTGGTCCACGCTCACCCACAAGAGCGGCACGGCCATGAGGCTCGGCGACATGGATGACGACCTGGTCGTCAGGACCAGCGGCGGCCAGCGTACGCGCGCCCTCATCGTGCTCCTGGGCCAGGCGAAGTGGCCCGACTGCCCACCCTTCGACAGCGACAGGAAGCTCGCCGCCGGACAGTCGCAGCAGATCTGCAGCGCCTTCTTGATCCCGGCGGGCCAGAAGGCCGCCGCCGTCGAACTCACCCAGGGCTACTACAAGGAGCCCCTCGAATGGCCCGTGAAGAACTGACCGGACGCCCGCACAACAGGTTCCGAGGGGAACAGCTCTGGGGGAGGAAGAAGACCGGATGACGAAGAAGGGCATTGGCTCGGAAGTTGCTGGTCACGACAGCCCCCCAGTGGGGAGTCCGGAACCTGCGCGAGAGCCCGCGTCTGCCGTGTCGCAGTTGCCGGCTTCCTCTTTGCTGCTCGATCCCCCTCCGCTGGAGACGACCACGCGCACGCACCAGGTCACGCTGACCCGAACCGCGCTTCTCGACGACCTCGCCGAAGTCAACGCGATGCACACCAGGTGCTCGTTGGAGTCGCGCTTTGCCCGCTACCACGCCGCCCGGCCGGCCGTGACTGTTCGCGAATGGGGGCATCTCTGCGACCGGGCCAACGGGACGACCTTGATCACGGTCCCGCTTCACGAACAGTCCCGCGTCATCGCCGTCACCCACCTGCTGCGGACGCCAGTCCCGCATGTCCGCGAGCTAGGAATTCTCGTCGAGGACTCTTGGCAGGGACAGGGGCTGGGCACGATCCTCGCCCACTACACGGTGGACCTCGCGCGCACCCACACCCTCGACTGTCACGAAATCACCGCCATGACGGGAAGCGGCAACCAGCGGATGCTGTCCATCCTGCGAGGGCTGCACGCCCGCGTGACAGGCAGGGACGGGCCCACGCTGGACACCGTGATCCAAATGGAGCCATAGGCCCATGTACCAGGCCTTCCAGCAAGCTCTTGCGCGTCGTGATATCCGGACCAACCGGGGTCGACGGCACCGGGATCGCGGGCCTCACGCACGCTCCGTCGTCTTCCGGCACCGCCGGGGCAGAAGTCGGCGACGGCGTGCCGCCGCAGCTCGGCAAGTTCCGCAGGACAGACCCTGCTCAGGGCGCGACCGGTCATCTCGGGGGCTGACATCGCGCGACACCGCCAGCTGTTCCGGCCCAGCCACATCAAGCAATCCGACGCCGATTGGGAGACCCGCCAGTGCCCCCGCTCCTCACCGATGCCCGACGCGACACGCTCCTCGTTCTCGACGACGGCACGATCACCTACGCGCGCATAGCGACCGCCGAAGATCATCCCCTCGTCGAAGATCTGCACGCACGTTGCAGTGCCGTGAGCCTGTTCGCACACTACAGAGGCCGCCGCCCCGGACCCTCCTCCACCATCTGGCGGCACGTGACGGACAGCCCACGTAGTCGCCTGCTCCTCGTCACCCCGGACCGGTCCGATCACGTCGTGGCCATGGCGTCGATGGTCGAGCTTGCTCCGGAGGTGTGCGAAGCGTCGCTGCTGGTCGCCGACTGCCCTCCGGAGTCCTACCAGTCACGCGGGCTCGGCACGCGACTGGCCGACCTCGTCGCCGACCTCGCCCGCGACGCGGGATTCACATCCCTCGCCGTCGCGTCGTTGTGGACGAACTGGCGGATGCTGCTCATCGTCGAGCACCTCGGCGGTCCGGTCCTGCCTCAGACCTCGTACGTGCGCAACATGGCGCTGCTCGGCTTGCTGCCGAATTCCGGCCTGGACGTGGCCGACAAGGTCGAACTCCGGATCACGCTGTGAGGGCGGCTGCGCCCTCGGGCACCAAACGGTCCACCGTCGTCACCGATGACGGCGCCAGGCTGACGGTCTACACCGATGGTCCGCCGCGAGCCGGCGTGACGGTGCTCCTCAGCCACGGCTTCTTGATGACGGCGGACGTGTGGCGCCTGCAGGCACGCGAGTTGTCTGCCCGCGGGGTCCGTGTCGTCCGCTACGACCAGCGAGCCCACGGCAACTCGGACCCGGGCAGCGTCGCCCTGACCGTCGACCGGCTCGGCGCCGACCTCGCCCACGTCATCGATGCGACAACGCCCCACGGACCGGTCGTCCTCGCCGGGCACAGCATGGGCGGCATGGCAGCCCTCACCGTCGCGGCCCGGCAACCGGAACTCATCCGGCGCCGACGCCCACACGTCGCCCTGATCTCGACGGCCTGCAGCAGGGCCCAGCTGGTGCCGGGCAGCCACCCGCTCCACTGGATCAAGGCAGCAGCCCGTGCCGGCTACTCGTATCCCCTCTGCTGGCTGCCGCCCGCCGCCGACGTCGCACGGCGTCAGCTGCCGAGCCGTCACCCGTGGGCCCTTCGCCCCGGGACACAACACCAGGGCGACACCCCGCCGCCCAGCCGGCAGGCGATCCGCCGCACGCCCACGGACCAGATCGCCCAGCTGTGGAAGTCCCTGCGCACCTACACCACGGCAGAAAAGCTCCACGCCCTCAACGCGCTCGACCGCCAAGTCGAAATCATCACAGGCGAGTTGGACGACTGGATCCCCCTGTCCCAGACCCATGAACTGGCCCGCCAGCTGCCCAACGCACACATGCACGAGCCCGTCATGGGCGCCGGGCACCGACTGCCCACCGACAGAGTCGGCCACGCCGCCGTGACCCAGATCCTGAGCCGGATGACCGAGGCGGCGCTCCGCGCACCCGCCTCCACGGTCACGGCACCCCTGAGGTGAACGCACGTGAGTCGAGACCATCAACAGCCGCCGCCCGCCGCCCCCTTGTCCATCCGGCTCGGCCCTGACACCACGATGACACTGCGATTCGTCGCCGAGCCGACCGGGCGCCGACGACGGCACCGAAGCTCCCTTCAGCCTCCCCCTCGCCGCGCCGAGTCCGGACTGCGGGATACGCACACCGGCTCCGGACACCCCTCCGCGTAACAGGTCAGGCCCGGCCCATCGCACCCGCCAGCCCCGCAACGAGCAAGCCGATCGGGCCCGGCCTGCACCGCGTTGCACCGCTTCACTCCTTGGCCTTCTCGATCGTGACGGATCGGAGAGCCCATGCAGCCGCCTACCCGCCGTACCGTTGAGAACTGGCACACAGCCTGGACCGCCCAACAGGACGCCGCCCTCCTCGCCTTTGCCACAGCCTTCCCCGGCCTTGAACGCATGGATCCCCCAACGGGCTGCTGTGATCCGCGCATGAAGGTCGAACGGCCCGGAGAAGCGAACGGCTTCGTGTGCTTCGACGACCACGGCCGCGCCACCGTGGATTTCGCAGGGATCCCGCAGATCGCCCTCGGCAAGACCCTCGAAGTCATCTTCGGGTGCAACTGGTTCGACGAAGGACCCGACGGGATCGGAGCCGCCCCGCCCGGCACCTACAACTGGGACGACGACGCCACGTATGCGGAGTTCGAGATCAAGGTCGAGGCCGACGCAACCGCCTCGATCTGCATGTATCTGGCGACCTCGCGTAATCGGGAGTCGCGTATTCCTCAGATACTGAGGGTTCGTGGTCACTGCGAGTGGTCACCGGGGGCATAGTGACGCCAG
>NZ_JBIAIQ010000052.1:0-47155 GCF_042871525.1 Streptomyces sp. NPDC005784
CCAGGAACACCACTGGCCACACACCTGGGTTTCTGATGGCCACCAGCCTGGTCATCCAACGGCCACCCACCTGGGCATCTCAGTGGCCGTTGACAGTGCTCTGGCCGAGCAGCTCGATGCCGACGAGACCCCGGACCCTCACCACGCGGCGGCTCAGCTGATGCTGCAGGTCGGCCGGAGGCGTCGGCACGCCGAGGCAGAGGAAGAACTTCAGCACCACCGGCTGATGCCCGGTCCCGGCTACGGAGGAGTGCGGACATGACCGCCTTGAAGGCCGTCTCGCTACGAGACCAGCCCGGCCGCCCTCGGCCGACGGATGCGGACATCCCTCAGGGTGACGGCGCAGCCCGCGGTGACCGAGCCGACCGCGTACGGCTCGCGGACAAGTCGCTTCCGCTGTTCGTGCTTCGCGAACACGCCACCGACTACGCTGCACTCTTCACCCGGGCCAGAGCCGAAGTGGGCCACGGCCAATGCCTCTGCCAAACACCGGCACTCCGGCTGGTCATCCGGTGCAGCCGGGCCGGCCGCTACCACCTGGCCGGATGGCCCGGCGAAGGCGAACTCCACGATCCCAGCTGCAGTTTCCACAAACTCGCCTCGGAGCTGACCGGCCGCGACGCCTACAGCACGGAAGCCATTCACGAGGGAGATGACGGCGTCGCGATCCGCTTCTCGGCTGCACTCGCCCGCAAGCTCAGCGCCCCGGAGCCGGCCAAGGCCTCCACCGAACAACGCGAAGGCCGCGCTCGCCGTACCGTCGGCCTGCTCGGCCTTCTCCACTGGTTGTGGGAAGAAGCCCAACTCACCGCCTGGCATCCGCGCTGGCGACGACGCACCTGGTGGGTCTGCCACGCCCGGCTGAGCGAGCAGATCGCCGGATGCTCCATCAACCACGAGGAGTTGACCGAGGCCCTGTACGTCGTGCCCCCCTTTCGGGAGGAGTACGCCCGCCGCAACACCGCCGCCTTTGAGACGTTCCGTGTTGCCCGCCTGAAACGACGCGGGGACACACAGCGCCGGGGGCTCATCCTCGGCGAGATCAGAGATGTCAGACCGACCCGATACGGCGTCCGGTACGCCCTGGCTCACCACCGCGGCGCCCTGTTCGCCACCACAGCCCTCGACGAACGGCTTCGCCGCTCATACCGTCCCGCCTTTTCCGAGGCCGCAGCCGAACACGGAGCCCGACGTATCGGCCTGTTCCTGGTCGAACTCAGCCCGAAGGACAACGTCCGGGTGGTCGACATGGCTGCCATGCTGGTCAGCAAGCTCTACATACCCGCCGACTCCTCCCATGAAGTCGTCATGGCCAACGCCCTCGCCGACGGCGGCCGTGCCTATGTCAAGCCTGTGCGGTACGACGGCAGCGATCTCGTATTCCCGGACTTCGTCCTCACCGACACCCGCCCTCACTCTTATGTAGAGGTGTACGGAATCCATGGCAGGGAGTCGTATGACCAGCGCAAGAGTGTGAAGCAGGCCCACTACCAACGTCAAGGTGGCGGCTTGATCGAGTGGGACGTAGCCGACTCGATTCCTGAGGTTCGGCGCCGCTAGTTTGTGAGCGGATTGCCCGCGTCACGCGGGAGTTGGGTGGCGCTGGGGTCTGCCCCGCCAGGAACGCGGTCCTGCCCGTCTCCACCACGGTGATGTGGTGATACCCCGGAGTCGGATGGAGCTGCGAGGGATTGATTCGCGTGATCTCGGCAGTCATGACGCGAGTCTGGCGACCCGGCCGACGCAGCGCACCACGTTTACAGCAGGCCCACCCGCAAACCGGCCCACGGGCATCCGAAGCAACCCCACCAGCTCCAACCACGAGACCGCGAAGACCATCAACCCTGCGGAGCAGCACTAAGCGGTCTCGGTGATGTGGTCTTCGGTTTGGGTAGTCGTTCCAGTGGGGGTGGTGCCCGATGCCGAAGGTCTTGAAGGTGTCGCTGTCGCCGCAGGAACGGGCCGAGTTACGCGCGTGGCTCCAGCGGCGGGACCTGCCACGGTTCGAGCGGTTGCGCCTCGATGCGGTCCGGCTGCTCGACCGCGGCATGAGCGCACCGCGGACGGCCGGGGTGCTGGAGTGCGACGTGACCACGGTGCGCGGGGCCGTCCACCGCTTCGAGGAGGGCGGTCTTGCCGCGCTGGCCGAGGCGCCCCGGGCCGGGCGGCAGCCGCGGATCACGGCCGAGGACATCCATGCGGTGGCCGAACTGCTGGACGCCTCCGCCGAAGAGGGCCGGACCTGGACAGCGGGGGCGCTGACCGACTGGCTGTGGGCCGAGCGCGGCGTGAGAGTCTCAGCGGCCTGGCTGGCCGAGCTGCTGCACCGGGAGGGCTTCCGCTGGAAACGCACCCGCGACAGCCTGCGGCACAAGGCCGACCCCGCCCTCCAGCACGCGGCACGGGCCCGGCTGGAGGGCGCACGGCTGCACGGCTGGAGGCCGCCGCGGGCAGGCGCGATCTGATCTTCCTGGACGAGTCCGGATTCGCCCCGACCATGCCCACCGGCTACACCTGGTCGAGGATCGGGCAGCGCGCCGTGGTGGGACGCGAGGACACCCGGGGCCGGCGGGTCAACGTGCTCGGCGCGCTGGTCTGCGGCACCGCTGCAGATCTGGTCTGGCAGCGCACCGAAGGCAAGATCGACGCCGGGATGCTGCTGGACTTCGTCTGCAAGAGGCTGGCCGGCCTGCCGGGCGGTGCCCGCGTGCTGGACCTGGCCGCCGACGGGACCGGCACCCCTATGCCGCTGTGGTGCCGGTCGAAGCCGTGCACGGTGGTGCTGGACAACGCCTCCGCGCACGTGGCCAAGGCGTTCAAGGGTCGCCGTGACCAACTCGCCAGGATCGGCGTGGAGTTGTTCTATCTCCCGCCGCGCAGCCCCGAGCTCAACGACATCGAGCGCGTCTGGCGCTCGGCCAAGTACGAGGACTACCCGCAACGCGCTCACACCAGCACCGATGCCCTCGGCGCCGCCGTCGATCAGGCCCTGACCCGCCAACGCGACCGCATCCGCCAATCAGCAGAGAACCTCACCGAAGCCGCTTAGTTCATCGATCAGGGCTAGCCGAGCATCCTCGGCACCCTTCACTGCCCTCACTACTCGGGGAGCGGGGAGAGATGGGGTGGAGGCAGGGTCAACCCCTGCCGTCCTCTGCTGGCTACGGAGAGGGTTCTTCCTGGCTGCTGTGGTCACGGTGACTGACTCCTGTGTCCGTCCCGCTAGACAAGTGCCTGTCACCCAAGCGTCTTGCGTAGCGGGGTCTGCATGGTCAGTCGCAGCACCAACGAGAGAGGGGCCCAACCTGCTAAGTCGCAGGTCAAGCCCCTTCTGGCGGAGGATACGAGATTCGAACTCGTGAGGGGTTGCCCCCAACACGCTTTCCAACTGTCCGCGTGGCCGTACGAGGGCGTGCGTACGGGTTCACGGGGCAGGTCAGACGGGGTGCGCGTACGGCGGTGAACGGTGGCGGCCGTCGGCGCACTGGACAAAGACCAGGACAACGAGTGGCACTGAGCCGAGCTCCCACACAACATGCGGCTGCCGTCTGCGCGAGGCAGGCTGGGAGAAAGACCCGGGGGAGGCGGACGGTCTACGAGCCGGTCAGGCCGAGCTGTGGGTGCCGCTGCACGCCGAGATGGTGTGGGAATGTGCAACCCCTCAGGCGTAGCTACCTGTGCGGTAAGTCGTAGCTACCTGTGCGGTAATTTCGGTGGAGGTAATTGTAGGAGGTCGGCATGAATGCTGAAGGAATGCTTGATGAAGTTGTGGAAACACTGGAACCTCACGCAATGTACTACAACCATGGCCGTGACGATAACGCCAGACACTTTCCTGACGCGCAGGTACTCCACTATCTAAGTCTCGTGTTGACATCTGTTATTTTGCCAATCCTGGCCAATGTCATCAGTGATGAGATCAAGGAAAAGTTGAAGAAAAAGCGAGATGCGTCCGATATCAATGAAGCAGTGAGGCAAGCATCGGCTGGTTCAGCGCCATCCCGAGAAGCCGTGGAGGCCGCGACCGAGGCGGCGGCTCAAGTATTGCACCGATATGGCTGGCCTTCAGCACCCGCGGACTCGGATGCGGAGAGCGTGGTCACGAGAGTGACGGACTCTATTTTCAGGGCGACGCGAATGGAATGGTCCGATCTGCGCCATCTCCAGGATGCTTCGATTCTCGAAGGTGCGAATGTTTATGTAGGAGCGTCCGAGATTTGGGGCCGTCCACTTAATGGCGAAGCGGCCTTGGGTCGCACTCGGGCCGCCCTAATGGATTTGGTCAGAGAGTTCCCGCATCGCAGACCATCTGACGGCTCCCTTACTGTAGTAAATCATCCATCTCTGACGATTGAGTCGGGTTCTGGTTACCGCATTGTCCGGGGGTCCGTAGATGTTTCGACCTATTGGAATAATTGGGAGACCTGCTGCGACGCATGGTTCTTTACCCCTAATAAGCCTGACGAAAGTCATGCCTCGGCCAGCGCGATATTCCGGGCAATAAACGAAGAGAGTGATCTATCGTTCCTTGAGCGTCGTGACTTGGTTCAACGCCTTTGGAGCGATAGATGGATTTTCGAAGCAGATGATGCTGCGCTCATAATGCGCCTATTTGAGCAGATGGCGAAAATTCCGCAGGATGCCGATCGCCTTGAGGGTCTAGTCGAAGAGGTGACTTCGCGACTGGCGGTTTTGAAGAACAACTGTCGTTCGCTCGACGAGTGGTTTGAGGGTTTGCGGGAGCTTGTGCCGCTCATTATGCGAGGCTATGTCATGGCGATGAGGCTTAGGGATAACACGACACATCGACTATTTGACGAGATGCAGGCAGACCTTCGTGTGGTCCTTGGCCTTCCGTTCGATATGTACGCTAGTCGAAGCAATTTCTTCGAACGTCAGATAGGCATTATGAGTCGTGATCGTACAGAACGGAAGCGGGAGTTGCGCTTCAAGTTGAACGCACGGATCTTCTTTCCGAGGTTCTGGTATGACAGCGCTCTAGCGTATCTCGAAGCTGGCGAAGTCGACGTGCCGACGGAACTTACCCAATTTGACATCCCAACCGCAGTGGCTTGTTGGATGACCGCAGACCTGGGGTTTGCTATGGATAGAATAAAGGGGATGGATGTTGTACCCCCCGATAGGCCCCTGACCGCCGAGGTGTTGCCGTTTCCGCCTTTCTAGGAAGGCTGACCTCCGGATCACCGAACACGGCTGCTGCGGCAAGGCGAAGCGCGACACCGCCAACGCCCCGACACCTGCGCCGGCCGCGTCGCGGCGCACAGCCATGCGGTGCAGGTAGAGGGCTGCGGCTGGTTCGTCGTCCTTCGTCCAGAACTCCGGATCGGCGAACTCGTCTACCTGGAGCGTTGCGACTGTGGGTTCGCTGGGCAGGTCAGGCGGGGTGCGCGTACGGCGGTGAACGCTGGCGGCCGTTGGCGCACTGGATAAAGACCAGGACAACGAGCGACCCAATAGGGCCAGGTCAGTGCATTGCTGGACTGCCACAACTAGCCCAGAGTGTCAGTGGCTGCCGCTACCCTGACAGTGACCGACTTCCGGGGGGTGGCAGTGTCAACTGTTCGTGCGAGCCGCAAGATCGAGAGGGCGGGCGTCAACGCCTTGCGCGCACTTCTTGAGGAACACGAGCACATCGTTCAGGAGATCGATGGAGGGAACGATCATGGCGAGGACATGATCGTCAACTTCACGCGCGCCGGCAAGAGAACGCCGTATTGGATCGCCATTCAGGTGAAGAGCGGCAAGAAGTACAAACGGGCGAACGGTTACGCAATTCCTGTCGAGGATCACTTCGACGATTGGCGGCAGAGCCGAATTCCCATTCTTGGTGTCGTCTACGACATGAAGAAGAGGGAATTGTTCTGGGTAAATCTCACTGAACAGTTACGGTCCGTGGACGAGAGTCCCGGGTGGGTTCAAGTGGCAAACTCCTCTATGCTAAATCCTGAAACTGTCGAGGACTTCTATAAAGAAGTAGCCACTTATGCTGGCGACGCAAGGATGCGGATCCGTGCAGCGACTGATGACGAAGCGTTGACTGAAGCGGTCCGGGCTAGAAAAGGGCTGGATCCTTTAACTGCACCTAACCCGTTGTATGAAGGCCTTGCGGATATCGCCCTTCAGTATGAGGAGCGCATTAAGGAAATTCGCAGGAATCTGTTTAGATCCTTGCCGGTACTGATAGTGGTAGTGCTCATGCTGTGGGCGTGGCCGTACCAAATTCGCTTCGTTGAGGGTTCCTCGGACATGAGTCCCGTGCTGTGGGTTTCCAACCTCTACACGTTCATGGTCATGATGGCTCTGACTATATTCTTTGAGTTCAGGGCTGGAAGGTTTCCAATTGAAACCGGAAAGTGGCTATGGATGATCGCTGCCAACTTCTTCTGGCTTCCAATTATGGACCCTGGCGGGGATCGTGGCTGGTGGGGGACGTGTTGGATCTGGGCTGGAGTTATCGTTCCGTCCTTTGGTACGAAATTGCTACTCCTCACATTCGTTGGATTTGCCGTGGATCGGAAAAGGAAGCAGCGCGAAGCGGAAATCTGACAGGCTGTCGTGGACACTGTCAGCCTGCGAAGTCGTGGACCGGCGCCATGTGCGCAAACGCTGCGGCCTTACTTGCGAGCCGCCGCGGGACAGGGCTTCGGCAGCTCCCTGGGACCCCTCCTTCTACAAAAAGTCCGGGAAGTGGTCGGGGTTGATGCGCCAGACCATCTACAACTGATTCCAGCGGCTGCTCGTCGCCGAGGGCGACCGGCGCTGCGTAGGCATCGAACTCCATGAGCCCGAGCCTGAGGAGCAGTCCGTGGCTGTCCTCGCCGTCGCCGACTACAAGAAGGATCTCGGGCTCGCTGAGTGACGGAATCGGCGCACCGGTGTCCACCCCATGACTGCGTTCTAATCCGCTGTCATGGACGGAAGCACAGCGACGGTCTTAGGAACTTTCATCGGTGCCCTGGGAGGTGGCCGCCAGCAACGCGCCGAACACGCGCGTTGGCGAGACGGGGTCCGGCGCGACGCCTACACCACCTGCGTCAGCGCCTCGAAGCAGCTCTCGGCAGCGTGGTGGAAGATGGCCGACCTTCTCGCTGATGACAGCAGCACCCGAGAACAGCGGCAGGCTGGCTTCGTCCGAGCGCATGACGCCTGGACTGAGTTCAGCGGTGCTGTGGCTGCGGTGGCAGTCGTTGGGCCCCGGTCCGTTGCTGACGCTGCCGACACGTTCCGGCAAGCCCTCTACGAGATGGACATGATTGGCCTGGCTTGGTACGAAGCCGCCCGCACGTCCAGTCGCGGGCACGTCGAAGAGTTCAACTCCCGCTTCGTGAGCGCCGCGAGGGCCAAGCGTCAACCGGACAAGAACTTTCAGCTAGCCGCACGTGCGGCTTTGAACACCGAGACGTAACTGTGGACCCTACGGCTGGGGGCTCATGCTCACGACCTGATGGCCTGGTCAGCCTTACTCGAATTGATGGATCTCGCTCTGACTGGCCAGCAGCATCTTGGTGACCGGCGCTGGGGAGTGTCCTGTTTGGAGGACGACTTGTCGTGCGGCTTGGTGTACGAGCATCGGCAGCCCTCCCACTACGCGCCTCCCGGCTTCTTGGGCGGCGTGCGCAAAGCGGCTGGGCCAGGGGCGGTAGACGACGTCCATGAGGATGCCGGTGCCTGGCGTCCACAGCGGTGCGAGGGCATCCGCGGCGTAGGGCGGCAGAGCGGAGACGACGAGGTCAGTGGCCAGGTGGTATCCGGCGGCTGCCCAAGGTTCGATGGTGGCTGTGATGCCGATTCGTTCGGCAGTAGCGCCGAGGAGGGAACGGGCCCTGCCTGTGTCGCGAGCGATCACGACTGCCTGATCGCAGCCCAGTTCGTACGCGGCGGCGAGAGCTGTGCAGGCTGTCGCCCCGGCGCCAAGGACGGTGACGCCGGGCGCGGTGGTCACGCCCGCGTCGCGCAGTGCCTGCACCATCCCGTACAGGTCGGTGTTCTCGCCGACGAGCCGGCCTCCGGGCGTCACGACGACGGTGTTCGCCGCGCCGATCCGCGAGACCGTCTCCGACACCTCGTCCAGGAGCGGGACGACGGTGCGCTTGAGCGGCATGGTCAGCGAGAATCCGCCCCAGCTGTCGTCAAGGGTGTCCAGGAAACGCGGCAGGTCCTGTGGAAGGCATTCGATGGCGTGGTAGGTCCAGGGCAAGCCCATCGCCGCGTAGGCCGCCTGGTGCAGAACAGGTGACAGCGCGCCGTCGAGTGGGAAGCCGAGCAGGGCCAGCCGTGTCACGGCGCGTGGTGGAGCATCGCGGCAACTCCTTCGTCGCTGCCCTCGTAGGCGATGCCCCGCAGTACGGCGACGGGGGCGCCGCGTCCGCGTTGTCCGAGGATCAGGCCGGCTGCCGCGGCTACTAGGTCGGTCAGAGTCTCCTCCTGCCGTTTGGTCTTCCCGCCGGGCTCGGCGTGCTCGGTGACGCGCAGTGGCGCGATGCCCGCAGCCCCGATGCTGATGACGGTGGCGCCCCGCCGGTCCGGGCGTCCGTCGGAGTCGGCGATCACCACGGCGACGGTGACGCCGCTGAACGCCGTGATCGCGTCGCGCAGCGCGCGGGCCGACGCGTCGGGGTCCTTGGGCAGTAGCCACGCCCCGTCGGCTCCGGCGCGGTCGATGCCGGCCGACGTCAGCTGATACCCGAGGTGATGTCGGGCGATGATCGGCCCGCGCTCCCCGGCCACGAAGTGCTCGCTGGATTCGTTGAGAATGAGCTCCACGATCTCGGCCGGTTTGCCGGTGCGCGCGGACAGGTCGAGGGCGGCCGGGCTGGGGGTCACACCCGCGAGATCGACGAACCGCCCTTCGGCGATCGAGACGACCTTCGAGGCGACAACGATCACGTCGCCGTCCTGCAGATCCGTGTCCTGGGCGGACAGGACATCCGTGATCACGCCGGAGATGTCATCGCCGCGAGCGATGGTGGGAAAGGGCTCCAGGGCGAATGCGCAGAAAGCGCCGGTCGGGGTGCTCATGAGATGCGGCTCCGGGTGGAGTGGGTGGTCAGGACGCCGAACAGCCGGGTGTGAGTGGCGGCGAGCTGCGCCGCCCTCTCGTTCGGTGGTGTCGCGGCGGTGAGCCAAGTGCGGACGCGGTGGACGTAGTGCGGCCACAATCCGTGGGCTGCCTCGTGAGGGACGGCGCCGTTCCTGACGGAGTGCCAGGCGTCGGCTACAGCCACCGGCCACGGGCAGGCATCGTATCGGGGGTCCGGGGGCGCGAGTGCATCGAGCGTGGCCAGCATGGCGGCGCGGCGGTCGGGGGCGAGGGTGCGGTGCGCGGGACGGTAGGGCGGCGCACTCGCTCCCGGTACGGGCCGGTGGGGCCAGCTGGCGGTGAGAGCCAGGAGGACCGGCACGGCCTGGTCGTAGATCTGTGGCAGGTGTGGGAACGACGCGGCGTGCGTCTTCGGGGCCTGCACGGTGACGGAGGTGAGGCGGTCGGTGGAGGCGGCAGTCAGCAGGAGGAACGCGTCGATGCCGTATCCGTCGACAGCCCGGCGGAGTTGGGCGTCCACCGTGTCAGTGGCGGTCCGTACGGCGCGGATGGCGCGGGCGGAGAGTGCGAGGTCGCCGGCGAGCGGCTGGGGGACGTCGTGGCCGGTGGCGGCGGCGATCAGCGGGCGAGCGAGGTGGGAGGTCAGGTTGGCCTCGTCCCAGTAGCGCGGGTAGTCGGCGATGGCGTACCCGTGTTCTCCGTGTGCGAGGAGTTCGCGGTACACGTCGGGGTCGGGGTTGCGAGTGTCGGTGTCGGCGATGAGGACGGAGCCGTCCGTGTCCGGCAGGTGTGCGAGCGCCTCCAGGATCTGCGCGCCCTTGCCCCGGGGGAGATTGGTGAGGCTGATCTTTCGGGCGAGGGTCGCGGTAGCGGTGAAGTGGTCGCTGGTCGCGGGGTGGTCGGAGGAGTCGGCATGGATGATGACCGCGCGCGGGTCGTTCAGCGCGGTGTCGACGGCCGTGGTGACGGCGGCGATGGTGGCGGGTTCGTCCCGGCTGGGCAGGATCGCGGCGGCGGTCGTCACGCGTACTCCTCGATGATGAGATCGGCGGCGGTCTGCGCATCGGGGGCGTAGAGGTAGGCGTACGGGTGCTGTTCGAGGCGCGCGATCAGATGGGCGCGCCAGCGGGCCAGTCGGGGGCTGTCGAGCGGCCAGACGGGTCCGTACGGTGCTCTGCTGGGGCCGGTCAGCGGGGTGGGGAGGCCGCTGATGTAGCGGGCGAGGGCTTCGTGGAGGCGGAGCTGTTCGTTCGCGGAGAACGGTGTGGCCGACGCCAGGACCGCGCGCGGTATGGCGGGGTGGACGGTGAGGCGGACGGCCGCCGTGAGCGGGACGGGATCACGGATGAAGGGGGCGAGGATGATGATCGGCTTCGGCGCCTGCCACAGTTGTGGATCCTGCGGTCGCACGGCTGCGGTCGCCTTGCCCGGGTACAGCAGCAGCTGCGGGTCGTGCTCGGCCAGGATGGCCAGGTCGTCGCCGGCGTGTGTCCATCCGCGCTCGCCGAGCGCGAGCGTGACGCTGGTCTTCCCGGCGCCTTTGGTGCCCAGCAGCAGGACGCCGCGCCCGCTCGGGGTGACGGCGGCGTTGGCGTGCAGGGTCAGCATCTGCCGCTGTTGTCGCGTCCGTTCCAGCGCGGTGTACGTCGCGTAGGCGAGGGTGGCAGCCCCGGCGGCGGTGTGGCTGAGCCGCATGCGGACCGTCCGCCCCTGAACGGTGACGGTGGGGTCACCAGCGGTGCAGGCCACCGTGACGACCGGGTAGTCCCCGTCCACCGTGCCGGAGAGGTGCCAGCCGCCGGGGAGCCGGTCGGCCGCCGCGGCGGCCGGGCCCGTGTCCAGCCCCGGCGGAAGCTCCAGGGCAGCGGTGACGTGGCCGGTCGCCACGGCGGCCCGGTTCACGGCAGCGCGGGCGGGTCGAGTTCGGCAAGGAGTTCGTCGACCGGCAGGACGACGGGCAGATAGCGCTGGCCGTGAACGAGGTCCGGTACCCAGTCCGTGCGGCGCAGCGTGTCGCGCACCAGCTCGGGGCCCGCCGCGTCGGGGCCCGAGGTAGTGATGTCGAGCGAGGCGGGTTCGGGGTAGCGGTCGCCGTTGCGCCACATCACCGCGATGCGGCACGGCCCGGCCTGCTCGGCGAGTGCCCGGGCGGCTTCGTCGACCAGCCAGCCGCCGACCTTGCCGACGTGGTAGGCGGGGTTCTTCCCGAACAGTGCTTCGTTGCCGGCCTGCTGGCCTGGAGTGATCAGCCCGGAGCGGGCGTTGCCCCGTCCGACCAGCCCGTCCTCGCCGTAGTCGATGGCCGAGCCGGAGACGGTGAAGTACTGCCCCGACAGCGGTCCCGTCCGGGTGTTGCGGGTGTTGCACACCACCGTGACCGGGCCGGGCAGGCGCTTGAGGAGTTCGGTGGTGAGTTCCTGGACGGTGTGGCGGACCGCGTCGTCGAACTCGGCGCTGCTGCTCAGGTGCCCGGCGACGGTCGGCACGCACGTGGTGACCGTCAGCGCGTGCCCGTCGCGGATGACCAGGGCCTTGATGTCGCTGCCTGCCCACGGCTGCCGTCGGAACCACGCCTCGGTGAGCAGCGCGACGCTCTCGGCCGTGGTGCGCGGCGCGGTGCCGACGAGGAACGCGTTGTCGTTCGAGAATGCGGTGGGACGCTCCGGGAGGTCCTCCAGGCCGCGGGGGGCGAACCAGTGCGCGAACTTGGAGGAGTCGGTCGTCTCGTGCTGGACCTGCCAGGTGATGCGGTTGAAACCCGGGAGGGCGGCGGCGAGTTGCTCGGCGGCGGCGTCTTCGAGGATCTCGCGGACGGGGATCGCACGGCCGGCGAAGGACGTGGAGATCCGCCCGCCGAAGATCACGCGCACGGGCCGGTCGTACGTGCCGTCCCTGTCGCCGAAGCGGGCGCGGCCACCGAGGACGGCGACTTTGTCGAGGTTGTGGTGCAGGACGGCGCCGAACTCGCGCAGGCAGTAGGCGCTGTAGCGGATCGAGGCGAGTTCGGCGATGGAGTCGGCCAGGGTGTCGGGGTGTCCGACGCCCTTGCGCTCGACGACCTCGACGCCGAGGTCATGCGGCAGAACCGGCCTCAGGAACCTCGTGCGCGCTGCGGTAGACATGGTCGATGACCTCCAGGGTGCGCCTGAGCGCCGGGAGCGGGAACAGGGAAGGGTGGTGCGGACCCGCATCGCCCGCGGGCAGGGCGCGGTACAGGGCCTGGCGCAAGTCCAGATCGCTGGGGGCACGCGCCGGATCGCCGAGGCCGGCTTCGAGGTTCCGGCCGCGCACATGGAGGGTCCGGCCGTCCTCCAGGTGCAGGGTCAGTTCGTGGCGGCGTGGCTGGTCGCTGTCGACCCGTGCGTCCACCGTGAGGACGGAGCCGCCTTCGATGACGGCCTGGGCGATGATGTGGTCTTCGGATTCGGCCCACTGCCGGATACGGCGCACACCGGCAGTGCAGGACGTGATCGGCGAGGGCGGCAGGAGGCGCAGGGCGAGGGCGAGGCCGTGGATGGCCTGCTGGTGCAGTACGCCCCCGGCGGTGGCGTACCGCGTGCGCCAGGTCCTGTAGTACCCGCGGTCCCTCCGGCACACCAGCGTCACGTCGGCCCGGCGTACCGCGGGCGCCCGGTCGAGCAGTTCGGCGAGTCCGGGGGCGAAGTGCGGCTGGAAGGCGACGAAGATCCGTCCGTCTTCTGCTGCCGGCACCAGAGCGGAAGGGTCGAGTGTGGCGGGCTTCTCGACCAGTACGGTCGCGCCGCTACGGGCGGCGGCGCGTGCCGCCTCCAGGGCGATGCCGGGGGGAGTCGCCACCACGACGACGTCCGGGGCCAGCGCGTCCAGCGCCGTGCCCCACCGGGCGAGCAGCGGCACCCCGGTCGGCGGCACAGCGTCCGGGCGGGGATCGGCGACGCCCACCAGATACATCCCCTCGGCACGCGTGAGGGCGTCGGCGTGCTTGGCCCCGACCTCTCCGGTCCCGATCAGGAGAACCCGCCTCACGCCAGACCACCCGGAAGGGACGCGCGCAGGAACGCCGCACCGCGGGTCAGCGCGTCGCCCGGACTCTCCCGCACGTGCGTCTCCAGGGCGTACGGGAGCGCCGGCCTCACCCTGCAGAGGGCAGGGAGCAGCTCCGCGTACGGAACGTCGCCGTCGCCTGCCGCGACGAACTGCTTCATGCCGTCGTCGCGAGGCACGTAGTCCTTGATGTGGACGTACTCCGCGTACGGTGCGAGGGCCTCGACGGCTTCCGCCGTGCCGTGGCCGACCTCGTACAGGTTTCCCAGATCGAGCCACAGTCCGAGGCCGGTGTGCGCACGCAGCACGTCCAGGAGCGGCGTGGGCTCGGCGACCGTGCACACCGGCTCGTTCTCCAGCAGCAACCGCACTCCCGCTCGTTTGGCGTGTTTGAGGGCGTACGTCAGCAGCGGGTCGTCCACGAACGACTCGGTGAGGTTGTCGCCCACGGACAGGTGGGAGAAGACACGGACCAGGCCGGTGCCCAGGATGTCGGCCACGGCGAGCGCGCGATCCACCCAGCGTTCCCGGTCCTCGGCCGGCATCCGTGTGGGGAATCCGAAGCTGTCGACCTTGCCGGGGACGGCTTCGGGCCGACACCACTTCCACAGCGGGGACGCCAACGCCGTCACCTGAAGGCCCCGTTCGTCGGTCAGGCGGCGCACCTCGCGGAGCCGGCCGTCGTCCAACATCAGGGCGTTCGCGCCGTAGGCGGTGCGGATCTCCAGGTGGCGCACGCCGAGGGCAACGGCTAGGTCCATTCCGACCGCGGGGTCCTGCCCCAGCTCGTCGGGGTTGAGCACGATGAATTCCTGCACAGTGGTCTCCCGTGTCGTTACCTGGACTTGAGCCGGGGGGCGGCCGTGCGCCCTGGAATCGGGACGCACGGCCTGGAGCCGGGACTTACGAACCACCGCCCGGTGGTGGCGGGATCGGGATCGGTCCCGGAGGAGGCGGCGGAGGGGGTGGAGGGGGAGGCTGCGGCATGTCGGAACTCTCCTTAGGGATGAGCCCAGCGCAGGCCGGCGGAAACTGGCGGTTACCGGGGGCTGTGCCGGAGATGGTCCGTGCACTCACAGACTGGAAAGAAGCGATGGGAAAACCCATCCGAAGGCCCTATAGGACGGGCCTCTGGACGTCTGGCGAAGGCCCTGACAGGCAGTCATGGCGCCTCTACGCTGAGGTCATTCATGCCGCTGCCTCGAAGGGGGAGATCGCCGTGCGCAGCCCCTCCCAGCTCGCCGTTCCTGCCGACCTGTGGGATCGGGAAAGGGCACGGCGAGCCCTCGCGGAACGCGACATCGCCACCGTGTTCAAGCACTTCCGGCAGTACACGGGCGCCAGCCAGACCACCGTGGGCTCGCTCGTTGGGCTCGCCCAGTCAGACATCAGCGAGATCGAGCGCGGACTGCGCCAAGTGCAGAGCGTCGACGTCCTGACCCGAATCGCCGAGGGACTGGGCATCCCACCCGGCCGTCTGGGCCTGGGCGACGATGCAGCCGACGCCGACCACCCGTCGCGCCGCAACGCGCACATCCCCCTGCCGACGGCCGCTAAGGTGACCGAAACCGAGCAGGAGCAGGAGGACGATGTGCGACGTCGCGAACTCATGGGTGGTGCACTGGGACTCGGCGCCAGCCTGATCGCCGGCACCAGCTCCGAGCCTGCCGCGGCAGCACCGGCCACCCACAATCCGGCCGCCGCCATGGAACGGGCCTTGTTCGAACCGGTGGCTGGACAGCCGACAAGCCTCAAAGACCTCGACACGGGGCTCACGATCGCCCGCGAGTTGTTCTCCGGCGCCCACTACAGCGCCCTGGGAAGCGCCCTGCCCTCGCTCATCGCGACGGCGGAAGCCACCCGGGACGCCACCACCGGCCGCACGCGGGAGCACGCCCAGGCAGCCGTCGCCCGCTCCTACGTCCTGGCCACCGAACTCGCCGTCAAGCAACACTCCGAGGCGGCCTGGGCCACCGCCGACCGCGCCCTCATCGCCGCACGGGCCAGCGGCGACCCGCGCCCCCTCAGCGACGCCGCCCGAGTCCTGGCCATCACCATGCGCCGCGCCGGCCGCAGCGCCGCCGCCGTCGACTTCCTCGCCCGGACCGCGACCACGCTCACCGCGGAGAAGGGCCAGCCGCAGGCCGACACCCTTGCCGCCCGCGTCTGCCTCCTCATGACCGCCGCCTACACAGCCGCCTCCGGAGGCCGCCGCAGTACCGCGCTCGACCTGCTCCAGGAAGCCGAAGAAACCGCCGGCCGTATCCCTCTCACTCAGAACGGGAAGCCAGCCGGGCTGTTCACCATCTCGGCAAGCCCCGCCGAGGTCGCGATGTACCGGATCAGCAGTCTCACGGTCCTCGGAACGCCCGATGACGCCGTTCCGTACGTCCAACGTGTCGTGCCGACACAACTGGCCAACACCGAAAGAGTCGCGCGCTACCTCACCGACACAGCCCGCATGTGGCACCAACTCGGCGACGGGCGTCGCACCTTCAGCGCGCTGCGAGCCATCGAGTACACCGCACCCGAAGAAGTCCGACGCCCCGCAATCCGCACCCTCACCGCCGACCTCCTCTACACCCCGGGAAGCCTGCCCGGCCTGCGGGAGTTCGCGGTACGTACCGGCGCCGTCGCCGCCTGACGAACAGCGCGTGGCCATGGGGATTCGCCCCCAAGGCGGGCAAGCTCCGCCAGACCGTGCACACCGACGGGCAGCGGCGCTACCCCCACGCCGCGGACATCGGAGGGCCGCCATCAAGCGGTGGTGTCAGATGCCGCGCTCCAGCCCTGCTCGGTAGTCGAACGGGTAGAGGGCGGCGTGCAGCGCGAATTAGACTTTTGACCTAAAGCGGGCGCTGCTTCTTGTATGGCGTCGGTCCTGTCAGTGGCACCATCTACATTTTCGTCTATGGACCAGCACCGTCACTGGTCAGCCTCTCAGCGGGTGCTCCCTGCATCCGTGCCAGGAAGGACAACTTAAGTGGTCGACCTGAACAAGGACGTCTGGGCCGTCGCCGACACCCTGCGCGGTGTCTATGCCCGCAACAAGGCAGGTGACGTCATCCTGCCTATGACGATCCTGCGCCGCTTGGAGTGCGTCATGGCACCCCACCGCGCTCAGGTTGCCGCGATCATCGCCCAGCAGCCGAACGAGACGCTGCGCGTGAAGATGATCAAGTCCTTCACTGGTGGTGTGAAGTTCTACAACACGACGAAGCACACCCTGGCCTCGGTGTATGACTCCGGTGACGACATGGCCGACAACCTGCTGGAGTACGTGCGAGGGTTCAGCACGGACATCGACGTCTTCGCGAACTTCCATCTGCCCCAGCACATCGAGCGGATGAGGAAGGGGGGCATCCTCGCCACGATCGTCCGCCAGTTCCGCGACCTCGACCTGACCCCCGAGGCCGTGCCGAACTCCAAGATGGGTGAATTGTTCGAGCACCTCATCTATATGGACTTCGAGTCGTCCAACGCTGAGTCCGGTGACCACTACACCCCCCGGGACGCGATCAACCTGCTTGTCGACTTGCTGTTCGCCGAGGACGACAACGCGCTGTCCGGGGACGCCATCCGCAGCATTTACGACCCCACCGTCGGCACCGGCGGCATGCTCAGCGTGGCAGAGGAGCACCTACACCGCATGAACGTGGATGCCGAGCTCCTCCTGTACGGGCAGGAACTGCGCCCCGAGTCCTATGCCATGTGCCGCTCCGACATGCTCGCCAAGGGCCAGAACCCGCAGAACATCGCGCTGGGCAATACCCTGACCAACGACCTGTTCCCGGACGACAGGTTCAACTACATCCTCTCCAACCCGCCCTACGGCGTGGACTGGAAGAACATCGCCGAGGACGTGGAGAGGGAGCACAAGAAGGGCTTCAGCGGTCGCTTCGGGGCCGGCTTGCCCCCGACCTCCGACGGCGCCCTGTTGTTCGTGCAACACGCGATCGCCAAGATGAACCCCGCTGACAGCCAGGACGGCGGAGCCCGCGCCGGCATCGTCCTGAACGGCTCCCCGCTGTTCTCCGGCGGAGCCGGGAGCGGCTCCAGCAACATCCGGGGGTGGCTGCTGGAGAACGACTTGATCGAGGCCATCGTCGCCCTGCCGAACGACATGTTCTACAACACCGGCATTCCCACGTATCTGTGGATTTTCGACAATAACAAGCGCCCCGAGCGCAAGGGCAAAGTGCAGCTCATCGACGCCACCGCCCTGGGTGCCAAGATCCGTAAGTCCCTGGGCTCCAAGCGCGTTGAGATCGACGAGGCCGCCCGCGAGCGCGTGTTGCAGCAATACGCGGACACGGAATCCTCGGACACCTCCAAGATCTTCGACAACCTCGACTTCGCCTCCTGGCAGATCACCGTCGAGCGGCCCCTGCGCCGGAACTTCGAGACCACACCCGAGCGCGTCGCCCTCGTCGCCGAGCACAAGACCCTTGGCGGCATCGGCGGCCTCATCGAGGCCCTGAACTCCTTCAGCGGGGGCCAGTACCTCAACCGCGAGGACTTCCTCAACGACCTGGGCAAGCACCTCGGTCCCCGCGGCATCAGCCTGACCTCCGCGGAACGCAAGGCTCTGTGGCAGACCCTCGGCGAGCGCGACGAGAACGCCGACATCTGCCGCGTCCAGTCCGGTAAGAACAAGGGCGAGCCAGAGCCCGACATCCCTCTTCGCGACACCGAGATCGTCCCCTTCGGCTGGGATGGGCACCCCAAGAGCCACGATGCCAAGGACGCCACCATCAAGGCGTACTTCAGCGCGGAGGTCAAGCCGCACGTCGACGAGGATGCCTGGATCGACTACACCAAGACCAAGGTGGGCTACGAGATCCCCTTCACCCGCCACTTCTACAAGTACGTACCCCCGCGCACCCTTGCTGAGATCGACGCCGACCTCGACGAGTCCGTGCAGGAGATCCTCGGCCTGCTTCACAAGGTGGAGGCAAACAAGTGAGCGCCCCTCTTCCCTGGGGAGACACCCAGCCGCCGTGGACGATCGGTCAGGTCAAGCACCTGGGCAGCGTCACTCTAGGCAAGATGCTTCAGGCAAAAGACACCGGCCAAGACGTTCTTGCTCCGTACATGAGGGCGGCCAACGTCCAGCCTGACGGTGTCCTCGCGCTGGACGACGTCAAGGAAATGTGGTTCTCGCCCTGCGAGTTGGACGACCTCACCCTTCGACAGGGTGACGTCGTCGTGGTCGAGGGCGGACAGGGGGGCTTCGGACGTGCCGCGTTCGTCGGTGAAGACCTCGACCGCTGGGGGTTCCAGAACTCGATCAACCGTATCCGATCAAACGTTGGTAATGATGGGCGATTTCTTGCGTACTACCTGATCGCCCTGCGCGCCACCGGGTTCATCCGGAGGTACTGCAACATCGTCTCCATGCCGCATCTGACGGCCGAGAAGCTGGCCGCTATTCCCCTCCCGCTTCCCTCCGGTCGTGAGCAACGTGCCATCGCTGACCACCTGGACCGCGAGACCGCGGAGATCGACAGTCTCATTGCCGCGCAGGAGCGGTTCATTGGATTTCTGCAGGAACGACGTCAAGCTGTTGTGGAGCATGAGCTTGCGGGGGTTGTGCCAGCGGTGCCTGGTACACGACTGAAGCACCTGGTGCGGTCCGTTCGCCAGGGGTGGAGCCCGCAGTGCTTTCCTTGGCCTAGTGACGGAGTCCAGACCTGGGCAATTCTGAAGGCCGGGGCAGCCAACCGTGGGGTCTTCCGGCCGGAAGAAAACAAGGAACTTCCAGAAGGCCTGGAGCCGCGTCCGTCAACCGTTGTACGGTGCGGCGATCTCTTGGTCTCCCGAGCTAACACTCGTGACCTTGTCGGTAGCGCAGCAGTGGTGTCCGGGGACTACCCGCGGCTCATGCTGAGCGACAAGCTCTACGCTCTCGCCCTTGACGAGTCCAAGGCTTCGCCGCGGTATGTCGCCCACCTGATGGCCAGTCGCCGAGTCAGGGATTTGATCGAGATGGCCGCGTCTGGTGCGAGCTCTTCGATGCTGAACATCAGCAGGGACGACATCGTGAATCTTCCGATGAATGTTCCTGAGCTCGTTGAACAGCGTCGCATCCTCGATCACCTGGACCGTGAAACAGCGGAGATCGACATCCTGATCGCGAAGACGCAGCGGCATGTCGAGCTCGCCAGGGAGCGCCGTATCGCGCTCATCACTGCGGCCGTGACCGGCCAGATCGACATCCCCAAGGAGGCCTGAGCCGTGGTGGACCTGACCTACGAGTCGGAGTTCGAGCAGCGCATCTGCGAATACCTGGCCGCCCAGGGGTGGCTGTACTCCCCGAACGGGGAGGGGTACGACGCTGAACGTGCCCTGTTCCCGGAGGACGTGTTCGATTGGTTCAAGGGCCTGGACCCGCAGGCGTGGAAGCGCAGCATCGGTTCCGGCCCGCGGGCAGACTCGGCGAAGGAGGCTCTGCTGGACCTCATCGTCCAGCTGCGCTCCACTCCGCTGGACAACAAGGGTGGCGGCCCTGGCGGGACCCTGCAGTTGCTGCGCTCGGACGTCCCCGTGGGGCTGCGCGACGAGCTGAAGATGGTCCAGTGGCGCCCGGCCGACCCGACGAACGCCACCCGCATGGCCGCCTACGACAAGGTGCGCCTGCGGATCATGCGACAGGTGCACTACTCGCGACAAAAGCCTCACGACAGCATCGATCTGGTCGCGTTCATCAACGGCATCCCGGTGGCCACGTTCGAACTGAAGACCAACTTCAAGCAGTCCATCGACGCTGCGGTCAAGCAGTACGCCCAGGACCGCAACCCCAAGGGAGAACCGCTGCTGGCGTTCGGTACCGGGGCGCTGGTGCACTTTGTGGTCACCGAGTCCGAGGTCCGTATGACCACCCAGCTGGACGGTGAGAACACCTACTTCCTGCCGTTCAACAAGGGCAACAACGGCGGCGCGGGCAACCAGGTCAATGAGTACGGGCCGGCCACCGCGTATCTGTGGGAGCAGGTCATGGCCCGCGACACGTGGCTGGACATCTTTGGGTCCACGCTGTTCGTGGACGTCAAGACCAGCGCGAACGCGATCACGCGTGAGCGCAAGACCTCGACCAACGTGATATTCCCGCGCTTCCACCAATGGCAGGCCGTCTCGCGGATGGTCGAGCAGATCAAGGCTGAAAGCGTGGGAGGACGGTTCCTGATCCAGCACTCAGCAGGGTCGGGCAAGACGAACACGATCGGATGGACCGCACACCGCCTGTCGAACCTGCACGACCACACTGGTTGCAAGATCTTCGACACGGTTGTGGTGATCACTGACCGCACGGTGCTCGACGACCAGATGCAGCGCGCGGTCCTGCAGATCGAGGGCAAGCCGGATTACGTCTACAACGTCGACAAGAGGGCCCGCACCGACCAGGGCTCCAAGTCCCGTGCGCTGCTCAAGGCTCTGCAGGACCGTCGCCGCATCGTGGTGGTGACCATCCAGACCTTCCCGGCCGTGCTCAAGCTCCTGGCGCAGGACGACTCGCTGGCCGGACACCGGTTTGCGGTCATCGCGGATGAGGCGCACTCCTCGCAGGCCGGCGCCACAGCCAAGAAGGTGCGGCAGGTACTGCGCGCCGGCGGTCAGGAAGTCGACGAGGGAACGGAAGTCGACGCCGAGGACACGATCAACGCACTGGCCGATGCCCCGACCCCGAACGTGTCGTTCCTCGCGTTCACCGCCACCCCGAAGCCCAAGACGATCGAGTTGTTCGGGCGCCGCGAGACGCCGGATGCCAAGCCGTCCGCGTTCGACGTGTACTCGATGAAGCAGGCCATTCAGGAGGGGTTCATCCTGGACGTCCTGCCTCGCTACCAGAACTACGGGACCGTTTATCAGATCGCCGAGGCGATCAAGAAGAACGGTGTCAACGTCTCGGCCGACGACGAGGACAACCTGGTCGAGAAGACCGCGGCGGCCAAGGCCCTGAAGCGGTTCGTGCGCCTGCACCCGACGAACATCGCCCAGAAGGTTGAGATCATCGTCGAGCACTTCCGTGCCAATGTGGCCGGCCTGCTGGGCGGCCACGCAAAGGCCATGATCGTGACCTCGGAGCGCAAGCACGCGCTGCGGTACAAGCTGGCGATCGACAAGTACATCAAGTCCAAGGGGTACGACCTGGGTACCCTGGTCGCGTTTTCCGGCACCCTGGACGACCCTGAGTCCGGCATCCACGACGAGGTCTCCGAGGCCAAGATGAACCCGGGTGCCGGACCGGACCTGGCCGAGGCGTTCGCCGAGCCGAACTACCGCGTGATGATAGCCGCGGACAAGTTCCAGACCGGGTTCGATCAACCACTACTGTGCGCGATGTATGTCGACAAGCGCCTGGACGGCATTCAGGCGGTGCAGACCCTCTCGCGCTTGAACCGCACCTTCCGGACGGGCAACCTGGTCAAGGATCGGGTGTTCATCCTGGACTTCATCAACGAGCCCAAGGACATCCGGGCGGCCTTCGCGCCGTACTACGAAGAAGCCGAGATCGAGACCGAGACCAACCCCAACCAACTGCACGTGCTGGCGATGGGGCTGCGCACCTTCGGTATCTTCGACACCCAGGACGTGGCCCAGTTCGTCCAAGGCGCCCAGGACGGTGACCGCAACGCGATCACCGCAGCGATGAGCCGGGCCCAGGACCGGTTCGCCCAGGCGTGGGACCAGGCCCAGGACGACGAGGACACTCAGGCCGAGGAGCGGCTGGAGCAGTTCCGGAAGAACGTCTCCTCGTTCGTGCGACTGTACGACTTCCTGTCCCAGGTATACGACTACTCCGGCTCCCCGCTGGAAGACCTGTGCGCGTTCTGCCGTGAACTGGCCCAGTGGATCGAGGCCGAGCGGACGCACGACGAGATCGACATCTCAAGCGCCCGGCTGGTCGCCATCGAGCAGAAGGACAAGGGCATCACGAATGCCTCGGTCACCGAGAAGGGCGACAAGCTGACCGGGCCGAGCGCGCTGGGCACAGCCAAGGTGAAGGACCCTGAGATGGTCCCGCTACTGGAGGTCATCGACACCCTCAACACCCTGTTCGACGACCTTTCGGAGTCTGCCGTCGCCGGACTGATGGCGCTTGTTATCCGGGCGGCAAAATCGGATGAGGTGCTGAGGTCGCGGGCGCTGGAGAACAGCCTGGAGAACTTCCTGAAGTCCGAGAAGGTCCGCGACCGGATCCTTGACACCCTGCTTGCTGCCCCCGGGGAGTTGGGGAAGGTGGTGGCAGAGGTCGTCGGTGACGGCAAGGGCCTGGACAGCATCATCGCTGGCGCCTTCCACGGCGTGCGTCTGGACGCCGAGCAGGAGGCCGGCTGACGGAAGAGCGAGACCCTCTGCGGCTGGACCGGGACGACCAACGCGACATGTTCCTGGGCCCCGGGCCGTGGAGCATCGTCAATGTTCGCGCCGTGTTCACAGTATGGGCCTGCCGCACGCGTAGGGCCGCGCTTCAGGGCCGAGACGGCAGGGTCTCGGCCTCGGTTACGGGAAAGCGCCAGGTCCGTCATCTCCGTTACGGGCCCGCGCCACCGCCTTGCGTGGGCCTAATAACCACTCATCCGGACAACTTCACCCTCCCGTAATGATCTTGATAGTACTGCTTGCTGTTGGACCGCTCCTCCGCCGTCCGGCGAGGGGAAGGTTGTGCAGGCATGGACAGCACTGCGCTTTATGTCTCGGCGCCGTCGTAGGCGAAAGGCGGCCAACTCCCGTAGTCGATGCGGCCATTGACCAGAAAGTGTGACACTCCTAGCCCGGCTAGCCCTGCAGGGGAGGGATGAGTCGGCCTGCGCGCCGCGCCAACGCGGCGCCTCTTCGAACGAGTTGAGCAAGTGGGTGCGCCATCGCCACTCAACGTGTCGAAAGCCACTCTCTGTTACTGGCCGGTTTGCCTGCGCGTTCTGAGGATCACGTGCCAAAGTGCGCAAGGGCTGCCCTATGCGACGCATGGTGCAGTTGCCCGCGTTTGCGTGAAATGGCAGGCATGGATTAACGGGGACGTGTTGGTGAACCAAAGCCAAGAAAAGCCGGAAGCTGGAATGTACTTGTCCAGGCTCGGCATTAAGAACTTCCGGTCCTGCTACGACGTGGAAGTGGAGTTCCGGCCGGGCATCACGCTCCTCGTCGGCGAGAACAACTCCGGCAAGTCCAACGTCATCGAAGCGCTCAGGCTCGCCACCACGCCCCTGAATCGCCGTGCCACGCGGTGGTTCGACGAATCCGACCTGTCACACGGTCGAGAAGCGGAGGAGGCACAGTTTCGGGCGTCCTACGACGGTCTGACGTCAGCGCAAAGGGCCCATTACATTGCCTCGCTCGACGTGGAAACCAATGAGGCTGCCTACACGACGACGTACAGGCGGGATGAGGCCCGGCAACAGATGCGTCCGACCGTGACGGCCGGACCGGTGGACGGGCCGGACGCCGAGCCGGAGAAGCGGGACCAGATCGCGCACGTCTACCTGGCGCCTCTTCGCGACGCGCAGCGGGAGCTGGACTCGTCGGACGGCAACCGGCTGCTGCGGATCATCCGCTACCTCACCGATGAAGACGAACAGGAAGCGTTCCGCGCGCAGGCCAACGACTCGTTCACCAAGCTCAAGGAACACCCTGTCCTGACCTCCACAACCAAAGAGATCCAGGGCCACCTGGGAGAACTGACCGACTCGGTCCGCGGGCAGAGCGTCGAGGTCACCTTCGCCGAGTACGAGCTGCACAGACTGGCCCGGAGCCTGCGGGTCAAGATGGCCGAAGCCGGCATCCCGCCCGCAGACCTCACCGAGTCCGGCCTGGGCTACGCCAACCTCCTCTTCATTGCCACCGTCATCCTGGAGCTGCGCAACGCCCAGCACATGGAACTGACGCTCTTCCTCGTCGAGGAGCCTGAAGCCCACCTCCACCCACAGCTCCAAGCGGTTCTGCTGGACTACCTGCGCGAACAGGCCGAAGCCTCGCTCAAAAACGACACGCACGGTCCCGCCGGTCGTATCCAGGTCATCGCAAGCACGCACTCACCGAACCTGGCCAGCAGCGTCGGCATCGAGAACGTCGTGGCGCTGCGCACGCGAGTGGACAAGGAGACGGTGCAGGACAACGAGGGCCAGGAGAAGGAGGTGCTGCGCCGCAAGACGCAGGCGCTCCCGCTGGCGAAGCTCGCCCTGACCGACGACGAGCGGCGAAAGATCAATCAGTACCTCGATGCCACCCGCGCCAGCCTGCTCTTCGCACGCCGGGTCATCCTGGTCGAGGGCATTGCCGAAGCGGTTCTGCTGCCAGTCATCGCCCGCCACTGCGTCTTCGGCGACGAGGATCAGGCGAAGCAGCGGCGCGACTTCCACGGCGTCACGATCATCAACGTCGGCAGCGTCGACTTCGCGCCGTACATCACGCTGCTGCTCTCGACGGTCAATGGGTGCCGACTGCTGGACAAGCTGACCGTCATCACCGACGGCGACCCGGACATTCCCAAGGAGAAGAAGGCTGGCGAGGACCGGGCCGAGGACGACCAGGGGGACGTCCAGGAGCTGATGGCCGCTGCCTCAGCTGAGGACGATCCCGGCGAGGACGACGCGGCTAACGACGATGAGCCGGAAGACGACGATGACGTCGCCGCTGTGAACAACCGCAAGGACCGGCTCACCGCTCACGCCGAGTCGATCGGAGCCGCAGACCACCTGATCGTCGCGGAAGCTCCCCACACCCTTGAGGCCGACCTCCTCGACCCCAAGGCCAACGAGCCGGTGCTCAAAGCGGCCTTCCTGAAGCAGCGTCCACGCTCCAAGAAGAAGTGGCAGGAGATCCTCGATAACGAGCGAGGCCGTGCCTGGGGTTTCTACCTGAAGCTCCGCAGGCACAAGAAGTTCATCGGCAAGGGCGAGTTCGCGCACGATGTGGCACTGGCCATCGAGAGCGGCGCGGAGTTCGAAGCTCCCCAGTACCTGGCTCACGCCATCCGCGGCGTCCTGATGCACACGCCGGGTGATGAAGGTTGAGCGACGCGAAGCTGACCGACGACCAGCAGGCTCTTGTCGACGCTGACGGCAGCTTGTTCGTGGCTGCCTGTCCCGGGGCCGGCAAGACACGCGCCATGGTCGCCCGATTCCTGAAGCGGACCGCCGAGGAGGACCGGCGCGGGATCGCACTGATCTCCTTCACCAATGCCGCGGTCGACGAGGTCCGGCGCCGGTGCGGGAACCAGGCGGAGGCCCTGCGGGCGCCCCACTTCGTCGGCACGTTCGACACCTTCATCCACCGCTTCATCGTCACCCCCTTGTACGCCAAGGCGTACAACCAGAAGCCGAACTACGTACAGTCCTGGCAGGACGTAGCCAGCACGAGCTTCCGGCTGCGCGACATGGGGCGGACAAAGAACCTGGAGCTGAAGTGGTTCGACTTCGACTCAGATGGTCGGGCCCACCTGAACGTGGGCCGCGTACCGCAGGACTTCGGTGACGCCGCCGCGCACCGCATGTTGGCGCTGCGTAAGCAGGAGGCGGAAGCCAACGCATCCCACATCTTCGGCCGACTCCTGAGGGCCGGAACGGTTACCTGCGAAGCTGCCCGTCTCCTGGCTGAGTTCTGGCTCAACAGCACAAAGGAGCGGGCCATCCTCGAAGCACTGTTGCGGGCTCGCTTCGCCGAAGTCATTGTGGACGAGGCGCAAGACTGCGGTCGGGAAGAACTTCACATACTGCAGTTCCTCCGCGACTGTGGGGTCCGCGTGGTCATGGTCGGCGACCTCGACCAGTCGATCTACGAGTTCCGAAACGCGACTCCAGCAGCCGTCCGGGAGTTCGCCGCTCGTCTGCCTGGCCAGCTCACGTTGGAGGACAACTGGCGAAGTTCCCCCGCGATTTGCGCCTTCAACAACGGGTTGAGGGCCGGGCAACTGGCGGAGACGGCGCGCGGTGACAACTCCCTCGTCGAGTCGCCGCTGCACTTGATCGAGTTCTCGTCCTTGGACCAGATCGTGCCTGCGGCGCTGGAGGTCGCCGAGCAGTACAAACTGACGGCAGATGATCTCGTGCTGCTGTCACACGCCGAGACCCACGGGATGAAGGCCGCAGGTGTGGTGAGCCTTGACAGCGCAAGTAGCAACCGCGTCCTGGCCATCGCCAATGCTGGCTCCAAGCTCAGGTCACGCGAGGCTGACCCGAAGGCTCGCCGCAAGGCCGTTGAACAGGCCCAGAAGGCTGTCCTGGCCACCCTCACAGTGGACCGAGACACGCAGCACCACAGCTTCGCCGCTGTCTGCGAGGAGATCGGCGTCGACCCTCGGTGGCTGGAGACTTTCGCGGTCCGGATGGCCATCAGCCTGAATGCCGAAGGCCAATCCAAGCAGGCGTTCGCCGCCGAAGTCCGTGCCTTCATGAAGACCGCCGACTGGGGCGACGTTCCGCCCCCGAACGTAAGCGATCTTGGCAAGCTGTTCAGGGCTCCGACGGACGTGTCCTGGGCAGGCGTTGCCAACTTCAGCAACGACCCAGCGGTTCGTTTCTCAACCGTGCACGGCGTCAAGGGCATGGAGTTCCGTGGCGTGGTGCTCGTCCTGCCCGAGAGACTGCGGGTGGATCGAGTCACCGAACGCACCGTCTTGGACGACTGGGAAGGGGACCACAACACCGAGGCGCGGCGCGTCCTCTACGTAGCTGGCTCACGGGCACAGGAGCTCCTCATGTTCGCGGTCCACCGCAAGCACGCGGCCCGAGTAGGGCATCTGCTGGCGGCCAGAGGCGTCCCGTACCTCAAGTCGTAGCCAGCACCTCCACAATCAGCGTCCGAGGCGGTTAGTTGGCCGGAGGGGTTCGGTACCGCCCCGGGAGCAGTGCGGCCATACACAGCGTGCGAAAGACTTCGAGCCCAGACCCTCTGCTATTGCCTCGTGTCGGCGACCAACTCGCCAGCCATGAAGGCTCGTACGGCGTCTTCGAGGATGGCCGTGTACCGCTTGAGTTCGTGGTTCTCCTGGACCAGCGGGTTGTCGCGGTCCGGGTGAGTTGTGAACGCGTCGTCCATATCCCGCAGTCGGGACTCAAGTTCGGACAGATCCGGTGCGCGACCTGAGGCCACGGCCAGTCGTGCGGCTCGCCGGGCGGCGAACTGCGTGAGCAGTTCCCGCTGTTCGTCGGTGAGCCCTTCGCCTGTGGTGTTCACGCTCTGCTCGTCCATGTTGTCTTCTCCTCGTTTACATTCCCGATTTTCGGCGCGGTCCCGGGTTGGGGCCGTTACGTCGGTGATGGTTCTGTTCGTCCTGTGCACTGTCGGCCCGCCGCCCGCGTGCGACATCGTCCGAGGGCATGGCCGATGCGACAGGGGCCAAGCCGCGCCGGTCTCGTTCGGCGTCGCGGTGGGCGCGGACTTCCCCCAGGCGCTGCTGGACGCGGGCCCGCTGGAAGAGCGTCATGGCCTCGTGCAACTCGGCCCACCGCTCGCGCTCTTCGACCTCATCAGGAGTCTCTCCCAAAGGCTCGTTGGAGTCGATCTGGTTCAGCATCCGATAGGCGGCGAGTGCTGCGACGAGCAGTTGCCACTGCTCCTGCTGAGTGGGGTCCTCCGAGTCCGGCGAAGGAATCTGCTCGACCCACTCCTCAGCGGGCTCCTGTCCTTCCAGCGCCCGGCGCAAGGCGAGTTCGGCAAATGCTGCGGCGGCGGCCGATACTGCCTCCCTGTCCTCAGGTTCGGAAACGTGGGCGTCGAGCAGCCGGTACTGGAAGTTCTCAGCCGTGCGGGCGGCGATCCGCATCCCGCCGGACGGCTCGTCGGGCCGATGCCGCGCGGCGGCGGACGCGCGGGCGCGGCGGCCGACCTCGGCGATGCGCTGCTGGAAGATCGACCAGGCATGGGCGTCGCGGGGATCAGCCGGCTGCTCACCAATACCGGGAACGTCGTCGGCGAGAGCGTGCCGGATGCGCCACACGTCGGCCACCGCCGCCGTGCGCTCCCACTGTTCGCGAAGGTCGGTTCCCGCGGCGGGGACCGGGCCGAGGACCCGGGCCCAGGAGGGCGGGGACTCGGCCAAGGCAAATCCCATCTGCTCCAGCCGTTCGGAGAGCACGAAGCGCCGCTCGACCAGGTGTTGACGCCAGCTCTCCGGAGTGTCCATGTCCCGTACGGCGGCCGAGGGAGCGATCCAGTCGGGCAGGTGACCGCTGTTGTCCAGGACCGGTGCCGGACCGTGCGGGAGCTCGTCGCGCAGCCTCTGTTCGGCTCGGATCTTGGCGGCAATGAGCTGGGCGCGCTTGAGTCGTTCCCGGGCCGTGTCCTGGCGCTGGAGGTTGGCAGTACGCTCGGCGCGGGTGGCTGCCACGGGCTGGTGGGCGGCGCGGCCAACGCCACGACCAGGTTCGCGCTGCCAGTCCTCGCGCATCCGTTCGCGCGCGGGCATCGCCCTGCGCAGCTGCTGCTCGCGCCGCAGCAGAGCGTGTTCTACAGCAGCGGAGCGTTCGGTTTCGTGGTCCCCTTCGTGTTCCGCGCGGCGGATGCGGGCCCGCACCTGGGCGATGGCCGCGGCGAGTTGGGCCCCGGTGAGGTGTCCGTGTGCCCGGTCGGGCCAGGCGGGACACGGAAGTCCGTTTGCCACGACCGGCCGCGGCTGGCTGTCGACAGCGGCGTCCGCACGCAGCAGTTCCTCCAGGGCGGTCCGCCGGTGCTGCTCGGCGAGTTCCAGAAGGCGCCCCAGCTGTTCCGTGCTGAGCGTCTTCAGCGGGCGGCTGCGACCCGGTTCGGCCTCCCGGCGGGCGGCACGTTCGGCTGCCTGCCCTCCAGCTTCTACGCGGTAGTCGATGCGCCAGGCCAGCACGGCAGCCGGGTCTTCGGCGTCCGTGAAGTCCCTCTCGTCGAAGGCGACCCGGATGAGTCGGCCGAGGTCCCATCCTTCGGCTTCGGCGGCGCGCAGCGAGCGCTCGGCGACCTCCCAGGCGTCCGCGGCGATGAACATCTCAGCCTCAGGCCCGAGGACCCGGCGGGTGAGGTTCTGCAGGCGCTGGCTGGTGGTGCGGGCGTAGACGTCGGTGTATTCGGCGACGAGCTGGGCGATGCTGTAGGCGCGTTCCTGTTCGGACTGGATCATCTCGTGAGCGGAGATGGAGGCCTGGCTGCTGTGGGCCACGGTGTCCAGCACGTCGCGCATGTTCTGGGCGTCGTCGGTGACGACGTACATGTGGTTGGAATTGCGGCCCCGGGTCGCCTCGACGTACGCAGCCTCCCGCGAGGTGCGCGCGGTGATGAGGCCGTGGGCGACGTCCACGGTGATGCCCTGGGCGCGGTGTGTGGTGTATGCGTACCCGAGTTCAGCGTGCCTGCACAGGTAGCCGCGGGCTAGGACGATCCGTCCGCCGTGGCCGGTGTGTCGGGCGTGGACGTTGCCGCGCCGGTCGATCCGCTCGATCAGCCACTGATCGCCGTTCTTCACGTAGTCGCGGCCCCCGAGCAAGGCGAGTTTGCGCTGGTTCTTGCGGGTCACGATGACATCGCCGACCGCGGCTTGGAGCTCGTCGCGCAACCGGGCGGTCCGGCTCAGGTCGAGTCGGCCGGAGGCGAGTTGGAAGGCCTGGGCCCGCAGGTTGAGTTCGCGGACCATCTCGGCGTCGTCGGCCATCATGAGCGCTTTCAGACCGGCCTCGACGTCGCGTTGCCACCCGGCGAAGACAGCGCCGAGCATCTCCTCGCGGGCGCCGCCCACGACCCGACCCTGGTCCAGGTACCAGCTCCAGGCATCAGCCGGGTCACCGTCGCGCAGGACAAGGGTTGCCTCTCCCTCGCCCTCGGTCTGGAAGCGGTGGAGTTCTTCCAATTCCACCACGCCGACATCGCGGGCGAGTTGGCGCAGCAGGCCTCCCGACTCGATCGAACCGAGCTGCGCGGGATCTCCGATGAGCCGGACCAGGGCGCCGGCGGACTCGGCCTCGGCCACCACGCGGGCGAGATTCCGCGTACCCGCCATGCCCGCCTCGTCCACCACGATGACGTCGCCCGGACGCAGCGCGTATTCCTCCGAGACGGTCTTCCGGCGCTTGCTACTGCGCCGTTTCAACACGCGGTGGACGATGCTGCCTTCGGTCAGCTGGTCGCGCTGGGCGAGCCAGCCGTGCAGCGTGTACGCCGTGGTGTCGAGATCGCCTTCGATGACCTTCGCCGCTCGCGAGGAGGGGGCAAGAGGTATGAGTCGTCCGCCCCCGGCGGCCACTGCGTCGCGGACGAGCTGGAGTGCGGTGGTCTTGCCTGCGCCGGCGGGGCCGATGCCGCCGACGACGAGGCGGTCTGAGCAGGCGAACGCCTTCGCGAGCCGACGCTGTCCGGCATCGAGCGCATGGCCCTGGAAGTGGTCGGCGGCCTCCGTGAACCGGTCCCCGGTGAGCGCGGGGACCACCACGGTGCGCGCCGCGTTCAAGACCCGGTCCTCTGCGGCCAGGACCTCACGCGAGGTGTACAGGAGGGACTCGTGGCGCCGGTAGATGCTCGTGCCGTCGGCCCGCAAGAGTGGGGCGAACGGCCGGTGCAGGTCGGGCGGTGTGATGCTCAGCGAATTGTGGTCCAGCACGCGTTCGGTGATGCGTTCGGCGAGTCCGTCGGCAGCCGAGCTGCGGCCCCGGGTGAGTCGTACGACGTGGCGTCGCGCCTCGGCCAGCACATGCCGCTCGCCCCACACGGCTCGCGCATCGGACACCACGGCAAGGACGTCCTCAGCGGCCTGCACCACATCGATCTCGGCAGGATCGCTACCGCCGTCACCGGGTGCGGACGTGTGCGCCTGCGCCGTGCGCAGCAGCGCGTCGACCCGTTCCCGGCCGACGGCGGCGATGGCCTGCCTGCGCCATGCCGCCCGCAACTGGGCCAGGGACCGCCCGTTCTTCTTGGCCGGCCTGGTCTCCAGCGTGGCCTGCTGGATGAGCGCCATCCGGGCCGCTGTCCCCGGTTCCTTGCCGTGCTGCTGACGGTAAGCCTGCAGCAGTTCCTCCAGCCGCCTGCCGATGTCCTTCGTGCGCTTCGAATGCGGCTGCAGCACCCCGCGGTCGAAGCCCTTGATCCCCATGACCGGCCGCTTGCCCGGGGTGACCTCACGCTCCTCGGCCTCCAGCCCGAGCCGCGCGCACACCTTCTCGACAACGACCTGGTTGTAGAACTCGGAGGCGGCAACTCCCATCGCGTACAGCAGCTTCCCGTCGATCGAGCGCCACTTGCCGTCGGCCCCGCGGACCTTGTTCGCCACGACCAGGTGATGGTGGAGAAGGGGTTCGCCGAGCCGGTTGTCGTAGTGCTTGAAGAGGGTGGCGACCAGTCCGCCCCGCACGTCTTCCTGGGCAACGCCGTTGATGCCCGTCCGGGTGGCGAGCGCGTGCTTCTCGATCCAGCCGATCGTCTCAAGGACCGCTTCGTCGTCGCACTCCATCGTGATCCGGCAGACGTCCTCGTCGCCCGCGCCGAACAGGCCCTTGCCGATCTCCTCCGGAGGACGCAGGACCAAGTCGTATCCGGCAACTGCCTGCTGCTTCGAGGCGGTGTTGGCGCTGATGTAGCGGGCGAGTTCCTCGGCATCCTTGGGAGAGCGGCCGAAGTCCGCCCGGAAGGCGATGGCGCCGGCCTTGGCACGTACCTTCTTGCGCTCATCGGCGGTGGCCGCCTCTCCCTTGCGGGCTTCGAGGGCCTCAATCTCGTCCTGGATCTTCGCTGCGAGAGGGCCGGCGGTTTGGTCGTACCGGTAGAAGCGGCGCCCCAGCCGTGCGCGTCGGGTGGCCTCGGCGGGTGAGAGCCCCTCGTCCACGGCCGCCTTGATGATCTCGTCCGCGTTCGGGTGCAGCCCCTCTCCGTACAGGGCTTCCATCTGCGCCTCGGTCACCGTGCCGAAGACGCCGAGTTCCGTGATTCCACCGCCCACCCATACGCCCGGGGGATTTCCCTCCGCCGTGTAGTAATCGCCCAGGTCACGGTCTGCGGAACGGCGTACATCTCCGGTGACGGTCTCGTGCGTGTAATAGCGATAGCCATCCCCAGCTGAGAGCTTGTGGATGGTCATCATGCACTCAGATTACCTTGTGTCATTGTGAATGCAAGAGCTTTGACCGTGAAGAAGGGGGGTGCAGGGAGGGGGAGTTGGTGAGCGAGGAACGAGCCGAGCCAACGAGCCGACCTGCACCTTCCTTCTTCACGGACCGCGAAGCGCCCCCGGTTTTCCGCAGGTCCGCTCTCCTGAGCGGACCTGCGGAAAACCCGCAGTTCGCGTTATCCACAGGCAAGATCAAGTGATTCTGAATGCCTCTGAATGCCTCTGGATGCGTCATTGAGACAAGGCCACCAATTCCCCATGTGGCGAGCGTGTATTCATCGGCCACAATGACCCAGAACCCACCGTTCAGGGGAGGCGAGTTGGATGGCTCAACGGAGACCGCGGAAATCGGCGCGGGAGGTCGACGCACGCGAGCGAGTGCGCGCACGCCGGGCCGAGCACTGGGAGCGAGAGCGGCGGCTGGAGGACCTGGCCACCGACTACGAACTGACAGCGCAGGAGATCGAGGACGTCACCACGGAGGCGGAGGAGAAGATCGCCGCCTACGCCGCCCGGCTACGCGGCCAGGCCAGGACCGCGAAGGAGAAGCTGCGGGACCGACAAGCCCAGAGCGTCGGCCAGATGCTCAAGCTCGACGGCGTCCGTTCCGTCGCCGACCGGCTCGGCGAGTCCGTGGAAGCAGTCCGCAAGCTCGCCGCCGCCGAGTCCAGCAGCACGCAGGAAGACCCTGCACCGGGCCACCGCCCCGCAGCGGCCACGGCGACCGCACACGAGACGCCGACCGACCAGCCTGTTACCGCCGCGGACACGCGGGCGGACACGCCGCGTAGGCCGACGCCGTCCGAGCCGGCAGAGGAAAGCACGGCCTCGATGTGAGAGGGGAAGGGATGACACCCAACAGGACGGTCGAACGGCCGATCGAGGACCTCAACCCCGAGTGGATCGGCCTCATGATGGAGGTGGAGGACGAAGGGGGAACGACGATCGGCTTCCGGCTCGGCCGCTATGAGAAGACGATGGTCGATGGCAAACCCATGTGGCGCCTCTTCAGCGACCAACCCGCCTGGAGCGTCACCTTGTACGCAGGGACCAAGCTCCGCTGTGTACCCCCGGCCCGCACCCCCGGGAGCCAGACCGGCCCCTACCCGCAGCAGCTGGTACCGGCCGCCCACCCCGCACCGCAGGTACCCCAGTACCCCGCCGCGGCGCCCCCCGGGCCCACTATCCGGAACCCGCAGTCCTGGGTGACTCCGCCAGCACACCCTTAGGGGCGACAGCACAGGCAGCGAACACAAAAGGCCGCGGCCCCCGTACCGGCCAAGCGGATGTCGGTACGGGGGTCGCGGCTTCGCTGCTCACGATTGGCTGTGCCTGGCGCACAGTGTGGCGGTCACGAGGGCGAGGGTCCTTCCTGATGGGGCGCGGGTGAGTCGGCGGGAGGCAGTCGGCGGCCCGGGACCCGGGCAGCGGGCTGGCTCGTCGGCTGGTGCGCGATGATGTGGTGCCGGGCCAGGGCGTCACGCAACTGATCGACGGAGACGGCGAGTTCGCTGGCCACGGGCGCCAGTTCGGCATCCGTGAAGCGGGGCCGCCGTGCGGCGTTCGCCTCGCGGTCGTTGCGCAGGCGAACCCTGCCCTGTTCAGCAAGCACGAGCAGGCGGCGGTGCACGCTGGCGTGATGCACGCCGTACTTGCGGCCGAGAGCGGGCGTGGACATGCGCAGCACCGTGTAGTCGTGGATCAGTGCGTCGTCGTCCCAGTCGATAGGTGTGCGGCTAATGCTCTGCTCCTTGAGGAGAGTCGCGGCCCGGGGTGCGCGCCCCCGGGCCGGCTGTCGGCTTCAGCGCTGGCCCATGGCCCCTCGGGGGGCGCGCGGCACGCGGGCCACGGCCGGGGCGGCCGGGGCGGCGGGCTCGTGCGCCTGCTGCTCTTCTTGGCGCGAGTCGCGGTGTACGGGAGGATCGAAGCGCCGGAGGATGCGGGCGATGGCGGCGGCGGCCGTACGGTCTTGGGAGTGCAGGTCGCGCTCCCAGAACTCCCACGGCGTGCCGCGCTTCTTCTCGAAGTCGCCCATGTATCCGAGGTCTCCCCATTCGGCGCCGTCGGGGAAGCTCCGCAGGCAGGTCCAGCCGTAGCCGTTCAGCGTCTTCGGGTCGATCTCGGTCACGACGATGTGGCCCCACGGGGAGTGGTAGACGACGCACGGCGACGCCTCAGGCTTGCGGCGAGGGTCGCAGGGTGCGAGGGAGCGCAGCACACGCGCGCCCGGGTAGAAGCTGTGGCCGCGCAGCGCGCGCTGTGTCTCGAACAGCGGCATGTCGGAGAGCGGATGGAAACGGGGGATGCGCAGTCCCATGGGGTTCCTCTCGTTCTTTGGGTTTCGGTTCTCGGGCGGGACGAGGGCGGCCCCCGGGGGCCGCACGGCTGCGGTCAGGCGAGGGACAGACCGGCCGCTGTGAGGGCGCCAGCCGCACCCGACGCGTCGTTACCGCACGCCCTGCCGACGATGTGGTGCCGGTCGGTCTCGTCCCACACGTACCAGCGGTCTGCGCCGAGCTGCGGGGTCCACACCAGAACCAGAACCCGGGTCGGGGTGGTGGCGCGCCACCCCCAGCGCCCCATCTGCTTGAACTCCAGCCCGGCGACGGCCGGGATCTCCGGCACGGGCCCGAACCGGCGCTCTATCAGGGCCAGGTGCTCATGGGTGGGGACGATCGCCACGCGGGCGAGGGGGGTAGCGGCGTGTCCGTCGGGCAGCATCGGCGCCCACGCTGCCCACTGTTCGGCCTCGCTTTCGCGCACGGGGTACGCCGTCCACTGCTCGCCCGGCGCGTAGTTGAACCCGTCCTTCATCAGGTGCCATCCGGCGGCCCGCAGTAGCCCCGCTGTCATCGCGCCAGCCGTGAGCGACCCCAGATAGATCCCGTCCGGGTTGTTCTCCCGACCGGCCGCGCCGCGTTCGGTCAGCGGCTCGCGGTCGACCTCGTTGCCGTGTGCGTCGTACAGGCACAGCGACGCACCGCCCCCGGCGAGCGGGTATGCCAGCCGGATTTCCGCCGTGACCGGCCGCTCGTTCTCCTCGCTCTTGCGGGTGCGCTCCAACTGCTCGGCCTCGGCTGACCTCGCCTGGTACTGGTCTCCGGGCTCTTGGGTGGCGATCCGGTGCGCCGCTGTACGGCCGCCCCGCGCGTTGTCCGCCGCACGCTCCCGCTCGCTGGCAACAGCGCTCACCGCGAGAGCTACCGCGCCCTTGCGGCTGGTGCTGCGGCTGCCGCGCTGCCGCCGTTCGCCGCCGACTTCGCGCACCATCCAGAACAGCATCCCGTGTTCGGACACCTGGAACGCCGCATGGGTGCGCTGGGGGAACCGTCGCCCGTTGAGCGTCTCGCCGGGGAGCGTGAACAGCCATCCGTCAACGCCGTACTCGGTGCCCTCCGGCCGCTCGCCGTTGGTGGGGGTGTAGCGGGTGTAGGACGGCCGAACGGTCTCCCGAACGATGCTGGGGGCCGTGGTGGTCATGGCTGGGGGTTCCCTCTCAGTCGGGGGCTTGCCCGGTCGGTCTCCGGGCGGGTGGTTGAGCCGGGGCGCGGATGCCGCGCCCCGGCTGGGAGGTCAGAGCCAGGAACGGACGACGCTCGGGCGCTCGCCGTAGCACTCCGCGACGACCTGGCGGAAGTCGGCTTCCGGGTTGTCGAGGAGAGTGAGCGCGGCGTTCACGACGAAGTTGTCGAGGTCGTCGGGGATCGCGCGCCCGTTGTGCTCGGCGGCGAGGTCGACGCCGTTGCTCACGACCTGCGAGATCTCGTCACGGGTGAACCGTGGGGTGTCGTCGTCGGCGGGCGGCTCGTCCGGGGTGGCCTTGCCGTGCTCGCTCTTCACCTCGGCCCACGCAGCGCCCGGCTTTTCCAGGAGGGTCATGGCGGCTGTCCGGGCCCACGTGAATCGGGCGGCGGAGCTGGAGAGATGGGCTTCGTCGGCGGCCATGGTCAGGCCGTTGGTGAGGGCGTCGCGGATCTGGGCGCGCGTGTACAGGAGGGGCATGGCGGGTGGTGTCCTTCGCTTCGGGACGGTGGACCGGGTGCTCTCCGGGCGGCGACCGCGCCCCGACCGGTTTCGTGGCCGGGGCGCGGTCGCGCGGGGTGGGTCAGTCGCCCTTGCAGAGTTCGCGGATGGTGTCGGCGACGCGGGCGGCTATGTCGCCGAGACGGTCGCTGGACCACACGTCGACGACGTCGGTGCGGTGTGCCTCGGGGAGGGTCTCGACGTACAGGACTCCGCTGTCGGAAACGGCGAGGGTGTAGCCGCCGTTCTCGCCGTCTGCCTGGAGGTAGCAGCGCACGCCCCACGAACCGGAGTCTGCGAACCACTCGTCGCCGAGGAGATCGGCGGCGGCGCGGCCGATGTCGGAGACGGCGAACGGGTATTCGGTGCCGGGCTCGGGGTGGTAGTGGCCCGCGTCGTCGCGCGAGAGAGAGACGGCGTACGCCTTCTCGTACGCCACGATGGCGTCCAGCGCGACACGGCTTGCGATCCGGCGGTACTTGCGGCGACGGCCGACCTGGGCGAAGCACACGGCGGCGATGGCCTCGTGCACCTGCTTGGCGGTCTCGGCCCAGACCGCGACGTGGTTACGGGCCGCCGCGTACTCCCGCATCACGGTCAGGCGCATGGCGAGCAGAGGGGCCACGCGTACGGGGAAGGCGGTGTATCCGCCGTGTGCGGCGCGCGCCTCGGGGGCGTGCGGGGCGATGGTGATACGCATGATTGAGTCCTTTCGAAGCAGGCCGGTTGCTCCCCGGCCGGAAGCTGCGGGGCGCGTGGAGGGCGCCCTGAAGAGCGGAAAAGGGGGGATGGGTGCCGGGCGCGGCGTTCCGGCCGGCTCGTGCGTCCGACGACGTTCACGAGCGAGCTCGTGCGTGGGCGCAGCCGCGCATCCCGGCGATTCGCTGGATCCCGACTCGCTGCTGGCAAGCTGGAGCCGGGCGGCACTCAGTCCATGCTCAGCGGCTTGTACGGCTCGTTGCGCTCCCAGTCCTCCGTGACGTCACGGCCGTCGCGCATGACGTTGATCGTGTAGCCGTACGGGTGGATCACACCCGACTCGCGGGCCGTCTCCTCGCCGTGCTTCTCGACGTCACGCTTGACGGCGGAGGTCAGCGCCTCGTAGGCGTCGTGGTAGTCGTCGAACGGCTCGATGTCGCCGGTCTCGCACACCATCCAGAACTCGGTCTGCTCGGTGTCTTCGGTGTCCTCGGCCAAGGTGATCTCCTCGGTGAGCGTGGGTTCCGGGGGCTTTGCCCTGCCCCCTCTCGATATAGGTAAATCTATCTTTCTTGGGTGGGGTGGTCAACGTGATATCCGGGCCCAACAGGGGGCAGTCTCTGCGGATTTCGTCCGGGACGTAGTGCCGTTGGGTTGTGCGGAAGCTCGTGTTGCCGCACACGGCTACGGCGCCGAGCCGCCCCCGGTCCGGTGCCGGTGGATGCCCCCCTCCCCATCCCGGCAAAGAAAAAGCGGGGCCCGAACGGGAGGGGTGCAAGGACGCGGCGAAGCCCGTCCTTGCACCCCTCCCGCCGAGGGCCCCACACTCGATCGCCGGGATGCGAAGGTGAGAATGCCGACCGCGGCCCGTCCGATCGGAGACGCGGTAGTCGGCGTGGTCACTCGGAAGGGGCGAGAAGCTCGGCGATGGCCGTTTCGTTGTAGTAGGGCGTACCGGCTACCGTGATAGCTGGGGCGGGGGCGCCTTTGCGCTTGAGGAGAGTCTTTACCCGTTCTCGGCGCTGGCCGGGCGTGAGTGAGGTGGACGTTGCGGGCAGACGCTCGGCCATCTGGCTGCGGGAGATCAGACCGCGTCCCGGAAGGACAGCTTCGGCCGCCTGCCTCAGATATCGGGCCGCGACATCGGTGCTCACGTCGAATTCCTCGGCCACCATCTGAGTGGTGAGGTCTTCGCCCTTGTCGATCGCCGTCTTCAGGCGCCTGGTCACCTCCTTGCGGCGAGTGTCCTTCGTACCTGACTCAGCTGCGATTTCGGCGGGCCGAGGGCCGGTGTATCCCGGGCGGGTGGTGTCGTACCAGAGGAACCAGTTCGAGACCTCGGCGGCGTCGCACATGTGGTCGAAGTCGTCGCGGGGCGGAAACGGACGCTCGGGGTGGTCCTGGTACTCGGCGGCGAGGACCCGTACGGCGGTCGGCGTCACACCGCGCAGCCTTGCCATATCAACCCACCGCCACCGCTCGCCAGGCGCGTAGGTCATGCGCTGGGGTTCGGCGGAGAGCCGGGGGCCCGTCCGCACTTCCGGCGCCTCCTTGCTGAGGCCGAAGAGTTGCTTGCGTACCCACTCGGCGCCCTCCTCGAAGGGGAAGAGCTGGGCCCGCCGTGCGCCGGTCCGGGCTTTGGACACGAAGCCCGGGTCGGCGTCCAGCCAGTTGCGGACCGTCTTCTCGGCGACGCCGGCGAGGTGCGCGAAGTCCTTGCGGGTGAGCTCCTGGGCGTCGGGCCGGAGCTGCGCGAGCCGCTGCTCGAACTGTTCTCTGGTCGTGGTCATCGTGCTCATCCTGTCTGATGCAAGGCTCTACACTGTTGGGTACCTCAGATGGTGCCGCGCTGTCGTTGGGCGCTTCGCTGGCTGTGGGTTCCAGGGGCCGGCGGCTTTGCCCAAGTCAGCACACTTCGGTGGTGCTGGTACGGACTTCGTCCGTGTCGTCGGCCCCGCTCTCGTCTCCGGAAGCCTCGGCGGTTGCCTGGCGCGAGGCAAACCAGTCGGCGACCGCCTTCGCGCACGCGGCGCCGTGGGCCATGAGGTCCCCTCCGGGTTCTGCCTCGTAGACCCGCTCGATGTCGCAGTAGTCCGAGCCGTCGTAGCCCTCGTATGCCATGGCGCACAGGCCGCCCGTGTACTGGGCAACGGGGCCGCTGACATAGCGGGGGGTGCAGAGAATGACGTGCTCGCTGTGCAGGGCCTTGTCCTGGGGAAGATGCGGGGGGTGGGCGATGACGAAGTCCTCTCCGAGTTCCAGGAAACCGGGGACTTCAAGGACGGCCAGGGCGTGCAGCAGCACGGCGGCGACGGGAGTGGCGGCAGGGTTGTTCATGGGAGACGTGCCTTTCGACGGGGGGATTGCGTTGCCGGGGCGTTGTGGAGAGGAAGAAGGCGGCCAAGCCGTCCAGCTTGAGCAGCCGGGGCCGGTCAGCGGGGCCCGGCGTCTACAGGGCTGAGGACGCCGACGCTGATTGCGAGGGCCTCCACGTCGGCATCTGTGGGAGGGACTGCCGTGGCTGTGCGCCGGGGCCGCGCGGCGACCAGGCGCAACCTGGCTGGCGTGACCAGGCGCAGGGCCTGGCGTGCCGCCCGCTCGAAGTCCGCGCCGGGGTCGGCTGGCGTGCTCGCGGTGGTGGACATGGGCTCCGCTCGTGGGCCGTTCCTGGTGGGCGGACCGGCTTGGTCCGCCCACCAGGAACGGCGTGGGTTCCGGGTCCGCCGCTCGGCTTGCCCTGCCGGACGGTGGACGAGAGGGGTTCGGTTCAGTTCGGGAAGGAATCGGTCCGGGTGCTTCCGGGCTTCTCCGGGCGCGGCGGGAGGAGGGCGCGGCGTCGCTCGGCGTAGGCGATGACCTCTGCGGTGAGCAGGACCGTACGGTCGACCGGGTTCTCCTGGACCTGCCACATGCCGCTGCCTTCGTCGCCGTGCGGCCGGAAGTCAACGATGAGCTTCAGGTCCGCCAGGGTGGCCAGGGCGATGTGCGCCTGCTGCTCGGCGCGTGGGAGCTGTTCGAACTTCAGCTGGTTCAGGTCGGCGACGAAGAACCGCAGTCCGTTCTTGAAGAGGTCCTCGGAGCTGAGGTTCAGCCGCTCGGCGCACAGCAGCAGATCGGCCAGAAAGCGGGCGATGACCTCGGCTACGTCGGACGGAGCCAGGGCCGCGAGTTCCGCTTCGTCGACGAACCTGCCGAAGTCGAAGGGCTCGAATTCCCCGCGCAGGTCCCAGACGCGGTGCTGCAAAAAGTCGAAGTTGTTGAGGTTGCGGCGGGTCCAGTAGTGCAGGACGTCGCCGAACAGCGTGGTGATGGCGGTCTCCGCCACGCTGCGGAAGGCGGGGCTGGTGCGGAGTTCCTCCCACCCGGCCGTCCACCAGTCTCGGCCGCAGGCCAGGACGGCGCGCATGCCGCGGACGGCGGGGTCCTGGTTGAAGACGGCGCCGACACACGAGGTGTCGAGGTATTCCCACACGGCAGCTTCGCCGCGGTCGGTGCGGGTCTTGATACGGGACGGGGTGTCCATGCTCGGTTGCCTTTCGAATGCGGCCGGACGGTAGTTCGCCGGCTGGACGAAGTGACGGGCCGAGTCCGGGACGCGGGCGGTCGTGCGTGTCCGCGGCCCGGACTTCAAGGGCTGAGTCAGATCCCGGGGAGGTGCGCGTGCGCGTTGTCGCGGATCCATGAAGCGGCGAACTTCGCGCAGTCGGCGGACTCCTCGGCGATGCCTTGGGGCACGTGGGAACCGCTGTACAGCGTGTCGATCTCGTCGCCGTCAGCGTTGTGTAGCGTGATCGCCCACGGCTCATCGTGGTCCTCGATCGGCCGCGTCGCGTGCTCGAAGGACTGGACGAACAGGCGCGGGCCCGTGTGGACGTCCTCACCGGTGGCGGCGATGTCGAGCGGGATCACGCGGTACGTGATGCCGCACTCCCACATCGGATAGGACGGCAGGCCGTACGCGCTGAGGGCGGCGTGCAGCACGTCGCCCTCGGTCGGCGCGGGCTCGTCGACGGGGCGCAGCTCGATGTAGCTGCCGGGCAGGGCCACGGTGTACGTGCACGATGCATCGAGGAGGGTCCGCGCGTACGGAACCTTCTGCCACTGACTGAGGACGAATTCGACGCGGTCGGCCGACAGAGAAGAGGGGCGCTCGGTCTCGTCACCGTCGTGTGAACTGGTGTATGCCGCCGTGTAGTTGACGGCGTGCGCGACCGGATTGGCCGGAGCGATCACGGTTCCTCGTTCGGGCACGGGGTGCACCTCGCGGTGTGCCGCGCCGAGGGTCAGCCGGTGGGCGGCGGCAACAACTTCATAGGCGGCCGTGAGGGCAGTCTCTTCCCGGAGGGAGTGCTCGCGGACCATCCGCTGCTCCTCCGCGGCTTCGATCCGCTCACCGCTGAAGTCGGCAGGAAGGAGCCGCTGTTCGTCGCGGAACTGGACGAGACGGCCGTCCGTCCGGCTGATCTGTCGCTTGTGCCTCGCTGCTGCCCTCTGGCGGAACTCCAGCACGGCCAGGGTCAGATCCAGCTGATGCCGCGCGGCCGTGAGCCGCTCGCGGGCTGCGGTGCGCATGGCGTGTGTCTGCATGGGGTGGTCCTTCGCGTTGGTGGGTTCGGCTCCGGTGCGCGGCTTTGCCCTGCCGCGCACCGGAGAGATCGGAGGACGGGGCGTCAGTCGAGGTCTTCGGCCAGGGAGTTGAGCGCGGTCCGCAGGGAGAGCCGAAGGCCCTCGATCCCGGCTGCCTCCCACACGTAGGCGAGGAGGCTGGCGCAGATCTCCCCGGCCAGTTCGGGGGCGTAGGAGGCGTTGAACGTCTCCCAGCCATCGGGCGCCGTGGCCCAGCCCTCCGCGATGACGTGGCCCTCGCGGTCGATCTTCGTGCCGTCCTCGCCGACCCAGCGGAGGGCGTAGGCCAGGTGAGCGTGCCCCAGCTCCGCCGCCGTCGACTTGATGTGGGTGGAGTAATCGGTGGGCGCCTCGATGTCGAGAGGTCCGGTGAAGTCCATATGCAACTGCCTTTCACGGTTGTGGGTTTGGTGCCGGAGCGCGGTTTGCCCTTCCGTGCTCCGGCCGGGAATCGAGACGGTCGACTCGGGCGGCTCGATGAAGATGAGAGGCCGCACCCGGAGACGTTGACCCCGTCTCGACATAGGTAAAACTATCTTTCTCGCGAGTTGGGGTCAACGGTGTTTCGGCTCTCTGGGACCCCGAACTGCAGGGTTCTTTGAGGATTTCCGGGCATCCGTCCGGGCGGGGTTGAGGCAGGCGGTGATCTGCGGCTGGGGTGGATCCCTTGGCCAGTCAGCTCCGGGCGAGTTCGATGATCTGCTTGAGGGTGAGGTTCTTCTTGAACGGCTTGCCCATACGCTCCTCGGCTCCGGCCCACTCCGCGAAGATCTCCGGGTTGATCCGCGCGGACGCGATCAGGTCCGCTCGCTTGGCCAGTGGGCAGGCACGGCAGCTGAGTCGTCCCACGTGCTCGTAGGCGGGATGCCACGGAATACCGTGATCGCGGTGGGCCTTCCAGACTTCGTCCGTCCTGAGGTGGTGGACCGGAAGCCACGTCGTGACCTCACGCAGCGTCTTCGCGGTCATGCGGTGCTGCTCGATGACCGGCTTCTTGGCGCGGGCCCGGGATTCCTCCGCCCGCATGCCCATCGCGTACCCTGCCCGGATAGGGCGGCCGAGCCGCAGCTCGGCGGCGACCTCGTCGACGTAGTCGCGGCCGACGGCGGTCTTCGTATCCGACGTGCAGAATCGCGCAAAATAGCCCGGCCAATTGCCGTGGTCCATGATCCGGTCCCACAGGGACGGCCACCGCCGACTGCGGCGGACGACGAACGGCACGCCGTACAGGGCGGCATGGCGGCGGGCAACGTCGAGCGCGCCCGGCCACTCGATCAGGTGCCCATTCGGGGTACGGCCGAGGTCACAGTGCAAGATCCGAACCTTGTGCAGCTGGCCCGCCTGATCAGCCTGCGTGCACACCTCGTGCACGAGGACACCCGAGTCCTTCCCGCCGCTGTCGCCGACGATCACGACATCGTTGCGGTCCCAGTCGAACTCGGCGGCTGGCGCGAGCCGGGGCGGCGGGGCGAAGAGTTCGAGCTGGGCGCCGCACGCGCTGCCGCACGGCGGAACGGTACTGAGGTTCTTCGGCATTGCTTTCTCCCAGGTTGGGTGTTCGGTGGGGCTGCCCGGATCCCGGGCAGCAAGGTCGGTCAGCCCGGCTGCCCTGGCCGCCGCCGGGGTGGCGCCCGCCAGGACAGCCGGCTGGATCAACGCGGCGAGATCTCGCCCACGTACGCGGTGATGACCGCGTGAGCCGCCGACTCGCTGAGGCGGAGGATCTCCAGGTGGCACACGGCCGTCATATCGGGGCCGGACAGCTCCAGGTGAGTGATCGCCTCCACCTGCCAGCGTCCGGACAACTCCGAGGAGTAGGTCGGCGTGTCGGACGACTCCTCGTCGTAGCCGGGCATCGGGCGACTGTCGACCACGCCGAGCAGACCGGTGGTCTGCTCGTCCAGCCACCGAGCGGCGTCGCCTTCGTAGTCCTTCGGGTCGTGGAAGGCGGCCAACTCGCTGTCAGGGGCGCTGCTTACGGCGGCGAGAACGGTGGGCACCAGGGTGAGCGGCAGGAGCTTGAAGCGCACGCTGTGCCCGTTGCGGTAATAGGTGTTGAACCACCTGACGGAGGTGGCTCCGTGGGCGAACGTCACGTCCACCCACGGCGACTCGGTCGGGCGGGAACGGGTCACATGAGGGCGGATGCCCCGGGTGAGCAGGAGCCGGACCGCCTCTCGGGCGGTGCGGGTGTGTTGGACGGTACGGGCGACGCGTTCGCGGGCCTCGTGCTGGGGGTCTGGGAAGACCATGCGGCGCTCCTTCGGCTTGTGGGCGCCGGGCCCGGTTTGCCCTCCGGGCCCGGCTGAAGGGGAGAGTGCCGTGGGGCCGCCGCCGGGGCGGCCCCACGGGAGTTACAGAACGGCGGCCACGCGCTCGCCGAGCCACTGCGCGACGTTGCAGCTCACCGCGTTTCCGGCCTGGACCGTCTTTGCGGCGTTGCTGGTGCCCGTGACGATGTAGCTGGACGGGAAACGCTGGGCGTTCATCTGCTCGCGCCACTTGAGCATTCGGAAGTGGCAGTCCTCGATCCGTGCCGCCTGCCGCAGGAGACCGGCCGAGTCGTGCGTGGAGAGGGTGTGTAGCGGCTCGGACGTCGGTTTGGCCTTCGCGCCCTTCCGGTACGGGATGACCAGCCCGTGGTGATTGCCGCCCGCCGTGACCACGGACAGCGGCCGGTCGACCCGGCGAGCCTTGCCGTGGTTGCGGAGCTCGACGACGAACGGCGGAGCCGCCAGATCCGGGGACGAAGTGGCGTACGGGAAGACCCCGGGCGGAACGAGCAGCCCTTCCCCGATCTTCGCGCACCGGGACGGCAGCGGGGCCGTGTCCGGCCGGAACGCGCGGCCGTCGTGGCCGCTGTGGTTCAGGGTCACCACCGAGGGGTCCTCGGGGAACATCTCCAGCCCCGCCTCAATGCGAGCAATGGTGTTCTCGGCCAGTGGCTCAAGCCCGTGCTCGTGACGGTCGGCGATGCGTATGCCTCCGTCCTCCCAGTTGATGATGGAGGACGCGGGCTGGACGTACGGCTCCACGAGCCCGTGGCCGCAGGGGCACGTGTAGTCGTACTGCACGCCGTACTTGCCGACTCCGCTCCTCCGGGGCTTTTGGCCCTTGCGGGGCTTACGGGGCTTGCGCCAGGTCTGCACCGCGTGCACGTCCTGGTCGCAGACTTCGCAGAACGCAAGCGGCGTCGGCTTCACGTCCGGCAGGCGCATCCCGGTCCGGGTGAAGACGATGTACAGCCGGTCGCGCCACTGCGGAGCGGGGAGATTGAACGCGTCCCCGATGTGGGCCGAGGAGACACAGACGATCTGGTATTCGTAGCCCAGCTGTGCCATTCCGGACAGCCACCAGTCGAACAATTCCCAGTCGGTTGCGAACTCGATGACGTTCTCGACCAATACGGCCTTGTAGCGGTGGATGGTCACGGCGCGGATGACTTCGAAAGCAGTGGCCCGGGTCCGCTGGAACGCCTTGTCCGGAAGGGCCTTCCATTCCTCGTCGTCTACTTGCCCCTTGGTCCGGGGGCGGCCCCCGGCGGGACTTATCTCCGTACAGATGGGACTAGCCCAAAGGATGTCGGACCTCGGGAGGCGCCTCATGTCGTAGTACTCCAGCTCGGCGCACAGATGCTCGGCGTCGGGATGGTTGGCGGTGTGCGTATCTACCGCGACTTGCCAATGATTGGCGGCGAGTTTGAGTTCGAGGCCTGCATTGACCAGGCCCGTGCTGGAGCCGCCCGCGCCCGCGTACATGTCGGTGAATGTGTAGCTCAAATGCTCTTCCTGCGTGTGTGGGTTCCGGGCGCGTCAGGACCGGTTTGCCCTCCGGTCCTGACGCGGTGGAAAGGCTGCGGCGCAGTTACTCGCTGCGGGTCTGGCAGCTGAACCAGACCGCGGTGTCGATGACGTTCTCGACCGTGATCACCTCGAAATTGCGGGTCTCCGCTTCGCGGATCAAGTCCCAGGTGGAAGAGGTACTGAGTTCGACTGCCAGAAGGCGGGCGATACGGGAGCGGGGGTCCTCGGCCTGCGGGGAGGGCCGTTGGCCTGCGGTGCTCAAGGTCGGCGGACAGGGCGGGGATGCCCACAGCAGCGGCGTCGTCTGAATGTGGTCGGGAAGCCTCGCTGGTTCGGGGTCGCTGGTGTAGTGGCCGGAGAGCGCCAGGGGCCAGTGGTTGTGAGCCCGGGGAATGCGGGTGGTCATGTGTCCGTCTGTGGTTGTGGGTTCGTGCGTGCCGGGCCCGGTTTGCCCTCCGGGCCCGGCACGCTGGGGATGTGCGTCGGCTGTTAGCCGCCGTAGGTCTCGATGAACTGCCGCTCCACGGAGAGGAGGCGGCAGAGGCGGGTCACGATTTCGGCCGGGACGGCGATGGTGGCGCCGTTGTAGCCGTCGGCGTCGAAGATGGTCATCAGGGCGCCGCCGGGGGTCGTGTGGTCAAGGCGTCGCAGGTCGGACAGGTCGGAGATGAGGCCGTAGAGCTTGTCCGGCCCGTCCTCCGGCTCGTCAGGCACCGAGGCCCCGAGCGGATGATGGCCGCCGTAGCGGGTGGCAGTGGCCTGCAAGTAGCGCTGGGTGGTGCTGACCATCTTGTGGAGCTCGGGGCCGTGATAGATGACGCCGATGTGCTCGTTCACGCCCTCGTGCTGCACGTGCCAGTTCGCGACCTGGTCGACTCGGCTGGGCAGCCCCTCGTCGCCCCCGATGGTCAGGTACGTGGAGTCCGGTAGCGCAACGTGGAGGAGGTGGCCGACCCCTTGGACGGGGACGATGTTGGCGATCACGTTGTGCTCGCGCAGCGTGGCGAGGACGGGCGCGTATTGCGGGCCGATCTCGTCGGCCGAGTACGCCATGCCGATCGCCCATTGCACGAGCGGCTTCGGGTCGCTGGTCCAGGACAGTTCACCGCGCGCGATCTTCTGGCCCTCCGGCGACCGGCGCAGCCAGAACAGGGTCAGAGGCGAGGAGGGCTTGGAAGGCGCAGGCCACACTGCGACCTCGTCCCCGGAGCTGGGGAGGGTGAACAGCACCGACTTGCCGAAGTTGTGGTTCGCCTCAAGCGTCGCCCCCTCTCGGATGGCGATGGCGAGATCGGTCATGGAAATCGGGGTGTCAGTCACGTAGGTGACTCCATTCAGAGGTGTGGGTTCCCGGGGGCTTTGCCCTGCCCCCTGCGGAATTCAGGCTCTTGATTTCACGTCAATGTTCTGCGGATTCAAATTAAGCACTCTATGGAGTTTTAAAGGATCAGTTACCGCGTTGGTCTATTCGTTGCTGACGTTCCCGGCGGGCGGTTTTTCTTTTTCTATCCCCACCCCCCTTCGACATAGGTAAATCTACGTTCTCTTGAGGGGTTGGTCAACCTTGTAATTCGGATTCCAGAAGGGTAATTAGAAGAAACCCCTGCGTCGCTGCAAGAGATGTTTCCGCGTGTACGGTCTGCGGTCGGCTGCCGGGCGGTACCCGCCACGGTGCGGTGCCGTGGAGTGGCCCCCTCCCCTTCCCGGCGAAAAGAAAAAAGGGGCCCGAACGGGAGGGGTGGGGGGGCGCGGCGCCCCCCCCCCCCGGGCCCCCCCCCCCCCCGGGCCCCCCCGCCCCCCCCCCCGCCCGACGGGGGGGGGGGGGGGCCCGGGCCCGCGGACCCCCCCCGGGGGGCA
>NZ_JBIAIQ010000052.1:47165-48151 GCF_042871525.1 Streptomyces sp. NPDC005784
GGGGGGGGGGGGGGGTGGGCCCCCCCCCCCCCCGCGTTCAAAAAAAAACGGGCGCCGGCGGGGGGCGGGGGGGGGGCGGGGGCCCCCCCCGCCCCCCCCCCCCCTCCCGCCGAGGGCCCCACGCTCGGAAAGCCGGGAAGAAGAGGAGATGCCTTGGCCGGCTCACTGCGACGCCGAGCGGTGAAGCGGGAGGAGCGGTGTCTGCGAGATCAGGCGGGAAGTCGGAGCTGACGGCAGGTTTCCCGCCACACCTTCTCGAAGTTCTTCTTCTGCTTCTCAATCACGCCGCTGGGCGCGACGACGTGGAACTCCTCCACGGCGGGGAAGCGTGAACCGCGCGAGAGCGTCTGGCTGCGGATATGGCCGAGGGGGTGCTGAAGGTCTCCCTCGACGCGCTCCCCGTTGTCCCCGGCGCGGCGGCGCATGAGGCGGGTGACCTGCGCTCGGGTTCCGGTGATCACTACCTCGACGGACCGGCTCGCCTGCCCCTTGCGGGAGGAGTCGCGGCATGCGGGCCGCGGCTTGCGGCAGGCGGGTCCGTGCCACTGTGCGCACGGGGGTGTCCGCTCGCCCGTGTCCGGGTCGATGCAGCCGGGCCACGGGGAGCGGCAGGAGTCGCCGTGCCGTTCCTTGCAGCTGTCGGTGCGGGCCGGAGGGAACGCACGGCGTATTCGGTATAGCGCCCACTCCGAGGAGGCGAGGCGGTCCTCCAGCGCCCGCAGCGCCGCAGTGTTGCCGTCCTCGGCGACACGCGTGTACAGAGTCTCCTTCGGGTAGGACGAGCCGTTCTCGTTCAGTGCCATCGATGTGTACTCCAGGGCCAGCACCTCGACAGCCTGCTCAAGATGGTCGCGCAAGCGCGCCATATGCGCAGGCCGGGCAGAACAGGAGATCTGGCGACCTCGCGTAATCGGGAGTCGCGTATTCCTCAGATACTGAGGGTTCGTGGTCACTGCGAGTGGTCACCGGGGGCATAGTGACGCCAG
>NZ_JBIAIQ010000053.1:0-47572 GCF_042871525.1 Streptomyces sp. NPDC005784
AGGAGATGTGGGGACTGCTCACCCTCTACCAGGCCCTGCGCTCGGTCATGGTGACCGCGGTGGAGACACTGCCCGGCTGCGATCCCGACCGCGCCGGCTTCACCGTCGCTCTGGAAGCCGCCCGCGACACGGTGGTCAGCCTGGTCGCAACGACCGCGACCCCAGGGCCGGGCAGCCGCTCCGACCTGGTGGGACACATCGGCGCCCACGTTCTGCACGCGTTGCTCCCCGGGCGCCGGATGCGACTGTCCGCCCGCATCGTCAAGTGCGGAACCTCCCGCTACAACATCTGGAACCGCGACGGGCGTCCACGCGGCAGCACAGCGATCACCGCCATCGAGATCACCGTGCACCCACCAGCCCTGCCCAGCACACAGGACCCGAGCCGGGCCCTCTCCGGCCGTTGGGGATTGCCGTCATGGACACGCTCGGCTTCCCGACCCGATGGATCGATGTTTCCGCGATCACCGACAGCTCAGAGTTTCAAGAAGCCGTCGTTGCGGCCGTCGCCCTTGCTGGCGGCCCGATTCTGCTGGGCCATTTGGGCACAGAGACGATGACACCGCCGCGGCTAGCAGGCTCTAGAGGTCAGCAGTGTCAAGGAGAAAGCACGGTCCTGACCAGCGTGAGTGGCGAGTGGACCTTCCAGGTGAACGTCGGGAAGTCAGCTCCGGATCCGGCTGAAACCCGGTCACTCGGTTACACAGTCCGGGTCGACGGCGAAGCCCTCGTCACACAGGACGACTCGGGCAGCATCACTGACATCGCATTCTCGGCACACATGATCACGACATCCCGGCGCTGAACAACAACGGCGAGGCGGAACAGGCTTCAGCTATGCCAGTTGCGCCGCTCCCGTCGGCGCACACCGCGTTCCTCCGCTCTCTCAATATCACAACGAGATAACGATGGCGGAGCTGTGCTGAGACATGCTCCAGTCTCAAACTTGCTACCGAACCGAGCCCATGTCCGGGTGTGAGTAGTCGGCGTACAGAAAATCCCGGTGAGAACGATCACGGTGGCTAGCACACGGCGTACGACTGCTGCTGGGGTTCGAGGAAAGATCGTCGGGAGGGCCGGGCGGTGGCTACGGTCTCGTGCTCAACGCCGTCGTGCTGTGGAACACCCGCTACCTGGACGCTGCCGTCGCGGCGCTCCGGGCCGAGGGCCACGACGTCAAGAACGAGGACGTTGCCCGGCTCTCCCCGCTTAAGGACCGGCACATCAACTTCCTGGGCCGTTACCTGTTCAATATCAAGGCCAGCGGACCCGGCCAGGGCCTGCGTCCCTTCCGTGACCCGGATGCGGTCGAAGAGGAGGACTGAAGCGAGCGGTCCCGAGCCGGGCCCGACGGGCCATCGGGGCAGTGGCACGCACGCTCGCGTGCGTGCGTGCAGACGGGAACGCGGTGTTTGTGGGGTCTACACGAGCTGGATGACGTGCTTGCCGCGCACCCCGCCTGCTTCCAGGGCCCGGTGGGCGTCAGCGATCTTTTCGAGGGGGTAGACGGTGTCGAGGACGTGGACGATGTCGCCGTTCTCGGCGTGCCGGGTGAGTTCGGTGAGCAGGGTGGTGTCGGGGTTGCCGCTGAAGGCGCGGATGCGTCCGGTGCCGTGGACGTTCGAGGCGAGGATGCGGGCGAGGCTGGTGAAGGGCTTGCTGATGTCGACGGTGACGGCGACCATGCGTCCGCCGGGGGCGAGCAGCCGGCGGTAGATGTGCTGCTGTGTTCCGGCCGTGTCGACGACGACGTCGAAGCGGCCCATCTGGGTGGGGTGGGTGGTCCGGTAGTCGAAGGCTTCGTCCGCGCCGAGGCCGTGGACGAAGTCGAGATTTTTGGCGCCGGCCAGCGCGGTGACGTGGGCGCCGAGGAGTTTGCCGATCTGTACGGCGACGCTACCTACGCCGCCGGCTGCGCCGCGTACCAGCAGACGCTCGCCCGGCTTGAGGGCGGCCTTGTCGCGCAGGGCGGTCACCGCCGTCGTCCCGCCCGCCAGCAGGGAGATGGCCTGCAGCAGGGTGAGGTTCTCAGGGGCGGGGGCGATCTGCCGGGGCCGGACGGCAACGTATTCGGCCATGCTGCCGGACTTGTGGCCCAGTAGACCCCATACCCGGTCCCCCGCCCGCACCCCGGCCACCGACGACCCGGTCTCGGCGACCTCTCCGGCGAAGTCGATACCGGTCACCTTCGGGAAGGTGCGGCCCGTCACCAGGCGCAGCTTCCCGGCCCGGCCGGGCAGCTCACCGCCGTTGATACTCACGGCGTGCACCCGTACCAACACCTCGTCGGGCTGGATGGACGGTATGGGCATGCTGCCCACGTACAGGACCTCCGGGGGGCCGTAGCGGTCGAAGAGCGCGGCGCGCATCTCACTCATGATCTTCTCTCGTTTCGCGTGGTGAGGGGGTGAGCGGAGCGAATGCCTCCGCCCCTACACTCACGCTAACCCCCTAAACGGACGCTATCTTCCACTTACGTCGAAGTGAGAGAAATGCCTGCTCAGCCATCTCACAACGCACACCAGCCGCCGTCCGGCGACGATCCCGCAGCGGAGGCCGCCGGACTGCGAGCCGACGCCCGGCACAACCGCGAACGCATCCTCGAAGCCGCCCGCGAGACGTTCACACATCAGGGCATCGACGTCCCCCTGAGCGCCGTCGCCCGCCGCGCGGGAGTGGGCGTGGCCACCCTCTACCGTCGCTTCCCCACCCGCGCCGCACTTGTCACCGCCACCTTCACCGAACAGCTCACCCAGTGCGCGGCCGCCCTGGACGACGCCCTCAGCGATCCCGACCCCTGGCACGGGCTGCGTCTGCTCCTGGAGAAGGTGTGCACCATGCAGGCCACCGACCGGGGCTTCGCCGGCGCGTTCCTCGCCCACTTCCCCGACACCCTCGACCACGAGCACCGCCGCGCCCGCGCCGAAGACGGCCTGAGCAGGCTCGTGCAGCGCGCCAGGGACACCGGACAACTGCGCGCCGACTTCGACCTCTCCGACATCACCCTTCTGCTCCTGGCCAACGGCTCCCTGGCCGGACAGCCGAAGGAGACCGCCCTGACCGCCTCCCAGCGACTGCTCGCCTACTTCCTGCAGTCCATGCGATCCAACGATCACGCCGAACCTCTGCCACCCGCAGCACCGATGGGACTCCAGCACATTCATCCGCACACCCCCAGATCCTGAGCGGCTGGCCCCTGCGATCGCGACGTAAATCCTTCTCGTAAACGGTCCTTTGCGCGAGCAAGATCAATCGCGTGCCGCCAGACCTCCACTGGGCCCGGATTCGTTCTCGGAACCCGTTCTCACTCAAAAGCGGTACGAACCCCCTTCTGAGACTTGCATTGTGCGAAAATCCATCGCCATGACGGACCCTCGGCACCCCTCCTCGGCCGACCGGTCGGACGCCGACGACGTCGAGGCGCACGCCTGTCCGAAGTGCGAAGCCCAGCCCGGATCGCCGTGCCGCTCGCGCGGCGGCGCGGTCGCCTCCGCCTACCACACCCGCCGCTTCACCCGCGTGCCCGGGCTGAAGAAGGCACTACGGGTGTCCACCCCCGCCGACCGCGGGGCGGGCCGCCCCTGGCGGCCGGGCACCCCGCCGCCGGCGCCGATCGACCCGGACCTGTCGAGCGCAGACATCCGCATCGGCTACGCCCGCTGCTCGACCCTCGGGCAGGAACTCGACTCCCAACTCGACGCGCTCGCCGGGCACGGCATCCCCAGGGACAAGATCTTCGCGGAGAAGATCAGCACCCGCATCCGCGTACGGCCGAAGTTCGAGGAGGCGCTGCGGACCGCGCGGGAGGTCAAGGCGCACGCCCCGCACTGCCGGGTCATCTTCACCGTGTACGAGATGAAGCGGCTCGGCCGCGACGCCGCCGAGCTCACCGCGCTCGCCGACCACCTCACAGCCCACGGCCTCATCCTGGAGATGCTCGCCGGTCCGCTGCCCGGCATCTACGACCCGACCGGGCCGGGGAAGCTGCTGTTCGCGTTCTTCGCCGCGATGGCGGAGACCGAGCGGGAGAACATCCGCGAGTCCACGCTCGAAGGGCTCGACACCGCGGCCCGCAAGGGCAAGCACGGCGGCCGGCCGCCGGTCATTACCGACGACATGCTGCACACCGTGCTGCGGCGCCGCGCGGGCGGCGAGTCCGTCGAGCAGATCCAGCCCGACCTGATCATCCCCACCGGCAAGCGCAAGGGACAGCCCCCTCCGTCGCCAGCATCTACCGGGCGCTCGCCGAACATGCCAAGCGGGAGGCGTACCCCGAGGCCGTCGAACAGGCCCACACCGACTTCGCCGCCCTCCAGACCGGCGACGTTCCCCGGCCCCGCCCGGACACCGCAGCGCTCAGTTCGCGACCATGATCGTTCTCACCGGGATTTCCTGTACGCCGACTACTCACACCCGGATCCTTGCTCTCTGGTACCTGGCACTCACGGCAGATGCGGGAGCATAGGGCCGACGAGGCCGTCGCCGGCGGATGAACAGTGGGCTTTCCTTGAGCGCCCTCGTCACCCGACGGTCACCGTCGCCTGCCACGCGCCGGGGCGCTTGCCTGTCGCGTTCCGGAAGAACACCGAGAAGTTGGAGGCGTCGGGGAAGCCGAGCCTGTCGGCGCAGGCCGCTGGGGTGAGGCGGTCGTGCGCGAGGAGGCGTTTGGCTTCCAGGACGATCCGATCGACGATGTACGCCTTCGCGGTGCGGCCGGTGGCCTGCTGCACCGCTCTTGAGAGGGTCCGGGGCGCGTAGCCCAGAGCCCGGGCGTAGTACCCGGCGTCGTGATGTTGCCTGAAGTGTGCCTCGACGTTGGACCGGAACAGCCGGAACACCGGATGTGCTGAGCGTGCTCCGCCGTGCGGGGGCCGCAGCCGGGCGATCAGCGCGGAAAGCAGGATCTCGGGCAGCTGCATAGAGAGGTCCCCGGGCGGGGCGGATGCCTCAAGGAGGAGATGGTTCCGCGCGGCGTCGACGAACGGCCAGTCCGCATCGGGGACGCTCCAGTGCGCGACCAGGTCCGGGGATGCGACGAGTTCCCGGGTGGCGTGGGTGACCGGCGCGGTCGGCACGAACAGCACGACGTGCCCATCCACGCCGGCGATGTCGTCCCACCTGTGCACCGCCGCGGGAGGGATCCATACCGCGGAGCGCTCCCGCAGCGGGTGCCGGAGGAAGTCCACCGTGACGGACCCGGGCCCGGCATCGACGACGGCAAGGACGTGGAAGTCGGCACGCTGTGTCCCGCCGTCGTTCAGCTCGCGGAGGCGGTGGAACGTCATCGTTTCGACGGCGGCGGCCCGGCGCTCGCCGGGCTGATAGGTCATCTGCCGGATCATGGTCACGTGTCCAGTTTCCACCATCGAGCGACTGGTCACGCCGATGCCCGGGATCAGCGGGAGGGATTCAATAAACACACAGGCCAAATCGCCTAGTAGCACTGACCGAGAGAGGCACGATGAACACCACCCAGCAACCGCCACTGCCCACTTACGACCACAAGCAGGGTGCCGGGCCGACCCTGGTTTTCCTGCACTACTGGGGTGGTTCCGCCCGCACCTGGGACCTCGTCGTGGACCGACTTGCCGGTCGTGACCTGCTCACGGTCGATTTCCGCGGGTGGAACCGCTCCAGCGACCTGACCGGGCCCTACACCCTCAGCCAGCTCGCCGACGACACGCTCGACGTGATCGCCGACTCGGGCGTCACCGACTACGTCCTTGTCGGACACTCCATGGGCGGCAAGGTCGCGCAGCTCGTCGCGGCTACCCGGCCCGCCGGGCTCCGCGGGATCGTCCTCGTCGGTTCCGGCCCGGCGAAACCCGCCGCGGCGGTCACTGCGGAGTATCGGGAAGCCCTGTCCCACGCCTATGACTCCGAGGAGTCCGTCGCCGGCGCACGGGACGACGTCCTGACCGCGACCGAACTGCCCGCGTCGATCAAGGCGCAGATCGTGGCCGACTCGCGTGGCGGCGCGGACGCCGCCCGTACGGAGTGGCCGCTGCGCGGCATCGCGCAGGACATCTCCGAGCACACGCGCATGATCAGCGTTCCCTCCCTCGTCGTCGCAGGAGGCAACGATCGCGTCGAGCCCGTCGACGTGCTCGTCAACAACCTGGTGCCCTACCTCTCCGGAGCCGAGTTCGTGGTGATCCCCCACACGGGCCACTTGATCCCGCTGGAAGCTCCGACCGACCTCGTCGACGCCATCACGGCCTTCGCACCAGCAGCCTGAGACCACCTCGGCGACCTGAGGGCGGACGTCGTCCCCGATCGTCCGCCGCAGGCCCGACCGCGTCACAGCAGGTGGGGATCCTCCTGGCGTCGGCTCGCACCCCGACCCCGACATCGGCCACGGTCGGCCCGGGCGACAAGCGGGTCAGCTTCACAAAGTCGGCGGTGACACCGCAATAGGCGCGTCAGGGCCGCATATACATCAACAAGGAGTGGACATCATGACGGAGTTCAACGAGTTGCTGGGGCGCAACCGCGAGTTCGCTGCGAACGTCGATCTCGGAAGGCTGGCCATGCCGCCCAAGGAGGCGATGCCTGACAGGCTGCTCCTCGTGCTGGCCTGTGTCGACCCGCGGGTCGAGCCGGCCGGCTTCCTCGGGATCCGAACCGGAGACGCGGGAGTGCTGCGCAACGCGGGCGGGCGCGTTGACGACAGGGTCGCAGAGGACATCGCCTATCTCTCCATGCGCCTGGGTGTGCAGATGGATGTTGCCGTCATCCATCACACGCAATGCGGGACCGGGAAGCTGTCCGAGCCCACCTTCCGCCATGCCTTCGCCCACCACACCGGTCTGGACGAGGGCGCCCTCGCGGACAAGGCGGTGACCGACCCGGCCGTAACCGTGCGCCAGGATGTCGCGGAACTGCTCGGACACCCGCTGCTGTCCAACGACATGCTCGCTTCGGTGTCCGGCCATGTGCTGCGGCTCGAAACCGGACTGGTCGAGACGGTCGTCGAAGCGACCGCTCCGGTTCGGCCCCACCGGTGACACGACCGCTCCGACCTGCGGATTGAGAAGAAAGCACATACTGTTCCTGCCACAGATGAGGCGGGCCTTGTGACTGCAGGCCGAGCGCGGATCCCGCAGCACTCCGGTTGAGTCGGCCTGAAGCACGGTTCCGGCGTTGCCGCCAGCCCGTTCCTCAAGGCTGCTCTCCGAACTGGGCCTACCCATCTCCGAGTTCCGGCTCCGGTCCGCTTCCGTCATCGTCCTCGTCCAGCTCCTGCGCTTCCGGGTCGCGCAGCGGGCGCAGGGCACCGGCGGCCGGAACGCTGGGGGTGAAGCTGTAGCGGCCGAGCAGGTTCAGGTTCGCGTGCTTGAGCGGGGAGAGCCGGGCGATGTCCTCGTCCCGGATCTCGTGACCCTCGGCCCGGAGCTGGGCGACGGCGGCGTCGATGTACTGCGTCGTCCAGAGCACGATGGCGTTGAGGACCAGGCCGAGCGCGCCGAGCTGGTCCTCCATGCCGTCGCGGTACGCCTGGTGGATGGTGCCGCGCTTGCCGTGGCACACGTCCCGGGCCAGTTTGTGGCGGGACTCCTGCACGGTGAGCTGCCGGTTCATCTGGCGCCGGTAGGTGTCGTCAACTGGGTCGACCACCCGCAGCAGGTGCTCGGTCTTGGCGATCCGCCCGTACTCCGCGAACGCTGTCCCCAGCGGAGTGGGGCGCCCCTCGCGCCCGAACATCCGCAGCAGGTCGTAGGCGCGGACCTGGTTGGTGACCAGGGACCCGGCGACCTTCAGCATGTCCGGCCAGTGCGTGATCACCTTGTTCAGGTTCACGCGGTTGCGGGCCAGGTCCTCCACCGCACCGTAGGTGCCGGTCTCGACGCCTGGCATCGTGGCCCGCCAGAACCGTTGGTCGTCCAGGTCGCGGAACCGGGGTGAGAAGTTGTAGCCGAGGATCTTGAACAGGCCGAACACCATGTCGGAGTACGAGGCGTTGTCGGTCGCCACCATCTCCGGCTTCACCCCGCCGTCCAGGTTCAGCAGCGCGTCCAGGATGTGCAGGGAGTCGCGCGGGGTGCCGGGGACGACCATCTGTCCGATCCCGGCGACCTGGTCGTTGACGGCGTTGAGCCAGGTGATGCCGCGCTTGAACCCGAAGTACTTCGGCGACGGCGCCGCGCTGATCGTGCGCACGGGTACGACGAACCGCAGTCCGTCCACCGAGGCGAGCAGACCGTTGCCCCAGAACTTCACGATGGGCACGGCGGCCTGGGCGGCGATGAGCCGCGCGTTCGCCGCGGCGATGGTCTCGGCGCGCAGGTAGTACTGGTCGACGTGCACGAGCCGGGCCCTGGTCAGGGCCTCATGGCCGGGGTTCACCACCGGGGCCATACCGATGTTGCACGCCTCGGACACCAGCAGCGCGACGACCGAGGTGGACAGGTCCTTCATCCGGGTGGTGCCGTCCCCGAGATGGACGAAGGCGTCGAGGAAGCCGGTCCAGGCGTTCACTTCGAACAGCAGGTCAGGCAGATCAATCTTCGGGAGCATCTTCTCGACCCGCTTGCGCAGCCAGGTCAGGGACTTCGGCTCGCCGAGCGCGCCGAGCTTGTCGACGTGTAGCTTCACCCGCCCGTCGTCCTGCACCTCGACGGAGACCTTCGCCGCTGGCCCCGCCTCCTCCAGGCGCTCGGCGAGCTGCTTCCACCCGGCGTCCAGGCCCCGCACCAGCTCCGCCAGATGCTCCTCGACGGACATGTCCAAGCTCAGGGCCGCCAGGACGTCCTCGCTCACCGCCTCCCACTCGGGGCCCTCCAGCAGGCGGGCCCGCGGGTTGGACCAGCGGTGCGAGGGCGAGGCGAACACGTCGCGGTTGTTCAGGGCCCGGTGCAGCTGCTCCAGCACGCACACCACGTACGCGTCCCGGTCCACCGCGCCCTGCGGCAGGTCGGGGCCGGCATACACCGCCTTGCGCCACGCCGGAGGCACGAGCTTGTCGTCCACCTCGCGCGGCAGCAGCGGCTTGACGCCCGTCTTTCGCCGCGCCAGCGCCGGCAGGCTGCGGACCCCTGCCAGGACCCGCTTGCTGGCGCTCGCCGCGTCCAGCGCCTTCGACTCGCCCAGCAGCGACAGGAACGGACGCACCGTGGCGTACCGGGTCGCGAGCGCGGCCCGCATCGCGACCTCGGCCGAGCCCTCGTCCTCGGGAACCAGCGAGACCACCGTGGCCGCGGCGCTCATCACGGCGGCGCGCGAGGCGACTTCCTCCAGCGCCGCCCACAGCGCGGCCACGTCCACATCCGCCCCGTGCTCCTCGACCAGCTCCAGCTCCTCGAACAACACCTTCGCCGCCCGCGCGACGGTACGCGACGCCTTCTCCAGCTGAGGGAGCGTGGACAGGCGCTCCTTCTCCGTCTTCCGCTTCGCCGTGCTCAGCAGCCGGGTGGCCATGAGGACCTGGAACAGGTCCAGAGCCTCGTCGATCGCCTTCGCCTCCAGATGCCGCATCACCGCGGTGAGCATCGCCGTACGCTTCGGCTCCGCCGCCCGCTCCAGCAGCGCCGCCTTCGACCCCAGCGCGTACCGAGCCAGCAACGCCATCCGGTTCGGCGGGATCTGCGACAGCTTCAGCCGCCCGAGCTGGAACGCGCCGATCTCGTCCACCCGCTCCAGAGCACGGGCGAACGCCGTGCCCGTCGTCCGGGTCGGCGGCCGGCGCAGCCGCTCCAGCTCCGAGAACCGCGAGCCCTCCGGCGTCTTCAGCGTCGCCACCAGGTCACCGGGCAACGCCGCATCCGCGCGGCGGGCGGCCCCCGCGACGGTGGCGTGCAGCCGCTTGTCCGCGACCTTACGGACCTCCGACACCTGCCGGGCCAACACGCTCACCCCCGGCAGCAGCAGGCGGTTGCGACGCAACCAGCCCACCGCGTGGTCAAACAGCGCCTTCGGCCCCTCGGCGTGTGTCCACGCCCGCCCGTGCAGGAACGTACGGAACCGCCGCGACCACTCCGGGTCCTCGTACTCGTGGTACTTGTAGGCGTCTCGGATCTCCCACGCGTGCTCGTACGCCGTCTTCGGCCGCTCGGTGTACCGCTTCACCGCCGACGGGTCCTCGATGCCGAGCTGCGCGGCCAGGTGCTCGACCACCGGCCAGGGGGCGTCGAGCGGGTCGTCCGGGAGGAACCGGCCGATGTAGCGCACCGTGCACATCTGGAGCGCGAAACCGAGCTGGTGGTGCCCCGAGCGCCGCAGCGCGATCAGATCCCGGTCGACGTCGTCTAGGAAGAAGAACCGCTCCAGTTCAGGGCGGGTCGGCTCCTCGGCGAACTCGCCGTACGCCTCGGCCTGCTCATCAGTCAGAAATTCCACCGGCACGAAGCGGACCGTAGCCAGCCCCGGCACCCGCCCGGCGATCTTTCCGCGAACCCCAGCGGAGCCCTCAGCCCGTGTGCTAGCCGACCATGATCGTTCTCAGCGCCAACGGCTGTACCGATGTTCCCCGATACCGGCTTCACACCGATTACCCGTCGTGAGCCGACAACCCCATCACGAGCGGAGGGACAGCAGGATCCGGCGTCTATGCAGGTTGATGCCGGCAACTTCGACCATGACCTCATCATCAATCTGCAAGACGCTCTCAGGCTGATCCGCATCCCGCTCTGCGAGCTCATGGATCGGAACCAGCCCCGCGAATTTCTCGTGGACTTGCACGAAGGCTCCGATCCTAACGACCCTCTCTACCCGGCCGGGAATCACGCGACCGAACTGAACGCGAGCAAACTCCTCAAGCGGATCCGGATAAAGCGCCTTCAGCGAGAAGGAAGCCCGTTCCCGCTCGACATCGACGTCCAGGACCACGATGGTGACCTCCTGTCCCACCTCCACGATGTCCGACACCGCCTCGAAGTGATGAGCCCAGGTCAACTCGGCTACGTTCACAAGCCCGTGGAAGCCCCCGATGTCGACGAACGCGCCGAACCTCTCGATGGACGACACCACCCCTTTGCAGACCTGGCCCCGCTCCAGCGTCTCCAGGACCGTCCGGCCACCTCGATCTGCCGTCTCCGCCATACCGCCAACCCTTCGTCAACGGCCAAGACTCTCACGTCAGACCCGCGCAGGGGAGGCGGCAGAGCGGCCTGAAGATGGGGCCAATTCTCGTTGTTATTTCCGGCCATGAAGATCAGGAAGTGGGGCCAGAACTCGTTGTTGGGTGGGGCCACGACTCATCGGTGAAGCCAAAGACCTCTCCGACAGTGGCGACTTGCGCTGCAACCAGCAGGTTCTTCTGTGCGCTGTGATGGGCTTCGGTGGTGTCCACCAGCTCGGGGAGTCGGGGCAGCCGCTCGCGCACCCGCTGGTGCATCTTGGCCCGGACCTTCTTCTTGACCTTGGTGAACCCGCCGGTGTCGACCTTGCGGACGGGGCTGGGGACCGCCCAGGCCGCCCAGCTCGGGTCCTCCAGAGCCCACTGCTGGATGTCCAGGTAGAAAGCCCGGACTCCGGTCAGCACAGCGGTCCGGGTCTGGCGGGGAATGGGCTCCTTGCCCTCCCGGGTGATGAATCTGATCCGTTCCTTCCACGCCTCGGCAACCTCTGCGGGCAGGTCCAGAGTGTCGATGCCCGGGTGGTGTTTCTCGATGTCGGCCCAGAAGGCGCCCACCAGCCGACTCGCCAAGTGCTGAAGCGAGGTGTAGTCGAGGCTGGGGCGCCGTTCCTCCAGGTAGCGGACCAGCACATCGCGCACCGGTCGGCACCGGATGCTGTACCGGTCCACCATGGCCGCCGTGGACAACTGTCCGCGTGCCACGGTCCGGCGCAACGGCAACGCCGCGGACAGCAGGCCGACGTCGCGCATCAGGTCCCAGGCGGCGTGAAGCCCTGCGGGGGCCTTGGCGAAGGTTCTCCTGCTCCACTCGTGGTAGGCGATCAGGTCCTCGGCGGTGATCCGGTCCAGATCGCGGCCAGCCCGGAACGCGACCTTCACCAGGCAGTTCTCGGCCGTGCTCAGGTGACTGGGGATCATTCCCCGGGCGACGCCAGCCTGGCGGACCTTGCCAAACAACTCGGCGCCGAACTCCTGCTTGGCGTGGCGATAGAGCCCAGAAGTCCGGTAGCTCTGCAGGAATTCGTAGCTCGGCCGCACCACCCTGCCCAGGAGCAGGCAGCCCAGACCGTCCGTCGTCACTGCCCGTCGGGGCGCTTCGGCAGACCTGTATTCGGCCGTAACTAGGTCGATCCAGTCCCAGTCCAGACCGCTGTCAACGCCGGAGACGAGCCACCGTTCCTGCCAGCCGTCCCCGGGGAAGGACAACAGCCAGTGGAGGATTCGGGCGGCCCCACGCGACCGATCCGCGCGCTTGCTCCGGCTGCGCCTGCTCGTCGCCGGCGGAAAGGTCGCCAGGGACGGCAACAGTTCCAGAACGCCCTCGACCGAGAGAGCATCGAACGGACCGCGGTCGACAGCAAGCACCCGCTGATGGTCAAGGATGTCTCGCGGCGAAGGGACGGAATCCGCAGGTCTGGCGGTGATCGCAGTCATCGCGGAAGTCCTCCGAACAACACGGCCAGGTCGTCGGCCTCGTAACCGACGGCGACCGGTGGCGGGGCCTGCTGAGCCCGGAGTTCACGCTCGGCCAAGTGCTCGGCGACACGACGGATCACCTGTGCCTCGTCTTCCAAGAGGTATACGTCTGCGGTCGTGCTCAGGTGTGCGTGCCCCAGGATGGTCTGGACATCGAGCAGGGTCAGGTTCTTGTCCCGGCTCATGCGCAGAGCGGCGGTGTGCCTGAGGTCGTGCATCGTGTAGTTGGTGCCGAGCACCGCGTTGAAGCGGCGGAAGACGGCGCGCAGGGCCTCGTAGTTGAACGGTTGGCGATGCAGTCCTTCCCCGCGGTCGCGTCGTCGGTTGGTCCACCAGATCGGTTCGTCCGGTTCCAGCGGGCTGAGCTCGGCCAGGTAGAGGCGGAGCCAGACGAAGGCGTCCGGGCTGGCCGGCAGCCACTGCGCGTCGTCGCTGCCCTTGCGGCTGACCCGTACCAGTTGGTCTCCCCAGTCCAGGTCGACGCCGCGGATGCCGAGGACCTCGCTGGCCCGGGCGGCGTTGCTGATGTCCAGGGAGAGGATCGCGCGGTCGCGGTTGGAGCGCAGGGCGGCGAAGAGGTCATTCCAGCGTTCGTCTGGGATCTCGCGGGGTCTGCTCTTGGGGATCTTGGGGTTGTAGCGGATCCGCCCCTCGGGCCGGAAGGAGTCCAGCGGGTTGTGGTGGGCGTGCGGCCGGCTACCTCTGCGGTCGAGCGGGACGGGGTTGACCAGCGGACCTTGACCGGCATCGATCCAGAACTCGTAGAAGCCGCGGATGACCGCGTTGCTGTGCCGGATCGTCCGGGGCTGGTACTGGTCTCCCGGGTTCTGCTTCCGGGTGATCGGGTTGACCGTGCCCGCCGTGGCCGCCGACTTCGTACGTGGCGAGTTCCGGGGCTTGGTCGTCCGCATCAGCCACAGCACCAGATCCCGGACCTCCGCCGAGGACGCCCTGTCCCACTCGACCTGGACGACGTGCAGCCACCGCCACCACCGCAGCAGCGCATACGCGTAACTGCGAACCGAGCCTGGCCGGTTGCGGGCGACGAAGTCCCGCAGGAACCGTCGAACGGGCTCGACCGGCACCCCGTCGGGATCCACCACGAGCCACGGCACCACACCATCCGACGGGACCACCTTGCCCCACCGCGGCAGACGGATTGAACCGAGATCCCGCTCGACCTCATCCAACGACCCCACATAAACCTCCTCCTGTACTGCGTGAGGTCTACCGGTCAGCCCCTCCTCGACCCACCCGATGCCCCGGCGTGTCGCCTGGTAGTCCGGTCAACAGAGACACGGCCAGGCACGCCGTGAACGAGGCGCAGTTCGACCAGTTCCGCCAGCAGGTCCAGTACGGGCAGGAGGAAGCCGCCCCGCAGCTGGACCAGCTGCGGCGGATGGAGCACAGCACCCAGTTCATGGACCTGGTCGCGGTCTGCACGCAGTTCACCGTCACGGCCGGCCGGATCGTGCCGAACCTGCGGGGTGAGCCCTACGACGACGCCGAACGCGAGACGATCCTGCGGGGCCTTGCACGGGTGCGGGCGTCGGCGGACTGGATCGAGAACGCGGTCACCCGCGGCGAGGTCGACCTGGACGAGCAGCTTCAGAAGCTGCTGAAGGGCTCGGGCGAGTAGCGATGGGGCGGGGCGTTCCCGCTCACGTCCACGCCGAAGCCGTCCTGTCCGCCCTGCTGGAGGCCCGTCCCGCCGGCCTGACGATCGTCCAGCTGATGGCGGCCACCGAGCGCACCCGCGCTCAGGTCCACACCGGGCTCGCCCACCTGCGCATGGTGGCTGCGGCGAAGGGGCTTCCGCCGGTGACCTGGGACAAGACGTGGGGATATCGGATGCTGGACGACGCGCCGGAGGTCTGGATCGGCTACGAGCGGGCGTTCTTCGAGTCCGTCCACCACCGGGTCGCCAACTTCATCGCCGGGATCCTCCTGCCGCACCAGAAGAAGAAGCCCGACGACCTCTACATCCGCACGGTCATGGCGCAGATGGGCGCGATCGAGTCCACCCTGCACCTCCTCGCCAACCTGGAGTGAACCGGAGGAAGGCAACGGGCCGCGACCGCGCTGCAGTTGGCTGCTTCTGCAGGTCGCGGCCCGGCATCCCGTTGCCCCTCTACCGCTACCCCTCCGACACCAGCGACCTCGAATGGGCTCTGCTGGAACAGCTCCTGCCCATTCCCGTCTGCCAGACCTCCAAGGGCGGGGCTCCTGAGAAGTGGCCACGCCGCCGGGTGGTCGACGCCATCCGCTACATCACCGACAACGGGACGAAGTGGCGGGCGCTGCCCGCCGACTTCGGCATTCCGTGGCGCACAGTGTTCGGGTATTTCGCCCGCTGGGCGAAGGCCGGCGTCCTGCGGCACATCCTCGACCAGCTCCGCCGACGGCTGCGGCTGCGCCGCCGACGGTGTCCCTGGCCGGTCCGGGTGATCGTGGACTCGCAGTCTGCAGACCGCACCGCTCCCACTGCTCGCGTGCGGTGTCCTCCTTCTCACCGCTGGGAACACGGACCAGCACCGCCGCACGAACAGTGAAGATCTGCGGCACTGCACGGTCACCGTCACCACCCAGCGGGTCCGCTGCCCGCCGGGAGCGGATCGGGGCGACAAGCCTGCTTGGCATGGTGACGAACCTCCAGCACGGATTTGGCAGACCACGCGAGGACACCGCTTGGGCGGTCGTCGGACACCCACACCGAGAGGCCGCCAGCCCGCAACTGCGGTACACGACAGTGGCCCCGAGGTGTTGCGTCATAGCAGGGCTGCCGCGTCGCCCTCATTCTGTCGGCACACACTGATACCGTCCTGCGCTTGTCCGCTCTGGGCTATTTCGGTGCAGCAGCCTCAAGTCGCCTCGCAAGCGGCACTGTTCGCATTCCGTTCCCTCGCGCAGAGACAAGCCCGCGAGCCTGCCCCCACCGACCTGAGGGTGGCCTCCCGGGTGGTGCAACTCGTGTTCACGGGGCGCCCTTTGCGCGGTTTGCCTGGTGGACGGACAGCTACGCCGTTGTGATGCCGGACCTCGGTTCGTTTCAGGACGTTTGCGGCAGGGGGCTCGGTTGTCCCGGCTGCGATCCAGGAGTTTCGGCTCCGACCCATCCAGCTCCAGGGTTCCTGCAGGTAGCGCTGCGCCACGGAGATGTAGTGATGCAGGCGTCGGTCGATCTCAGCTGTGTCTACCGAGGGGTCGCCCAGGGAGTCGGCGATCGCCTGCATGAGGAAGTGCGCCTGCGCCGCAACGTTGTCGGGGCCGTCCAGCCGCAGGACCTGGTAAGTCCGTTGTGCCTCAGCGAGGAGCGCCTCGTCCAGTGCACCCCGATCACGCTTGCGATCTTCGACGAGTGCCTGCGCGGCTTGCAGGAAGACTACATACACCTCGCGCTTGGCCTCGAGCTGCTGTGCCCTGGCCTGCGCTTCCAAGGTCTGCTGCACGGTCTTCAAGACGGCCTCGGCCTGCTGCTGTCCGGCGTGCCGTGCTGCAGCAGCTTGCTGCTCACCAACCAGTTGCGCTGCAGCAGCTTGACGAAGCCCGGCACTGCGCGCTCTCGCGTATGGGCGGTACTCGAGCACGCAGGGCGGCCGACGAGGAAACATCTCCCAAACGCTGAAGCGCCCCCTGGCAACAGTTGAGATCGACGATCCGCTGCCAACGGGTTCCAGGCATCATGTAGGCATGTCTGCAAGGGAGTTCGTCATCCTGATCGCGTACGCTTCCCTGTCTGCTCCCCACTAGGGTCGCCCTGGGCGAGTGGATCAGCAACCAGCGCCTGCGACACCTGGCGGATCGTCTGCCCAGCGAACACGCCGACGCCCTCAATGCCCTCGGCGTGTTGTGGAGCACCCCGCACACACCTTCACCCGCATCCTCGACCACGCCTACGCCGCCGCCCACGGGCACCTGGCCGCACCCACTGACGCCACCCAAGGCGGCCACCCCATCGGCGCCTGGCTCGCCGAGTGCCGCAAGAAGGACAACGCCCAAACGCTCCCCAAGGACCAGCCGCGCAGCTCACCAACCTCGACGGGTGCAGATCTTTTGAGGGTGCCGTCGATTCAGGCGGTGGGTATGGCCTGGTCGCGGTAGCGCGTCTGGTGGTTGCGGATGAACTCCTGCTGCTGGTGCCAGGCCCAGTAGTTGTCGAAGTCGCCGTTGGCGCGGACGGCACGCAGTTTGAGTACGGCTTCAGCTCCGGACAGGCCCCAGCGGGCGCCGGTGATGTCCAGGCGGTCTTTGACCAGGTGTCGGCATGCTCCCTCGATGATTCCGGTGGCGATCGGCCAGCCGCGTTCAAGGGCGGTGTCGTAGCGCAGGTACCCGGCCTTGCCGGTCAGGTAGTTCACGGCCTCGTCGATGCCCTTGCGCTGGGCGCCACGCAGTCCGGCGGCGCGGGCGGCTGCCTTGAGTGCGGTGGCGGTCTGCTGCACGCCGCCGCCCAGCAGGATGCGGGCGTGGTGGGCGACCCAGCTCTCGGCGGAGGCATCGCCGGCCTCGTGCAGGCACCAGGCCGCTCGCCATAGGTATTCGAGCACGTGGATGAGGTCGATGATGATGTGGATGTCCGCGCCGCGCTGCTGTGCTTCGGCCTTGATGAGGTCGATCTGATGGCGGGCCCCGTCGACCAGGACGACCCAGGAACGGCGGTGGCCGGGGTCGCGGTGCTCGGCTTGGTCGAACACGGCGGCCACCACCTGCGCGGCGGTGTCGTTCACCGAGCCGCACAGCCACTTCGACCGGGCTTTCGGCCCCTGGCGGCGCTCGGGCGCCCCGCCGTGGACGGCAGCGTCTTGCCGGTCGGGGTCGGCGATGATGTCGTCGACCGTGCGTGGCGCGGGTTCCGCATCGTAGACGGCTCCCAGGGTTGCCATCCGTTTCCTGCCGTGCTTCTCGCCGGACGCCAGCCGGGTCTTCATCGCGTTGCCGCCCTTGGCGGCCGCGGCCTTCGCGGTGTCCTCGCGCAGCGCTTCGGGCCTTATCACCACGCCTTTGCCGTCGACCGACAAGATCAACGGCGTGGTGTCGGTGCACGGAGCCGGCACGAGGGCGTCGTAGAAGGCGTCGATGTCCGCTGCGGCGCTGACGGCGAGTTCCTGGACCTGCCGGTGCCCGATGCCGGAGCCGGTGTGGGCGTTGATGCGCTCGCAGGCGTCGGCGAAGCTGCCGCGGGCGGACTCGATCGCGGCGAGCCTGGCCAGCCCGTGCGAGTGCATTCCGTCCGGCAGGTTCAGCACCGCATCGGCCGGGTGCAGGTCCGCCACGCCGGTGCCGCGGTAGGCGATCCGGACCACGGTGACCTTGCCGAACACCGTGGCCAGCATCCGGCGCCGGCCCCGCTCGATCCGGGAGCGCCCGACACCGGCGGCGTCCACGACCTCCTGCCGACGCACCTCGTTTCTGGCCCGCAGCGTCAGGTGGTCCTGGAACAACTGCCGGGTGACCTCGCGCATCCGTGCCCCCAGCAGATCCTCCACCTGCGCGTGCGTCAGCGCCGCGGCCTGCGGGGCCGCCAGCTCCGCGCACGCCGCGGCGAACAGACCCGCCGAGGCGGCGAAGGCGTCCTCACACTCCACGAGCGCATCCTGGGCAGGCCCCACCACGCTCACCACCCCTGCTTCCTGCCGTCGACCTTGAACAGCCCGGACGAAGGCTCGGCCAGGATCCCGCGCTCCACCAGCCGCTTCAGCTTCGAGCGCATCCCCTCGACATGCCGCGGCTCGGTCCCCAGACCCAGGTGCTGGCAGACCTCTTTGCAGCGCATCGCCGCCCCCGAGGTCGCGAACAAAGCGATGATCTCCCGGTACTCCGGCGACATCAGATCGACATCGGGGTCTGCCGCAGGTCTGGGTGACAGGTTCGGGGCCGGTGTGGTCGTGACGGCCTCGAATTCGACGGCTGCGAGGCCGCAGAGTGCGGCTTGTCTGCGGCGGCGGTGGTAGCTCACTAGGCAGGTTTCTGAGTAACTGGCTGGCGCTTGGGTGCCGTGACGGGGAGAGGATCAAGGCTGGAGTGATGCGACCAGATCGAGAGCCTCCGCTGCTTCGTCGATGGAGCCGAGGTCTTCGAACATGCTTGCTGCGCGCGTGAGATGGATGACGGCCCGGCTAGTGTCATCTGCGGCGATCCATGCCTGGCCGATGCTGAACACTGCATAGGCGCGGAGGGCTTGGTCGTTGGCGCGTTCGCACGCGGCCTGGGCCTGCTCGAGGTAGGCGATCTGCTGCTGTGGTGTGAGGTCGGTTAGCACGTTGGCGCAGGTCATCAGAATCGCCGCCTCGTCGCGGGGATTGCCCGCACGGCTGGCTGCGATGGCCCGCTCACAGGCTGCTTGTGCTTCCTCGGTCCGCCCTGATGCCTGGAGCGCAAATGCTTCCGTGCAGAGTGCTTTCGCTTCGTTGGTGGTGTCGCCGAGCTGCTGGAAGAGCGAGGCGGCCCCTTCTGCTGTCACGCAAGCCTCTTCGAAGTTCCTCAGCGCTTGGTGATCCAGGGAAAGACTGTTCAGCACTGCGGCCTGTTCCTGTAGGTCCGCGACGGCTTGTTGGATTGCCAGGGCTTCCTGGTGGATCTGAAGTGCTTCGGCAGGTCGCCCCGACTCACACAGGGCCAAGCCGAGCCCGTTGAGTGTCTTGCCCCGTTCATTGTGGTTGTCCAGCGAAGTGAAGAGCTCGATAGCCCGCTCGTAAGCGAGGATGGCCTCGTCATAGCGTGAGGCCTCAGCCAGGGCGATGCCCAGGCGATTCCATGCTCCTGCTTCAGCGGCGAGTTCCCCTGCTTGGCGGGCGACGTCGCACCCGATCGTTGTCACGGCGATCAAGTCGTCGAAGTAGCCGTGCCAGATGAGGTAGTCGTAGAGGATCACCGGGAGCCGGATAGCGATGTCCACGTGTTTGGTGGCGGCTGCGGCGACCACGGTCATGGTGAGGTTGGCGCGCTCGCCGTCCAGCCAACCAAGTGCCCCGTCCAGATCAGCGAACTCGCCGGGTACTGACGAGTCGTGCCTGTTGGTGAGGTGTACGGTCGCCGCAAGCGCGGTTGTGGTGTAGTGCTCGAGCAGTCGATTCAGTGCCTCAGCGTACGCTCCTGTCCTTCGAGGTGCGTCTTCTCCTTCGCTGCCGTCTGCTGTGGCGTGCTGGGCATCATGCACGAGTTCGTTGGCATAGTCGCGAACCAGGTCGTGCATCGACCAGCGGCTGTTCACGCAGTCGAGCAGGTGCGCCTGGACGAGAGCACGGAGCACCCTACGGGTCTTCGGTAGCGGACGGTCAGCCAGGGCTGCCGCTGCTCCAAGACCGATGTCGGGACCGGGGTTGAGCGCCAGGAGACGAAAGAGTTCGGCTTCCTCCGCTGGAAGGCGACGGTAGGAAAGGTCGAAGGCCGCGCGGACAGCACGGTCTCCGTCGTCCAGGAAGCTCAGCCGGGACTGGGCCGCGGCCAGCTCGCCTGTGAGCTCGGTGACTGTCTGGCTGGGTTCCAAGATCAGCAGAGCTGCGCTGATGTGCAGAGCCAGCGGCAGATGCCCGCACAGGCTGGCCAGTTCCTCGAGGCCGATATCGGTTTCGAGGACGCGCTGGTCGGCCGGGTCGGCTCTTTGAAGGGCATGCTGCAGCAGCGCCACCGCCGCCTCGGGACTGAGCACGGCAAGATCCACGAGCCGCGCGTCGAGCGTCGGCAGGGTGTGCCGGGAAGTGATCAGGACCCGATGCCGCTGGCCGCCTGGAAGCAAGAGACGGACCTGGTCTGCGCTGGCGGCGTTGTCGGCCACGATCAGCAGACGCTGTCCCTGGGCAGCCTGGTCTTGCAGTTCAGACCGGTACAACGCTGCCCGCTCCTCAACTGCTGCAGGAATACCGGTCGGTTCGACGCCGAGTGCCCGCAAGAAGGCTTCCAGAGCCTGGCCGGGCTGAACCGGGCTCTCGTCATATCCATGCAAGTCGATGAACAGGCTGCCGGTGAACCAGCCAGCCTCAGTGGCGGCATGCCCGCACGCCAGGGCAAGCGCCGTCTTCCCCACACCGGCAAGGCCGGCGACCGAGGTCACCAGCACAGGCGCCACGCCATCCTCCGCGGCCGGGGCCGTGATCGATCCATCCTCTGAGCAGTTCGCATCCTGATCGGGTGACATGGCGGGTGGCCGCAGGACGGACAGAACTTGCTCGACTTCTGTCTGTCGGCCGCTGAGGTTCGGGGGTGCGGCGGGCAGTGATTCAAGCGCGGTGGGCGCAGGCGCGGGCGGATACACCCTGACCGTCAAGGGGCTGTGATCGCCCGTGGTGACCGCGCCGATGTTCCCGGAAGCTGCTACGGAACGCACGCCGGACGCTTCCGCGCCAGTGTCCGCAATCGCGGAATGCCGGTCAGCAGGTGAGCTCGGCGAGTCGGCAGTTGCTGGGGTCTTCTTCCACCACGGACTCATGTGCGCGCATCGTCTCCGGTGATGGCTTCGCCGACGTCGCCGGCCGCTGCGATGCCCCGCTCACCCGTTGCCTGTGCCGAACCGGGGGAACCAGCGGTTGTCGGTGCTGTCGCCGACGGTGCGGCGAGGACGGCCCGATCACCGGTAACCGCTCGGCCGATGCTGCCGCCTACAGCGACGGATCGTGCTCCCGCTGCTGTCACAGCCACCCCCTGGCTGCCCGCTACCGAAGGCCGCAGAAGCGTGTAGCAACTCAGTACAACCCCGATCAGACCTGCGATCGAACCAGCCACGCTTGCTACCTGGCCAGCTGTGTCTAGGTCAGCCAGGACAGCGACGACACCCAGCACCACCGCCGTCAGGAAGCAGAGCACGGCCAGCGCCCACATCACAATCCTTGCCCGTCCCGTCACCCTCACATCATCCCATCAGGGACAGACATCCCAGCCGTCCCACCCGCTCGGACTAGCTGCAGTGCCGGTTCCGTTGCCCGGGAAGGGGTGGGTCGCAGCGGCCCGTGCCCGGGCCCGGCATCGTGTGTGCGGGTGGCGGCCTTCGGCGCGCCCGCACGACGCGAAGAGGGACGGGGTTGCGCGGCAGGCACCTGACGAGGCGCGTCGGCGGGCCGGCTGCATCCGCGGGTTCGGGGACGGCAACGGGGGAGGGGACCGGGGCGGCGGCGGGCGTGCTCGTCGCCCTCCCGCCCGCGGGCTGCGTGCCGCCTCGATGGACATCTTCGGCGCAAGATATTGCGCGGCGTCGCAGAGCGAGCACATGCGGCCGCGAACACCCTCTGACCGAGACCGAGAAGTAGCTCCCCTCGGGCGCCGGTAGAGCGCGATGCGTACGGTCTGCGTACGCACTTCGTACGGTTATTGAAGGTAGGGTGGTGCTCTGGAGGTGCTGCATGTCCGAGTTGTTCGATGCGGTGGATGCACTGGTTGCATCGCGTTCCTCGTTGCCGCCTGCGGTGGAGCGTAAGCGGCTGCGTGTCGCGCACGGTCTGACGTTGGATGAGGTTGCTGCGGCGTTGCAGGTGCGTCGGGCGACGGTGTCGGGTTGGGAGTCGTTGACGAAGCCGGTCGAGCCGCGGGGCCGGGAGCGTGAGGCGTATGCGCGGATGTTGCGGCAGCTCGCGGAGCTCTACCCCGCCCTGGAAGAGCCGGCCGCCCCGGCGCCCACCGCGGTCGCCGGCACGCTCGCCCCGGCAGCACCCGCGCCCGCCTCGGCGCAGGCGCGCCCCGTGTCCACCGGTCCGGGACCCGAGGCTGCGGCCGGGACCGTAACTGAGCACCCCCAGCCACCTGTTGCCCCCGTCGCCCCGGCTTCGGAGGGTGCACTGCGTCCCTCGCGTGCTACCGGGCCGTCGTCGACGTCGCGTCGTCCGCCCGCGCGGAAGGCGGCCCCGGCCGGGACCCCGACCGAGGGTGTCGACTCGCGGTTCGAGAACGGGCCGCTGGCGGTCGTGGACGTCGACGCGGATGCTCAGGTGCTGGCGTATTGCACCGGCGGTCTGGTCCTGGACGTGCCCGCCAAGTCCCTGCCGTCCCTGGTGGACTGGACGCTGAAGGAGGCGAAGCTCGGTCAGCCGAGACTGTCCGGCCCCGGCAAGGACGGCGACCCGCTGCTCGTGCTCACCGAGGCCGCCCTGGAGCGCTACGGCCTGCCCGTCACCCTCGCCGACGACGAGCGCCTCGCCGGTCGGATCCCGGAGAGCCACAAGGTCGTCAAGCAGCTGGTGCGCGCCGAGTGGCAGCTGACGAAGCGCGGGTTCGGGCCGTGGGCGAGGATCTACCGCCCCGCGCAGGGCTCGGACCGTCAGTGCGTGCAGCTGTGCATTCCGTCGTGGCACGCGCTGGGCACCCGGCACTGGGGCGAGGTGGGGCAGCTGTCGCCGGCCGAACTGGCCCGCGTCCTAGGCGTGTTCGCCTCCCGGGTGATGACGCCCCGCGGATCGACGGCGGTGACCGGCCTGGAGCTGATGACCGCACTGCACCCTGCGACCAGGGCCTCCGAGCCGGACGCCGACGGCAAGCGGCACTCCGAGCGCAATCCCGGATCCCTGGGCAGGGAGCCGGTCGGCCCGGCGCCGTGCGAGGCCCCCGACGGCCACCCGCTCCTCAAGGACCTGCCGCGCTTCCACGTCCGGGGGCCGGCGGAGAAGCTGTTCGAGGAGGCCTACGACTGGGCGCGGCCGATGACCGACGCCGAATGCATGCAGCGGCACCTGGTGGGCATCGACGTGAACATGGCCTTCGCCGCCGGCGCCAATGGCCTGATCGTCGGCCTGGGCGCACCGACGCACGTGACGGCGCCGGTGTTCGATGCGAAGCTGCCCGGATCGTGGCTGGTGGACCTCTCGCACGTCGCCCTGTCCCGGGTGAAGGTCGGCAAGGATAAGTGGGCAGACCTGGACGCGAGTCTGCTGCCCAGCCCGTTCACGCCGAAGGGGGACCGGCCCGAGGGCCCGGCCTGGTATGCGACACCGACTGTCGCCTACGCGCAGGAGCTCGGCTACGACGTCACGCCGGTCGAGGCCTGGTTGCGGTATGACAACGGCCGCTATCTGGATGGCTGGTACAACCGGCTGCGCGACGCGTACCTCGCCACGATGGCCGACCTCGGCGTCCACGCCGACCTCGCCCCGGCCGACTTCCTCACTGCGATGGAGGGCTACAAGGACCGCGACCCGGAACTGGCGATCGTCGTCTCGGCCATCAAGGCCACGGTCAAGGGCGGCCTGGGCAAGCTGCGCGAGCGCCCGCGCGGGGAGGGCTGGAAGCCGGGCGAGCCGTGGCGGGCGCTGTCGCGTCCCACCTGGCGCCCGGACATCCGCGCGGCAGTCATCTCCCGCACCCGGATCAACCTGCACCGCAAGATCATCAAGCACGCCGCGTTCACCGGCCAGTACCCGGTCGCGGTCCTGTCCGACTGCGTCGTCTACGCCGCCGACGGGCCCTCCCCGCTGGACTTCCTGCCCTACCGCGACGGCAAGCCGCTGCCGGGCGGCTTCAAGCTCGGCGTCAACCCCGGCCTGGTCAAGCACGAAGGTACTCAGTCTGTGCTGTGGGGCGAGGAGGTTCGCGAGCGGTTCAACGCCCCGGAGCTCAACCTCGCCCGGTACATCAAGGACGGCACCGTCACCGACATCGACAACGGCGAGTAGGGGAGCAGGCAAGCGATGAGCATGTTCGGGGACGGCCTGGACAAGGCGGTGCAAAAGGCGTTCACCCGCCCCGCACCCAAGTCCGCGGGCCCGCAGATGCGGTACATGGTCAAGCAGCTCGGCGGCACGAAAGCGGTCGCCGAACTGCTCGGCATGTCCCAGCGGCAGGTGGAGCGGTACGTAGCGGGCACAGCCAAGAAGCCGCGCCCCGACCTCGCCGCCCGCCTGGAGCGCGAGGTAATCAAGCGCTGGCAGCCGCAGATCCGGGCTAAAGCCCCGCAAGAAGGCCACGACGACTGGCGGCATCGTCATCGACGCCCGCGCCCGCATGGGCTACACCGCGCCGATCGGCTCGACCGACCAGGACCGCATCCGGCACCTGACCGTCGCCCTGCCGCCCCGCTACGCCGCCCGCCTCTTCGACGCCCAAGCGGCCGGCGCAAGCGACACCGAACTCCAGGAGATCGCGGCCGAAGCCCTCAAGGAGGTCTACTTCCAGGACGGCGGCCGCCGCGCCGGCAGCCTGGAAGAGGTCCGGTTCACCGACGTCGAACACCTCGAGTTCGACCTGTAGCAGCCCGCGCGAACAGGCCGCGAGCCCGGCCCAGTTGGTCCGGGCTCGCTTGCGTATCCGTGGGGGCTCGGATGTTCATGCACACGTGCCGTGTCCAACGACCGCGGCCTCCACCAGCCACCACCCGAGGTGAGTACCTAATCCTGATCCATGCATGACAAAACGCCTTCCAGGGGCGCGTGTAGAGATCGGGGATGCAGGTTGCATACGAACGTCCCGAGCGTCGTCGCCGACAGCGCCTGCGGGACTATGGACAGTTGATCAGCCCATAATCGGAGTCAGTGCCGAGCGACCCGGGACATCGCACCCGCCCCGGGTGCGCTCACCGCGATCGGAGAGCATCGTGAAGAACAGCGCGTTGTGGCGAGTGGTTGACAACGAGAGTGGTAGCCAGTCCATCGTCAGCACGCCCTCCGAGGCGGTCGCGTTCGTCAACAGCCGGTTCGACACCGATGACGACGACGAGCCGTTCAGCATCACCGAGGTCGGTCCTCTCCTTCCGAAGCCGCTCGGGGTCATCACTGCATGGGCCGCCGAGAAGGACGGCGAGCGAACCGACGGACGTACTGCGCCGATCACCATCAGGCCGGTTGTGACGGACAACGCCAGCGAGTGCGAAGACGTCGTGCTCTGGGGCGACGTATATGTCTCCTGGGACCACGACATGTACACCGTCGAGGAGCCGGAGAGCTCCGAGTACAGCGAGGCTTACAGCGCAGCCGAGTTGAGCGCGATCCTCGACGAGTACGCCGACGACTACGAGTACGCGCCTGAAGGGCCTGAAGGGCCCGACAGCCACAGGTGGCCGAAACCGGAAGAGTTGATCACCTACGGCGCCCAGGAGTGTGCCAAGCGGTTCGGGCACCTCGACGACGACGCCCTGCTGTGGCTGGCCGCCACCCGCATCACGCTCGCGGTGTGGCGCAACACACCCGTCGAGAACTGGCATGCCGGGAAGAGTCCGCTGCACGACGGCACAATGATGCGGATCAACACGGCAACCACCCGACTCGTGCGCTCGATGCTGTCGTTCGACCATGTCGACTGGATCGCTGTCGGTCTCGCGATCGTCAACCCGTCTCGGGTTCTACCGACCGCGCAGTCTGTGCTCGAGCTTGGGCTGTCCTGCCACAACCCTGACGACCCGGCGCACGAGGTTGATCCGCGAGAAGAACTCGCGGAGATGGCACAGGTCGCGATCTCATGGGGGCGAAGGTACTGCCTTCACGAGAAGGAGTTCGGCCTGCGAACCCTGATCGAATCCTTCTGCGCGTCCGACAACGGCTGGTTCGGAGCTCCGAGTTGGGGGCGCATCGTCGATCGGTTCCTTACGGCTGTCGACGACCGGAAGAATGCGCACTGGCGCATGCACCGGGACAAGCCTTGGTTCGACGATTGGTTCACCAACCGCCCGGCCGACATTGCGGACACCACGGAATTTCGTCGGCTGCTCCATGCCGGGCCCGACCTGCTGTCCGAGGAGGCCGCCGAATGGTGCGTGGACGGTGCCATCGGCTACGTCTGCCCGGACGACCACGCAAACGGCTGCCCGCGGTGCGGTATCCCGCTGGCAACGGAGCCCTCAAACGAGTGACGGCAGTGGCCAGCGATTCTCAATCCCGTGCCAGTTCGGCCAGTCACATGACACCGCGACTGAGAAAATGTCACGGGATCTGAGAACAGGAGAGCTTTTACCCGTCCCGCGCCGAAATCCGCAACAGCCCAGATGAAATTCCTCCTCACGCGGGCGCAGGGCTCGACCAAAGTCCTGACGGAGCGCCTGGGCATCTCACGCCGCACCATCGAGCGCTACCGCTCCGGAACGCTGAAGACCCCGCAAAAGCGTCTGCAGGCCGCCCTGGTCGAGGAGACCCAATGCAAGGGAAACCGCAGGTCAGGGATCAGACTCGGAAAAAGGCGTCGACCTCCAGCAGGATGATGGTGGAGGTGACGGCCTACTTCGGGTTCATCGCCTCGGGCAGCTCCGACAACGGCCGTACACGCACCATCACCACCCCGATCTCGCCCACCTCCGTGCAGCAGATCCTGGACCTCCAGGAGGCCGGAGCGACGGAGGAAGACCTGCATCCCCTCGTCGTGGAGGACATCACCGAGTCGTATTTCACTGAGTGGGGCACTCGCGCCCATGGTCTGCGTGCGGATTTTTACGCACGTTCAAGCTGTGGATTTCCTGTTCTGACGCAGTCGAATTCCAGCCTGCTATAAAGAAATCCGGCGGGTAGCCTCAGAAGCGTTCTGGCGGCGGTCCGCTCTGATTTCTCACCACGAATGCGAGGTCGAAGACGACCAGGATATGTGTGACTGAGCGTTCTACTTGGCGAGTGAGCGTTGCGCTTGGCGAGTTGAGCACTGGTTGTCGAGAGAGTCGGCGAGCCGGTCGGCGTAGGCGTCGAGCAGCTCCTTGAGCATGACGTAGCGGGGGTTCCGTGCCCGCTTGAGGAGACTGCAGACGGTGGTGATGTCCCTCCTCCAGACCGTCTGCTGTGCGTCATCGCCTCGGATCTCGGCCGGTGTGGGGGCGAAAAGGTGTTCGCCGTGGGTGGCACGGGCCCAGACATAGGCAGAGAGTGCGAGGCGTTTGCGGTCGTCCGCCGTGAATCTGCAGCCGCGGGTGAGCCTGTCGTGGACGATCTCTGTCTGCCAGGTCTCCGGTGGGATGGCCCAGTCCTTCAGGGCCCGGCGGCGGTGTTCGTAGTCGGTGGGCCGGTGACGGAGTTCTTCGCCTTCAAGGTCGTCGAGGGTGGCGTTGAAGGCGAAGGTCAGCCCTCTGTCCTTGAGGCGGTGGGTGAGGATGTTGTCGAAGCGTGTGGAGGTGCCGGGCAGGACGCCGAGGAAGCGTGCGGCGTCGATGATGGAGCCCCCGCGGGCGCGCTTGACCAGGCGGACCGCGGCGCCGCGGCGGAGCTGCCAGAGGGGAATGCCGGGGAACGCGGACAGATGGCGGGCGACCCAGGCGTCGCGGAGGAAGGCCGGAACGTGTTCCGCACGAAACGAAGTTCCTCGTCGGGGTCGCGTGCGTCCGTCCGGGCCGCGTCTGCCGACCGACAAGACGTCGTCGACGGCGAGTTGGAACGCGGGTGAGCACTCGTGCCGGGACCTTCTGAAGAGTGCGTCCCAGCCGTAGTAGATCCTGGGTTTCTTGACGCTGTGCTCCGTGGGCGGGGCCAGGGGGGCGAGTGCCTCACGGAGGTCCGGGGCGTTGAGGATGGTGTCGGCGGCGAGGAGCACGGCGGCGCAGGCGCGCGCGTCGGTCGGCGGGGCGTTCGAGGCGTTCCTGCGCGACGCCTCCTGCTGTCGGCGTTCGGCCAGCACGGCGGTCGCGGTGTGTGCCGTCCGGTGCCGGCCCGGCGGGGCCCCGAGGGGCCAGGTCGCGACGACGAGCGCGCTGGTCAGGTGGAGTTCGGTGAAGTAGCGGACGGAGTGCGCCGGTGGGCTGTCGGAGTTGAGCCTGTCCAGGATCCGCTGTTGCAGGGCGAGGTGCCCGGGAGCTGGTCTGTCCCAGGCGGCCGGAGGGGTGCGCTGGTCGAGCCGCCATCCGCAGACCGCGGCGGGGGTCGGGTGGTTCTTGGCTGCGGTGGGGGTGAGGGAGGGCGCCCGGCACTGTGCGGGGTGCAGGCCCGCGATGTTGCCCCGGGGGATGAGCTGGCTGAGGTCCTTCTTGACGATGGGCTGCTGGCAGATGGGACAGAGGTGCTCGAGGAAGCAGCGGTGGCGAGTGCAGGCGAAGACGTCCGGCAGGCGCCAGAGGACGTTCCAGGGGCCGCCGTACTTCTGCTGGATCGGTGAGCTATCCCCGGCCAGGCAGTGCGGGCAGTAGCGGCGGGTGGTGGGGAACAGCCAGTCCCGCTGCGGACCCGGAAACAGCACCGCCTCACGGACTGGAGGAAAGCGCGCGGCCAGGGGCTCAACGGTGAGGTTGCGGACCTCGTCGGGGGACAGCCGCGTCGCGGTGGCGAAGTCGGCGGCCATCTCCGGTGCCAGCGTGATGCCCAGCGCCGTGCGTGCGTAGACCTGCCCGGTGGGGAGGACGTCGGCCAGGCCGGTGTGGCGGATCGTCGCGGCGGGGGGCAGGCCGAGCCGGAAGCTGAGCCGGAGCAGGAACCCGGCCAGGGACTCCCCGGTCAGCGGGTCGAGGCTCCGTGACAAGGGTGCGATCACCCGGTGGCTCCGGCCGGGCCGCGGTCGTCGAGGACGGTGTTGCGGTGACGCTTGCCGGGGGTGCGCCGGGGTGGTGGGACGGCGGGGATCTCGCCGGCGGCCGGGTCGCGGTCCGGGGCGTGTGTCAGGTCGATGGTGATGGAGTCCAGGAGTGCTTCGGTCAGGGTTTCGTGCTTGGTGTCCATGGCTTCGCGACAGCCGTCCTCGATGAGGCGTTCGAGCAGGCCGACGACTCCGCCGGTGCGGTCGTAGAGGTATTCGGGCATCGTGCCCGTGCTCAGCATGCCGGGGCCGACGTTGAGCAGACGCAGGGCGCTCTCGACGCCGGTCAGGTGGGTGACCCAGGCGGCGATGTTGGCTGGGCTGTCGTAGCGGAACCGGTCGAGCTCGACCAGGTCGAACCGTCGCTCGGTCTGGGTGGCCTCCAGCCCGTTGACCCGGCGCCCCGCGGCGGGCGGCAGCGTCCACTGGCCGGTGGCGGCGTCGCGGCGGCCTTCGCTCAGCAGGCCGGAGCCGGGGATGTCGACGCCGGCTAGGACGAGGGTGACGTGCATGCTCATGAAGGCCCGGATCCCGACGGACGGAGCTCCCGCAGCGGTCACCGAGTGCGACTTCTATGCCTCCAAGCCCAACCACAGTGGCTCCCGGATGACGGGCACCGGAGGCATCAAGACGTGCTCCGGCGGTCCCGTGGCCTGCACCAGCGAGGTCGACCTCGAGTTCTACAACGACTTCTCCAGCCGCTGGATGACGGCGGGAACCGCCCGCCAGTCCAAGTGCGCGCCACCACTGCGAGCCTCCACCACGGCGACGACCTGCGTGAACCGCCCCGGTGACCCGAACGTCGCCTGGCGCACCAGCACGGTCGGAACCCTTGTCAGCTCGGGCGGCTCCCACGGCACCGGCACCGCGAACAGCCCCGTCCTGTACGTACCCTGCGCCTGATGCGACATTGAAAAGGCCCGCAGTTGCCGGAGCGATCGGCGGCCGTGGGCCTTCACTGGCTGTAGAGAGGATCGATGGTGACCTCGGACCCAGACACACTGTGGAGCCGCTGTGCCCGCTTGGGCCGTGTCCTGCTGCCGCTGGTGGACCAGGAGCCCGGGCGGGAGGCTGAGCGGCACGAGAACCTGCGGATCTGGGGTGTCGACACGGCGGTGGGCGAGCGCACGATCGAGGTCTTCACGGCGCTGGCAGCGCACGCGGTCGCGGTCGACACGTCCGTTCCGGCCGCCCGATTCGATGCCCTGCCCGTGCGCAGCGTGGCGGAGGCGGCAACCGGCAAGCAGGACTTCGAACTGCTCGCCGGCCTCCCGGAAACCTTCGCAGACGGCCGCGACGAACTGGCCGTGCAGCGCTTCCGCTTGTCCGCCTACAAGGGCGGACAGGCTAGCCGCCAGCTCTTTCAGCTGAGCAGGGAAGTACGCCACTCGCTGATCCTCCTTGCCGAGCGCACGTCCGCCCCCGCGTCTACATGCGGCGACGTCTTCCGCCATGCAGCGGAAGCCGGCCTGCCACACTGATAGAGACCGACGGCGGAGCCCCATCGGGCCAGGCCCGTGGATCCATCCGGGCGACCTCCACGAGCGCCATCGGCTCCTGGCGGGCCCGGTCGTTGGGTAGCTGCGCCATGACCTGCACCGCGAGTTCCTCCACCATCACGCCGTACTGCATTGCATTGCCGCGTCCTCGGCGATCTGCTCAGCGAATCCGTGATGCCGGATCGGCGTGGCCACCACCTTCGGGTTGCTCGTCCTGAGTATTGCTCCGGGACCATGACGGGGGGTCGCCGGAGAGGCTGCTTTTCCCTGGCGCTGCCGTGTCTGCGCGCGGGTGAAGCTCGTACGGGGTGCGGTGCCTGGCGGGGCAGGACGGGGCTGGCCGGAGGGGTGGTCCAGCCGCTTGGCGGCACTCTGCCCCTGTTCTGTTCGAGGCCGACTGCCTCACCGTCGGACACGCGAAAATCTGTGTTGGCTGGAGTAGACATTGGGTGGTGGGCGTGGTTATGGTTTCTCTCGTAGCCGAGATCGACAAGGGCCTGGCAGACATGAACTGCCGGGCAGCAGTACACGCAAGTGCAGTTCGCAGGACGGTGCGGTGGTGGAGTTCCGAAGCCAGGGTTGTTGCAGGACGGCGACGGGGCTGACGGCCGGACCGGGTGGCCCGCAGTGATCAGGGGCCGCCACGAGCAGTACGGCTCAACTCAGCGGTAGTTCAGTAGGTCGCGGTACCAGCAGTGTGGTTGTCAGTGGTTCCCCGGTAAAGGCGTCGGCTGCGGGCGCGCGTGCCGGGAGGTTCGGCAGTGGGGTTCCAAGCCAGAGCAGACGCAGGACGGGCGACGGGGCTGGCTGCCGGAGAGTGGCGCTGTCGCAGGCCACCAGCAGGTCGGTGCGGTGGTGGAGTTCCGAAGCCAGGGTTGTTGCAGGACGGCGACGGGACTGACGACCGGACCGGGCGGCCCGCAGTGATCAGGGGCCGCCGCGAGCAGTACCGCAGTGGCATTACCCGTAAGTGAAGTTCGTAGTGCCCAGCAGTGAAGTGAAGCGAGTAGTACCTCGGTGAAGGCGTCGGCTGCGGGCGCGCGTGCCGGGAGGTTCGGCAGTGGGGTTCTAAGTCAGAGCAGACGCAGGACGGGCGACGGGGCTGACTGTCGAAGGGTGGCACTTCCAGGCCACCCGCAGTGCCGCAGTACCGGTTTGGTAAGTGATTGATCAGAGGGAAGAACGGAGGAGTTGAGGCGCCATCAGGATCGCCCGGGAGGAAGCCTTGGACCCGGGTACCGCAGGACATCGATAGTGAGGTGGTCTCCGGTCAAGCAACTGCGATCCCCGCACACGTCCTCACCCCCTCGTGGGCTAGTGCGGAAACAGTAGGCCGGTGCATTACTGGGGCCGGCAGATGGTGTAGCAGTTCCTTCGGGGCCCTGGTGCGATAGGCACCGGGGCCCCTCCACGTGTTCCACAGAGAGGTGCGATGACAGCAGACGATTCGTTCGGCCGTCTCGATGACGACGACTTCCCCGCCTACACGATGGGCCGGGCCGCCGAACTCCTTGGCACCACCCAGAGCTTCCTGCGCGCGATCGGCGAGCACCGCCTGATCACCCCGCTCCGCTCGGCGGGCGGCCACCGGCGCTACTCCCGCTACCAACTGCGCATCGCCGCCCGCGCCCGGGAACTCGTCGACGGCGGCATGCCCGTCGAGGCCGCCTGCCGCATCGTCATCCTCGAAGACCAACTCGGCGAAGCCCAGCGCATCAACGCCGAACACCGCCGTGCCGCCGAACCAGTAAACCGGGCGGCTGCGGCCTGAGCTGGGGCGCACCTGCCGGCCCCCGGCGGGCCCGCGCGCACCTGCTATCCCACGCGGCGTGCCCTCGTTTCCCTCTGGTGACAGCCGGTTGTTGGCGTGTAGCGTTTGGGGCAGCTGTCGTGGTTCGGAAGTTCCCTATTGCCCACGCCGTAGGCGTGGGCGTTTTGCTGTGCTGTGCCGCAGGAACCAGGGCGATCACCTCCGCCTTCCGCATGGTGCGGGAGGCGTTCATCGACTGGAAGGCATGGACATGGCTACGGGAACTGTGAAGTGGTTCAACGCGGAGAAGGGCTTCGGCTTCATCGCCCAGGACGGCGGCGGCCCGGACGTCTTCGCCCACTACTCCGCGATCAACTCCTCGGGCTTCCGCGAGCTCCAGGAAGGCCAGCTGGTGACGTTCGACGTCACCCAGGGCCAGAAGGGCCCCCAGGCGGAGAACATCAACCTGGCGTGACCCGCCCGCGGACGGGACGATCGGCGCGTACGGCTGCCCAGCACAGTGCAACGGGTACCGCCTCGCTGAACTCGTCCCGGGTTTCGGCGGGATTTGAGACGCGCACGATCGGGGCCGCGCAGCTCGCTGCGCGGCCCCGATCCGTGTCCTGCGTTCCGCGTAATTCGGCGCCCTGGAGTCACGAATCTGGGGTCTGACCTGCGTGGACATGGGTGGGGGCGCCTGAGAGGCGTTTCTCTAGGCGCTGGTGTTCGTGCTGGTCAGCGGGGTGCGGGTTCGAGGGCGATGATCTGCTTCGGTGCGGGGATGCCGAGCTTGGCCAGGAGGTCGGTCTGGGGCTTGGTGGGGGTGGTGACCTGCCGGAACAGGCCGGTGGGTCCGGTGAACGTGCCGAGGTGGAGCCGGTCGAGCTCGCGGCGGATGGTCAGCCAGGTCGCACCGGTGGTGGTCTCGATGACGCGGATCAGCAGGAGGGCGAGCCAGCAGAGGACGACGTGTGCGCGTATGCGTTCCTCGAGCCGGTGATAGACGGGCCGCAGGTCGATGATCTGCTTCATGTCCCGCCAGCCCCGCTCGACTTCGAGGAGCTGCTTATAGCCGAGCGCGATGTCTTCCGCGGACAGGTGCGGGTCGGAACATCGCAGCAGGTACTTGCCGTCGAGGTTCTCCTCGGCCTTGATCTTCGCGGTGTCGATGCGGAGTTTGCCGGCCGGGGTGGTGCGGAGGTAGCGGTTGAGGCCGGGCTTGCCGGTGATCTTTCCTCGGAGTTCGCCGCGCTTGAACTCGTTGAGCTTGTCGGTGTCTTCGATCAGGGTCGTGAGCTGGGCGACGAGCTGTTCGCGTATGTGCTGGTCACGGGTTGCGGCTTCGGAGTTGTGGCAGATCACGAACCGTTCGGTGTCGGAGATCCGCACTTCCTTGACCCGCATGTTCTGGGCGATCTCGCCGTAGCGGCCCTGGCGGGACAGGGCGGCCTTCACTTCCGGGCTGCCGGAGCGGAGTTTCTCGCCGACGATGTAGGCGTTGTCTCCCTGGCGGAGGTAACGGCGGTTGCGTTCGCTGGAGAATCCCCGGTCGGTGACCCACACGATCTTGCTGAGGGTCCAGTCCCGTATGTCGTCCTTGACCTGCCGGATCAGCTTCTGGTCGCCGGTGTTGCCGGGCCAGGACCAGACGCGGACCGGGATCCCGTCCCTCGTGACGGCCATTCCGATCACGATTTGCGGCAGGTCGTCGCGGGAGTCCTTCGACTTGCCGAAGGTGCGGAACCCGGCCTGGTCAGCGGGTTCGCCGTCCTCTTCGGCGGGTGGGCGGTCTTCCGTCAGGAGGCGGCCCTTGTCGTCGCGGGCGGCGGGCTCGTCGGCCTCCTCCAGTTCGAAGTAGGTGCTGGTCGTGTCGAAGAACAGGAGGTCGACCTCGAGGTTGAGGAGGTTCGCGACCTCGTCGAACACCCGCTTCTCGAGGTCGTCGGTCACCTCGCGGAGCCAGTCCATCGCCCGGTAGCAGGCGTCGTCGTCGATGTCCGGCAGGCCCTCGACATGCACGTCGTGCGTGACCCAGTCCGCAGCGGCCAGCTTGGACGACGGAGCCAGGGCCCGGTTCGCGACCAGGGAGAACAGCACCCGTTCGGTCACTGACATGTCCCGGCGCCGGCCCCGCTTGGGCTGCCCGATCTGCCCGACGATTCGGTCGATCTTCAGCCGCCGCCAGACATGGTCGAGGGCATAGGTGCCGCCGAACGGGACCGACGAGACGAACTCCAGGCCGCCCGCCGCGGTCGACGCCAGCGCCTCGCCCGGCTCCAGGAGCCTTGATAGAGACGCGACCAGGCGTTTCACCGCGTCCCGGTCGAGGTCGTCCTCACGGCCGAACGTGAACAGGACCCTCGGGACCGCCCTGCCCTTCACCGGATCCCACTCGTTGTGGGCCAGGTGCAGGTACCGGACCGTGCCGGACTTGTTCTCCCGCTTCGTCGTCTTCACGTACATGGCTCCAGACCCTACGGAGCAACTCCAGGTCATCGCAGGCGAATTCAGAAAATCGCGTCTCTAGGCGAATCTGGCCGCGTCACCAGCCTTCAGCCCGCTGACCTGCATATTCAGCCCGGCAGGTACTCCAGAACCCCTGAATTACGCGGAACGCAGGCGTGTCGTGCGCATCGTGGTGCGCCACCCTGAGCCTCCGCCAACTTGAAGTCGCAGGTCAAAGGGCTGGTGTGACCGTGATGGTGCTGGTGCGAACTCCTGGGGAGGGTCCATGATCCGGCCGGGGAACTCCAGCTGCCACCCGGTGTGCGCCCAGATCCAGCGGCCTTCGTGCAGGCGGGCCCACTCGGGCATCGCCACCACGGTCACCGTGCCGTCCGCCGCACGCACCGGCACGGGCCTCCGCGGTCCGCGGCTTGCCGGGCTGCAGCCCGAGCGGTTCGGTCCGTACTGCACCTCACGCAGCAGGTAGCCGTCGACGGCGGCCTCCACCGATGCCCACCGCTGCCACAGAGGGCGAACGCCTTTGGGTGTGGCTCCTAATTCGTGAGTAGGAAGTTCCAGGTCAGCCCCGGGGAGGGCTGCTGGACGGACTGATGTGGATGCGGTTCGCGGTGGCCGCGTGGGCGTCGGATGGACTCCTGATGTCTCCCGGCCCTTCGAGGTCTTATGAAAGAGCGGTTGCGTTCGTCGACCGGCGACCTGTGTCTTGACCGGGATGTAGCGGTTGATGGTGCTGTTGTCGCCGAGCTGGCCGGTGGCGCTGTAGCCCCAGGCCATGACCACACTGCCGTTGCCGGGCGGGCTGACGCATGCCGTCAGGTCAGGCTTCCGGCGGCAGGGGGCGGCAGGTCTGGCAGACCTGTCGGTCGCCGCACCCTTCTTGGGGTAGCAACCGTTACTGGTTCGACCGGGACTGACCCGCCGAGCCCCAGGGAGGCCGTGATGGGACGTGATGCCAAGCACAAGAAGCAGGCACGCCGTGACCAGCGAGAGAGGCGGGAGAAGCGAATGGGGCGCCCCCGGCCGGAAGGCGAGCGGTTCGGCAGCGTCGGCCAGGCAGTCAAGGACGGCACGATCAGCAGCCGCACACAGGCCGCACGATCCACGGTGGGCTTCCTGGCGCGTACCTACCCCTCCGATCTGCAACAGGTGGTCCCTGATGGCCATACCTGCGGCGGTCCCCTCCTGGTCCACGTGGACGGAGCCTTCCAGTGCACCGCCGGTTGCCCCGGCGGGCCCAAAGTGGTCCACGACTTCCCCAAAGCCCTGCACTTCTGCGACTACACCGACCAGCTCGGCAGCACTGCCGACGAACTCGGCCAGGCCTGCTCGGCCTGCACGGCGTCCGGGGCAGCAGACCACCCCCACGCGCTCTGCCTGTGCACCGGCACCGAGATTCACCACCGAGACCGCACCACCACATGCAGCCTCGGGAGCGAATGCCCGGGCGAGGACACACCCCACGCGTCTAGGCAGAGCTGCGGCCTGTCCGAACCGTGCGACGGCTGCGGGATCCCTGCGCCCCTGCTCGCCTGATGTGACCGTGCGGCGTAGGCAACCCCACCCCGCACGGCCCCAACTGTCGCCGGTTCCTGAAGACTGACCCCCAGGAGTCTCTTGGGTTCTATTGATCCGAAACGGTTCGGGTTCTGGGCCGTTGTAGTGGCGTGAGTGATCTGGTGGGGGATGCGCGGCATCTGTCGCCGTCGGCGCAGGAAGCGTTACGACTGCGGGCGGTGGCCGCGTTGGTGGCGGGGCGGGGCCGTGAGGACGTGGCGGCGGTGTTCGGGGTGTCGCTGAAGGCGGTCGACAAGTGGTGGGTGAAGTGGCAGGCCGGCGGCCTGGAGGCGCTGGTCATGCAACCGCGGGGCAAGCCGGTCGGGGTGCACCAGGTGCTCGGGGCGGCTGAGCAGGCCGCCGTGCGGCAGGCAGTCCTCGATCACCTGCCCTGCGACGTGGGCTTGAGCGGGCAGTTGTGGACGCGGCGGCTGGTGGGCGAACTGATCGCGAAGCTGTACCGGGTGCGGCTGACCGAACCGGGGGTGGGCAAGTACTTGAAGCGGTGGGGCCTGTCCTTCCAGCGTTTGGACAAGCGGGCCGTCGAGCAGGACCCGGATGCCGTCCGGCGCCGGCACGAGGAGATCTGGCCGGAGATCCGGATGAAAGCGAAGAAGGACGGCGGCGAGATTCTCTTCGCCGACCTGGTCGGCATCCGTTCCGACCAGGTCACTGGCCGCACCTGGGGTGAGAAGGGCAGGACGCCCGTGGTGCGGCGGAGCGGGAACCGGTTCTCCGTGAACGCGATGTCGGCGATCAGCACCAAGGGTCGGATGCACTTCATGGTCTTCACCGAGAGCTTTACCGCCGAGGTGATGTGCCGGTTCCTGGACCGGCTCGCCGGCCACTTCGACCACAAGGTCCATCTCGTGGTCGACGGGCACTTTGCCCACCGTTCCAAGAAGGTCCGCGCTTGGCTCGCGGCCCACCCCGACGACGTCGAGCTGCACTTCCTGCCCCGTACTCGCCCGAGCTGAACCCCGACGAGCTGGTCAACGCCGACCTCAAACACGGCCTGCCCAAGCAGCACCGAGCCCGCGATCAGGCCGAACTCGCCGCAGAGACCCGCCGCTTCTTCCGCAGACGCCAGCGCCAACCACACATCGTCCGCGGATACTTCGGCGGCCCGCACGTCCGCTACGTCCTGGACGAGAACCCCATGAGTTTCTGATCAATAGTTCAAGCCGTCGGCCGCGATGAACTGCTACGAGTTGTTCCTGCCTCGCTGGCGCTGCCGACCCTGACGATCCGGTCCAACGCCCATCGCTATTGTCCGAGGAGGTAGGGCAGGGTGTCTCGTATTCACAACCGCTGATATGCCGGCCCGCAGGTTCGGAGTCCTCCGCATCGGCGTGGTGCACGTCATCGGGGATGTCCCCGGGGCGGGATTTAATGCGCGGCCGACACCTTCACCAGCTGCCACAGCGACGCCGCCAGGGCTGCACGGAGCCCCCACCTGGGGACACGGCCGGGGGCTCCGTGCAGATGGTGATCAGCGGTACCAGTACTTGACGCCCCGATGGTGCGAGCAGGTACCGCGGGCGTGGGCGCTGTAGGACCAGGTGCCGTCCTTGCACTTCGCCGTTGCCCCGCGCGGATGCGGTGAGTTGGCCTTACATACGCCTGTCGTATGCCGGGCGCACGTGGCCGCTGCCGCGTCGGTGGCCACCGCGACCGGGGCAACGAGCGCTGCCGCCAGTACGGCTGCCGCGACGGCGTTCCTGAATGTGGTCAGCATCAGAGATTCCCCTCCTGCGGATTCGGAGAGGCGATCATGGACCTGGCTGCGGGGAAGAGGCGGCCAGCCCGGTCAGCGGTCACCACGCTGTGACGGTCGTGGCCCAGTCGTAGCCGCATGTTCGAGTCATACGTACGCACGTGCGACCCGCACGAATGACGATCAGGCGCTGCACTGCTCGGGCTTCGGCGCCATCAGCCCCGTCGCACTGGTGGCTTCCTCGACGCTTACGCCCTGCCGAGGTGCTCGCCGAAGGTTCGGTTCCAAGTCGGCGAGGAGCAGGCAGCGATGAGGATGCTGGCCCCGGCGAGGCCGGAGAAGGCCAGCGGGTCGGCGCCCATCGCCTGGCCGAGCCGCGCGGTCTCGGCGAGGAATGGCGAGGAGAGCGCGGGAGTTGTCACCAGGCCTAAACGTCACTCTGCGCAACCGCCCGTCCTCGACATCACCGGAGTGGTTGCACTGTGCTCGCCAGCTCCGCCGATCAGCCCCGAATTGGGCGGATGGGATTCCGGTGTGCCGGGATCTTGTGAGCAGGTCTGAAACCGCCTGCCGTGGTCGGTGGGGGAGAGGGGTGAAACGCATGAGGAGGATCGAGCCGGGTCCGGCAGCGGTCACTTGATCTGCGCCGTAGCCCATTTTGCCCATTCGCGACGCATCGTGTTGAAGCGCAGGCCGTACTCCAGGGCGATGCGGCCGTGCACCGCGAGATCGTCGTCACCCCAGTCGACGGACTCCACGAGCTGCTTCAGGTCGTCGTGCTCCCGCTCGGACATCCCGGCGAGTTCGTCCAGGTAGGAGCGCGCCTGTTCCGGTGTGAGCACGCCGAGGAAGAAGACCCGCAGCAAGATGTCGCTGCGCAGGACTCGCTGGGGTCTGGTCTCCGTCATCCAGTGCCGCAGCTCGGCCAGCCCCTCGTCCGTGAGGGCGTACTCCTTGCGTCCACGGGGCCCTTGCGCCGCCACGGTGATCAGCCCGGCAGCAGCCAGCTTCGTCAGTTCCGTGTAGATCTGGCTCTGTGTGGCCGGCCAGACGTTGGCCAGCGACGTGTCGAAGAGCTTCAGCAGGTCGTATCCGCTGGCGGAGTGCTCCGAGAGCAGGCCGAGAAGTGCGTGTCTGAGGCTCATGTCTCCACCGTACCCGCCACCTCCCATTATTGACATGTCAGTCTTGAACCTTCTATTTTCGACATGTCAAAACAGGGACAACGAATCGGGGAGATCATGTCCTACCTGCGCACCTTTTTGCCGTGGATCGTCTTCGCCGTGGCTCCTTCGGGAGACTGGCAGTGGGCAGCACTGGCCGCGCTGGTGATCGCCGTAGCGGTCATCGCGCAGCAGGTGCGTTCCGGCGTCGGCTTAGATGCCCTCATCATCGAAGCCGGCTCCGCGGTCTTCTTCGCCGTTTTGGCCGCCATCGCCTTCACCCACCATGACTCGGACGTGCACACCTACTCCGCGGCCCTCTCGGCGGGCACCCTCGCCGTCATCGCCGGGGTCTCCCTGGCCATCGGCAGGCCGTTCACCCTGGGCATCGCCAAGCAGACCACTCCGCGCGAGATGTGGGGGCTCAAGGCGTTCATCCGCGTCAACGTCGTCATCACCGCCGTCTGGACCGCCGCGTTCGTCCTGACCGCCGTTGTACTCGCCGTCTTGGAACACGGAGGACACGCGCACTCCACCGCCGCGACGCTCGTCCAGATCGCCGGCTTCGTCGTCCCGATGCTCTTCACCGTCCGCTACGTCGCCCACGTCCAGGCAAAGCCCGCCGCGCAGACGATCTGAGGATCGCCCTTCACCGGTCTGGATGACGACCCCGAAAACCCAGGGGTCGCCACTGGCTTCGAGGCTGCCCGCACGAAGCCCCTCACCACGGTGAAGAAGCAGAGCACCAAACTGATCGCCGCTGAACGCGCCGCCCGCGAGCACGCCTTCGCCCACCTGAAGACCGCTGCCAAAGGGTAGGCGGCCGGTCGCGGCGTAGGCGACGAGGGCTCCCCAGGCGAACACGTCGCCGTGCGGGCCGACTTCGCCGGTGCGGTAGTGCTCGGGGCTGATCCAGCCTGGCGTACCCGTCAATACTCCGGTACGGGTGACCGAGGTGCCGTCCAGCGCGTGGGCGATCCCAAAGGGAGAGGACCGCACCACCCTCGGACCCGTGGAACCCGACGCCCCGCAGCGTCACGCGAAGGCCACTCCCGACACAGCACGGGACATATCGGGCAGCCAGCCGCTCACCGCGTCGCCGTCAGCCGACGGAAGAATCAAGGCCAACGCCAAAACGAAACTGATCAAGCGCCAGATGTACGGCCGAGCCGGCTTCCGCCTCCTCCGCCACCGCATCCTGCTCAACTGATCTATCCCGGCGAGCGATCAACGGCTCGGAAAATTTTGTCAGAGCCGATCACCGTACAGACCCCCGGCGTCCACGCCGTAAAGGGCCCCACTCTGGATAACTCGGCCAGCCCTGCAGTGAGTTGCAGCACAGTCGAAAAAGGTTGTGCGGATCTCCATCAATGCTTCATACACAAAGGGAAATGGGATCGCAAAGGAGTGGCTCCTTGGTGGTGCCTGAATTCAGTCAACTTCCGGACTATTTCGCTTTTCCTGTCATCTGCATGTAGTCAACTCGCTCTCCATTTGCGTAAGGTCGCCGTGCGCCTGTGCCGAGTCCGGCTCAACTCCGTTGCGGATAACGGCACATGCGCATGTCCAACACAAACTTCAGCCGGCGGCATTTCACCGCAGGAACTGCTGCCGGGCGCCTATCCCGAAGGACCGTCTTGGATACCGTTTTAGATACCACGTACTGGAGCAGACGGCGTGTTCTCGGCGCCCTCGCGGCCATCACGGCCGTCACCGCCACCTCCAGCCTCGTCCTCAACCCCCTGGCCGCCCGGGCCGACACCCTGCCGCCCGACGGCGAGGACGGCGACCCGCTGAACCTGCCCGACACCGACCGAGGCAAGGTGGTCCAGGCGTGGCTGCTGGGCGGCCAGGCCGTCCGGACCGGCGCGGAAGCGGCGCTGACCGGTTCCGACGCCGACGTCCAGACCTTCCTGGCCTCCGGCCTCCCCTCGGCCATCGCGGAGGACAACCGCGTCGCCGTCCTCACTTCGCTGGCCGGTGGCGGCAAGGGCACCCGGCGTGAGGCCGGTGCCGCGATAGACGGCGGCGACGCCGCCATCACCGACTATCTGAACGGCGGCTTCAAGGCCGGCATCACGGAAGACCTGCGGGTGGCCACCGCGACCGTGATGGCCGTCGGTGGCAAGGCCGTGAACCGCGACGGCAACACGGCGCTGAACGCGACCGACCAGACCGCGCTGGAGACATTCCTCCTCGAAGGCCAGTACACGGCCCGGCTCGAGGACATGCGGGTCGACGTGAGCAAGCTCAGCGTGCAGGCCGGTCCCGAGGTGCAGAAGTACGCCTCCCGGGCCCTGTCCGGCACGGCCGAGGACATCCAGTGGTTCCTCGACACCGGCCAGCACATCGCCCGCGCCCGCGACCAGGAGTCCGCGACGATCGAGGAGCTCGTTGCGGTCGTCGAGCGCGAGGGCAAGAATGCCGACGCGAAGGCGCGGCAGGCCCAGGAGGCCTCCGACCGCGCCGTGGAGGCCGCCGAGAAGGCCAAGGCCGCAGCGGAGCAGGCCGCGTCCGAGGCCCAGGCGGCCCAGAACGACGTGGTCAAGTCGGGCAAGGCGGCCCGCAAGGCGGCCCAGGCGGCGCAGGGGGCGGCCGACGCGGCCCGCGTTGCCACCACCGCCTCGCACGCCGCGGTCCAGGCGTCCCGCTGCGCGGCCTATGCCGCCACCGGTGCGAGCCACGCCGCCGCGACGGCCGGCTCCGCCGCCGCCACGGCGTACAACGCCGCCATAGCCGCCTCCAAGGACGCTTCCAAGGCGAACGCGGCCAAGAACGCCGCTGTTGCCGCCCGCAACGCGGCCGCCAAGGCCCGCAGCGCGGCGAAGGCCGCCGACGCCGCGGCCACCTCCTCGGCGCAGGCCGCGAGCGCCGGGTCCGCCGCCGCCTCGGCGGCCCGCAACGCCGCTGCCGCCGCGAACGCGTCCGCCACCGCTGCCGCCGCCGCGGGTGCGGCCCAGGCGGAGGCGGCCGAGGCCAAGCGGCAGGCGCAGATCGCGAACAGCAACGCGACGATCGCCACCAACGCCGCCGGCGACGCGCAGGCGTTGGCGAACACCGCAGCGACGGCCGCCCGTACCGCACGCGACGCCGCGAACAGCGCGGCCGACCATGCGGACAACGCGGCGGCCGCTGCCGAGTGGGCGTACAAGTACGCGGGCCAGGCCGTCGACTACGCGAACAAGTCCACCGCGTTCGCCAACGAGGCCACCAAGGCCGCGAACACCGCCGTCGACGCCGTCAACCATGCCGTCGACGTGGAGAAGCAGGCACGGCAAGCCGAGACGCAGCGCCTGGACGCGGACATGAAGCAGGCGATGGCGGAGACCCGCCTGCTCGCCGAGATCGAGGCGCAGGAGAAGGCCGAGAGCGCCGAGAAGCGCTCCCAGGCCGAGCAGGCCGAGCAGGCCGAGCAGGCCGAGCAGGCCACGAAGGACCTCATCGCGCAGGCCGAATCGGCGCTGCAGAGCGGTGACACGAACCTTGCCACCACCCTCGGGCGCAAGGCGGCCATCGCCCTGATGAACTCGCGCGGCAGCTGGTCGCGTGAGGCGGCCCGGTTCGCCGTCTCGGGTGCGGAGGCCGACGTCCACGTCTGGATCGACACCGACCGGCAGCTCGCGCAGAAGCAGGACGACCGCGAGACTGCCCTCTACCTCGCCCAGGTCTCCTCCCCGGACATCGCCGACGCCGCGACCGTGGCGCTGGACAGCGACGCCCCGGACGCCGCCACCGCCTTCCTCGGCGGCGGCGTCATCGAGGCCGCCGCGACGGACAACAGGGTCGCGGTCTCCCGCATCCTGGCGGGCAGCCCCAGCAGTGCGGTGACCAAGGCGGCGAACGCCGCGCTGGACGCCGGCATTGGCCAGGCCCTGTACGAGTTCTTCACCAGCACGTACACGGCGGCGCAGCAGGAGGACGACCAGGTCGCCACCGCCACCCTGCTCAACACGGGCGGCCCGTACACCAAGGCCCATGCGCAGGCCGCGATGGAGGGCCCGTCGTGGATGCGGCGGAACTTCCTCGCCTCGATCCAGTACAAGACCGCGCAGCTCGACTACGACTCGGCCAGCCACATCGCCGCCGTCCAGGGCTCGATCGCAGCCGCGGGGAAGATCGCGCAGAAGGCCCAGGAGAACGCCAACCGTGCGCAGCAGGCAGCGGCGACGGCCCGTAACGCGGCCAAAGAGGCGCTGGAGTGGTCGGACAAGGCAGACAAGTCCGCCAAGCTGGCCATCACCTATGCGACGCAGGCCGATGCGAACGCGGACGCCGCCGACAAGTCGGCCAAGGACGCGCAGGCCTCGGCCGACAAGGCGAGCCAGGCGGCCTCGGTCGCCCGCAGTGCCGCACGCTCGGCGAACTACTCGGCGAACCGGGCCGTGGACGCCGCCCGTAGCGCGGTGGCCTCGGCCAACTCGGCGCAGGCCTCTGCCGTCTCGGCCCGGGCCTCCGCCAACCAGGCTGGCCAGGACGCCAAGACGGCGGCTGCGGCCGCGAGCCAGGCGCACCAGATCGCCACGGCGAAGCGGAAGGCCGAAGTCGCGGCGGCTGCCAAGAAGGCCGCCGAAGCGGCGCGCAAGGCCAAGGAGGCCGGCACCAATCTGGCCGACACCTCGGAGCACGACACAGTCAAGGGCGACCTTCCCTGGTGGAAGGACGCCTCGAGGTTCATGGCGAACTTCACCGACTGGGCCAGCATCGGGTTCGGGTTCGCCTCCGCCATCTGCGGCATCGCCGGCCTGGGAGTCGGCTTCTTCTTCCCGCCCGCGGGTCTGGTCCTGGAAGGCCTGGCAGGCGACTTCGGCACGATCTCCATCGCGTTCGCCGGAATCAGCACGCTGTTCACCGGAATCGGATACGGCTTCGGGAGCAGCGAGTTCAAGAAGTCGCTCGCGGGCACCGCGCTGGGCGTCCTCACCTTCGGCCAGTCCAAGTGGATAGGCGCCATAGGCGGCGGCAAGGTCGCCACGAAGATCACGCAGTTCGGCCACGACCTCGTGTCGCCGGTGACCGGGCTGCTGGGGCATCTCGGGTTCTAGCGAGGTGCAATGGAGAACCGCTGCGCACCGGGTCCGGCGGCAGGACTGCCGCCGGACCCGGCGCGCCGGGGCACTGCCCGCAGCACGACAGGAGTGGTCATGGGAGCACAGGAATTGCCGCGCGAGTACCGGGCGGGCAAACGGAAGACGACACCGACTCTGATCACCATGGTCTGCATGACGGCCTTGCTGCTGATTCCGACGTGGACCATCGCCTTCCCCCTCTGGCTGAAGCTGCTGGTGACCGTCGCGGTGCCGCTGTTCGTCGCAGCGGTCGCCGCGGTCCTGCCGCGGACCGGCACCGTGGTGGACCGCACCGGCATCCGGATCCAGGGGCCGCTGCGGACACACCAGCTGGCCTGGGCGGACATCCAGGACATCAGGACCGAGCGGCTGCCTGCCGAGGCCGAAGGCAAGGACTGGATGCCGAACGTGATCTCGTACGTCTACTTGTCCGACGGCCGGCGGAAGCTGCTGATCCACGTCAACGATCTGCACACCGACCTCGACCGGGAGATCGGCGTCCTGCGCTCCGCCTGGTCCGAGCTGCGCGACCGGCCTGTGCCCCTGTCCTGACCACGAAGAAGCGATGAAGAGGATGAAGAAGACTGTGATGAAGGCACGTTTCATAGTGCGTACGTCGAGTGCGGCGGTGGTTACCGGTGCTCTTGGGTGGTTTGTGTTGACGGGTGGTGTGCCTGCCGGATCTGGCTCGGGTGCTGGTGCCGTGAGTGGTGCTGGTGTGCGGGTGGCGGATGAGGCGCCGGGTTATGCGGTGGAGGATTTCAACTATCCAGGTGCGGACCGGATTCTGGCGGAGCAGAAGATCACGTTGAAGCGTGGGGACGGTCATGTGGTGCTGGCCGACTGCGCGAGTGCGACGGATCTGATCGAGGTGATGGCGCGGGCCAAGGCGGACAAGATCTGCTTCCGGGTGACCGGCAACTCGGGCTGGCTGAGCCTGGAGATCCCGGCCGTCTACTCGGTCAAGGGCAACGACTACACCACCCAGGTCGACATGAGCGCCGGCAGCGAGAACAAGACGTTCGACATCAACAAGAACGCCTGGACCGGCGTCGGCGAGAGCGCGGATGAACAGGGCCGCGACTTCATGCTCATGGAGATCCGCAGCACCAAGTAGTGCCCGCCGTACGCCACCACGCTCACCCCTCTGCGCCCCGGCGACAAGCCCTGCGCAGACCTCACCCCAAGGAACACCGGTTCATGGAACGCACCAGACGCGTCCGCTCCACCATCCTGGCGCTCGCCCTGCTGGCGGGCCCGCTCGCGCTGACGGCCACACCGTCGTCGGCCGCCACGGGCCCCGCCACCACTGACGCCGGCTACGCCTTCGCCGTCCGCCTCGACATCGGCACCGGCTCGCGCGCCTGCTCCGGCGCGCTGATCGCCCCGCAGTGGATCGCCACCGCCGCAAGCTGCTTCAGCGACAGCGGCGGCACCCCCCAGGCCGCCGCGGGCAAGCCGAAGTGGAAGACCACCGCCACCATCGGCCGCACCGACCTGACCGGCACCGCCGGACAGGTCCGCGAAGTCGTCGAGCTCGTCCCCCGGGAGGGGCGCGATCTCGTGCTGGCCCGCCTCGCCACACCACCACCGACATCACCCCGATACCGTTCGCGAAGACCGCCCCCGCCGCCGGCGACGAGCTCACCGTCGCGGGATTCGGCCGTACCGCCGACGAGTGGGCCCCGACGAAGCTGCACACGGCGACGTACCGGGTCGACTCGGTCGGCGGCACCACCCTCGGCATCAGCGGCAAGACCGCCGCCGACTCGATCTGCGCGGGCGACGCGGGCGGGCCGGTCGTCCGCCCCAAGGGCAGCGGCTACGAGCTCGTCGCGCTGAGCAGCCAGTCCTGGCAGGGCGGTTGCTTCGGCCAGAACCCGACCGAGACTCGCAACGGCGCGATCTCGTCCCGGCTGGACAACATCACCGGCGGCAGCCAGCTCGCCGCTGGTACTACCCTCGTCCCCGGTGACACCCTGACCTCCAACTCCGCACGGCTGACCATGCAGGCGGACGGCAATCTGACCGTCGGATCCAACGCCGGCGAGGTGCTGTGGTCCACGGGCACGGCCGGCCACCCGGGCGCCACCGCCCGCTTCGGCGCCGACGGCGATCTCGCGGTGCTGGCCGCCGACGGCTCCACCGTCCTGTGGGACTCGAAGACCTCGGCGGCCGGCGGCAGGGCCGTCCTGCAGGACCGCGGCAACTTCGTGATCTACAACGCCAAGGGCGAGTCGCAGTGGGCCGCCGGCACCGTCGTACGCCACGACTACACCGGGGACGGCCGGAGCGACATGGCCGACTGGTACGACTACGGCGACGGGCACGACTCCCTGCACACGTTCCTCACCAACCCCGAAGGCACCTTCCAGGCACCGAAGACCGCCTGGACGACTCCCGCCGGCAACTGGTTGTGGGACCATGTGAAGGCCACCACCGGCGACTACAACGGTGACGGTGTCGCCGATGTCGCGGCCGCCTACGGCTACGCCGACGGAAGCGTCGCCCTGTACACCTGGCTGGGCAACCCCGACGGCAGCTTCAGGACGCCGTTCAAGTCGTGGAACGTCGCCGCGGGCTCCTGGTCCTTCGCCAACATGACGCTCAACAGCGGTGACTTCAACGGCGACGGCCGCGACGACGTCTCGGTCTGGTACGACTACTCAGACGGCCACGACACCCTGTGGACCTTCACCGCCGCCGCGAACGGGGGTTTCAACGCCCCCTTCAACGGCTGGACCACCCCCGCCGGCAACTGGACGCACAGCAGCGGCAAGACGGTCACCGGCGACTTCAACGGCGACGGCCGCGACGACCTGGCCGTCTTCTACGGCTACGCGGACGACAGCGTCAAGCTCTGGACCTTCACCGCCACCGCAGCCGGCGGCTTCAACTCCCCGGCGCCTCGTGGTCCAGCTCCACCTGGGGCGACTGGTCGCGCACGTCCCTGCACTCCGGTGACTTCAACGGCGACGGCCGGGACGACGTCGCCGCCTGGTACGACTACTCGGACGGCCACGACGCGGTCCGGGTCTTCCCGAGCAGCACCACCGGCACCTTCGGCTCGAACTACGAGGCCTGGTCCACCCCCGCCGGCAACATGTGGCGCCAGAACATGCACATCGTGACCGGCGACTTCAACGGCGACGGTCGCGACGACCTCGGCGCGCTGTACGGGTACGCCGACGGCCGGGTGAAGACCTTCACCTGGACCACCGGTGCGGACGGCCACTTCGGTCCGGCCGTGGGCAGCTGGGAGGCGCCCGCCGGGAACTGGACCTTCGACCGGGCCCACTTCGTCGAGCGGTACGGCGCCGTCGACTAGTAGGGTCGGGGACTGGCGCGGTGGCTGATGCTCCGTTTCCAGTCCCCGCCGCTTCAAACCGTGCATGCAGTTCTCCCGCACACGGCTTTCCGA
>NZ_JBIAIQ010000054.1:0-44184 GCF_042871525.1 Streptomyces sp. NPDC005784
CGGAAAGCCGTGTGCGGGAGAACTGCATGCACGGTTTGAAGCGGCGGGGACTGGAAACGGAGCATCAGCCACCGCGCCAGTCCCCGACCCTACTCAGTAGGTGTTTTCAACCCGGTTCGTCGAGTGATCATGGGTCCGGCTTGTGAGTGCATTTGCTGTCCAGAACGCTCTCGCTCTCGACGAGGTCCCGGCAGTCCTGGGAGAACTGGCCAGCCGTCACGTGCTGAGCGAGCTCGTGCACGCGTTCCGCTGAATCAGGCGGACGCCCTCGACCACGATCGTGGTCGAGGGCGTCCGCCTGCCTGCAAGGGCCTTACGGTCTGGGTCGGCGTCCGGCTGGGCTCCGCTTGGCCACGAAGACATGCGCGGCGGCCTGCGTGGGGAGTTCCGCGGCCTCCCCGTCGCTGCTGACCATCACGCCGCCGGGCAAGGACGTCACGCTCACGACCACGCCGGGCTGCACCCCGGCGTGCCGCAGGGCGTACATCAGCTGAGGGTTGGTCTGGATCAGCTCCCTGATGCACCGTACGACCGCGCTCGCGCCGTTCGGCCCGGGCTCAAGGTCGCTGAGGCTGACCATGCTCTCTCCGGGGAACGGATCCACGGTGCTCTTCCCGCCGAGTTCCTCCAGGCCCGGGATCGGTTTGCCGTAGGGCGACTTGGTCGGGTGCCGCAGCAGCTCAAGGATGCGGCTTTCGACGGCCTCGCTCATCACGTGCTCCCAGCGACAGGCTTCGGCGTGGGCCCGCTCCCACTCCAGCCCGATCACGTCGACGAGCAGGCACTCCGCGAGCCTGTGCTTGCGCATCACGCGCGTGGCGATCCGTCGGCCCTCCCCGGTCAGCTCCAGGTGCCGGTCGCCGGCGACGTGCAGCAGACCCTTGCGCTCCATGCGGGCGACGGTCTGGCTGACGGTGGGGCCGCTCTGGTCCAGGCGCTCGGCGATGCGGGCGCGCAGGGGGACCACGCCTTCTTCCTCGAGCTCCAGGATCGTGCGGAGATACATCTGAGTGGTGTCGATGAGTGGGGACATGCTGTTGGTCAGGCGGGGGTTTCGGCGGTGGCCGTCAGTACCGCGCGGCCGAGGATGTGGCCGGCCATGGTGAAGCCGAGGACGGCCGGGGTGGCGTCGGCCGGGACGCCGATGGAGGCGACGTCGAGGGCGTGCACGACGACGAAGTAGCGGTGTGGGCCGTGCCCGGCCGGCGGGGCGGCGCCGATGAAGCGGGCCGCACGGGCGTCGTTGGGCAGTTGGAAGGCGCCCTCGGGCAGGCCCGAGCCGGCGTCGTCGCCGGCGCCCTCGGGCAGCTCGGTGACAGTGGCGGGGACGTCGGCGACCGCCCAGTGCCAGAACCCGGACCCGGTGGGGGCGTCGGGGTCGTAGACGGTGACGGCGTAGCTCTTGGTGCCTGCCGGGGCGCCGCTCCAGGACAGCTGCGGGGAGATGTCCTTCCCGCCGGGGACGCCGGAGGAGTACTGCTCGGGCGACCATGCGGCGCCGTCGGTGACGGTGGTGCTGGTAACGGTGAAGGAGGCCACCTCGGGGAGGCGGGCGAAGGGGTCGTTGGCGCTCATCGCGTCGTTCCTTTCAGGCCGTGCCGTGGGTTGGCGGTGATGCGGCCGGCGGGGCTCACAGCGTCGTGTGGAGGCACCGCCACCGCCTTTCATCAACCGCTGGATCGACCATAACACTAATAATCGATTATTCGCTGGATCGTCTATGCTGGGGGCATGACTCAGACGGTCCACACCTCGACCTCACCGGGGAAGCAGATGCTCTCCGAGCAGGTCTACGCACACCTGCGGGACGCGATCATGCGCGGGAACCACGCCCCCCGTGACGCCCTCAAGCCGCAGGACCTGGCCAAGGAACAGGGCGTGAGTCTGGCCGTCGTGCGCGAGGCGCTCGTGCGACTGGTCGGCGAGGGCCTCGCCGACCGGCTGCCCAACCGCGGCTTCGCCGTCCCGGCCTGCTCCGACCGCCGCTGGCAGGAGGTCGCGGAGGCCCGCCGGACCATCGAACCGGTCATGCTGCGCATGTCCATCGAGCGCGGCGACCTCGACTGGGAGTCCCGTGTACGAGCCGCCCACCACCGCCTGGCCCGCACCCCGGCGTACGCGCCGGAGGAGGGCGAGTACTACAGCGGCGCATGGTCCGAAGCCCACCGGGTCTTCCACCGCACCCTGCTGGAGGGCTGCGGCAACCCCGTCCTGCTGGAGACCTTCGACCGGACGTGGACCGCGAGCGAACTGGCTCGCCGCTGGTCGGCGCACCGCGTCCCCGACCGGGACCACGCCGGCGAGCACCGCCAGCTGGAGGAGGCGGCGCTGGCCCGCGACGCCGACACCGCGGCCGAGGTACTGACCCAGCACCTCACCCAGACCGCAGCCGGACTGACCGGCTGCACCCTCCGCGAACCCGCGGAGTAAGCCTGATGCGCCTCGCCGACCCGGCCGGAGATCTGGCCTGATCACCGACACCGCAGCTGTGGACGGCGCCGACGCTAGTGAGATTCCGCCTGCCCAAGCCACTGCGCGACGAGTTCGAGGCGTTCGCCAAGGGCAAGGGGCCCACGCCTTTGTGGCGCGGGGTTGGCCTGCGGCGATGTTCGAGAGCAGGTAGATGCCGCTGGCGTTCAGCGCCTCAAGCTCAGCTGTCCTTCTCGTGGCTGGATGACAGGGAGGACCTCATCCCTGCCACCCAGGTCGGCGTGAAGATCCCCGTACGAGACGGCACCGTCGGACAAATCCACGCCGTCACCAGATTCCTTCTCCCCGGAACCGGCTGCCTGTGGTGCGACGGACTGATCAACCCCACCGACCTCGCCATCGACATGCACACCCCCACCGACCGAGCCGCCGCACAATACGTCCCCGGCACACCAGCCGCCAGCGCCCTCCCCCTCAACGCCCTCACCGCCGCCGAAGGCGTCAGCCACTTCATGCACGCCGTCAGCTGCCTCCACGACGACGACCTCGACCACGCCAACGCGCTGCACTGCCCCCGCACCCGAACACGAGACCTCATCAACTCCCGCACCAACCCCGACTGCCGATGGTGCGCCCCGAAAGAGCAGTTCGCGCTCGGAGACCGACCGACCGGCAATGTGGCATCCAGCTGACAGAGCAGCCCCACGAACCGAAGTGATTCACCGAGAGCTTCCCTTCGGTAGCGGACCTACCAGCGCATGCCCAACTGATGGAGTTCCGCTCGGCGCTCCGGGCGAGCGTGTCGGGCCGCCGCCGGGTGTTGTCGAGCCACCCTCCGAGGCGGACGGACGTACCGTTCCTCAGACCGTGTTTGAGATCTGCATGGGACGATCCTTCGGTGACTCGATCCCTGAACCGTCACCGCTCCCTTGAAGAGCTCGAACGCGACCGATGGTCGGCCCCGTCAGCCGACGACACCCGCCTTGTCGCTACTGCACTCGCGTTGCGACGTCGACCGATCGGCGAGCTGACGGTCGAGGACATGCGCTTGCTGATCAGGCAGGACATAGGCTTGTCCCACCTCCTGCCACTGGCGCTGGAGGTACTGCGGGAGAACCCGATGGCAGAGGGCCATATGTACGAAGGTGATCTGCTGTCTGCGGTCCTCGCCAGCAATCCATCGGTCTGGGCCGAGTTTCCCGAACTCGGCCGAGAGCTTCGCGTGATCGTCTCGAAGTTGACCGGACTGCCCCCTGACCTGCAACAGAGCGTTGAATGCTTCCTGGTTCCATAGAACGCCGGCGCAAGATGCTTCCCCTGGAAGGGAAAGGGGCGACGCATCTACGGAGCGTCTCGCAGGAGCGAGCGCGGGCCCGGACGCGTCGCCGGTCGACCACGGGTGAGCCGGCGGACCATGATGCCGATCGTTGCCCAGCGGATTATGGTCTCTGAACGGGCTGGGCTGGTCTCGTAGTCACGGGCGAGGCGGCGGTGGGCGGTGAGCCACGAGAAGGTGCGCTCGATCGCCCATCTCTTGGGCTGGACCTGGAATCCGCGCTGGTCCGGTGCTTTGCGTACGATTTCCAGCTCACGACCGAGGATCGTGCGTGACCATTCCACGAGGCGGCCGGCGAAGCCTTGGTCCGCCCAGATCTTCTGCACGCCCGGATGGTCCAGGCGACTCCACAGCAAGGAACGCTTCGCACCGTCGCGGTCCTGGATGTTCGCCGCGCCCACGTGAACCGCCAGCAGCAGGCCCAGGGTGTCCGTGACGATGAACCGCTTGCGGCCCTTCACCTTCTTGCCCGCGTCGAAGCCCCGAGTGCCGACGGGGACCGTATCGGCCGTGCGCACGGACTGCGAGTCGATCAGCCCGGCGCTCGGCTCCGCGCTACGGCCGTCAGCCTTGCGTACCCAGCTTCGCAATGTGTCGTGGACCTGCTCGACGGTGCCGTCGTCGTGCCACCAAGTGAAGTACCAATACACAGTGGGCCAGGGCGGGAAGTCTTTCGGCAGCTGGCGCCAGGCGCACCCGGTCCGCACCACATAGAAGATCGCATCCACGATCCGCCGACGCGGGTGCTTCTCCCGCCGCCCACCCTTCGGCCCGACCCTCGCCGCCGGCAGTAGCGGCTCGACCAGAGCCCACTGCTCATCCGTCAGATCCGACGGATACCCGCCCCCAGAGCCATTCACGCAAGGCTCAACGCCCCCTCCTGCCCTGGGACACGGCAGATCTCAAACACGGTCTCAGGCAGGCGCTGACAGTCCATCACTCTCAAACTCGCCTGGGAGGGTTGGGCCCGGAGAGCGAGAAATTGGAAGGAAAAATAGTGCAGGGGAAGGCTGAGGTCTTTTATCGACGAGAGCATGCGGACAAGCACCCCGTGCTGGGCGTCGACGATATTGACGGCCTCATCGACACGCTTCTCGCCAGTTCGGAGCTCGGGAATACGGCCATCCTGTACTCCTTGGATCGGCCGCTTCTCGAGTATGGCAAATCCGGATCATGAGCTCCGGGTCGGCGTGGACAAGGACCTCCAGGTGGGCATTCTCGCCTTCATTGACGAAATGGGAAACATCGAGAGATGACGCTCTCTGAGGACCCGCCGCCCGCTTCGAACCCCGCGAAACGTGAGTTTTCCGTCATGGCCGACGGGCAACTTCACCTGGGAGCATGGTTGCCCATCGGGTGGACGGGGGGAAAGCGGGATGACCACTGCGCACAGACGGGTTCGTGCGGCCGTGATCGTTGCGGCGGTGCTGGCGGCCGCCGGCTGTTCCGGCGGGGGCGGTGACGACGCCGCTTCCAGCCCCTCCGCGACGACGACCGCGGCGGCCCCGGCCACCACCCCTTCGACGGCCTCGCCCACCCCTGCGGTCAAACCGTCGGACATCTACCCCACGAACGCGGCCGGCTGCCATCCGAACGCGAAGTGGAGTAGGGCGAAGGCGGTGGACTGGGTCGACTGGGGGCAGGTCGGCACGCCGGCCCTGGGCCCGGGAGAGGTCCGGTTCCCCAAGTCCATGCCCGGCTTCGACGGGCCCTTGTGCGACCGGGTGACCGTCCAGGTCCAGTACTGGCGCGTCAACTACCGGCCGTCCAGCTCCACTTCGGCCGCCGACCCGCTTTCGAGGGAGGTGAACTACGACTACGCCCTGCAGTTCCTCAAGCGCACCGAACTGCACATCGACGGCCGCAAGGTCCACGACGTGAAGCCGCCGAAGGGCTTCGCCTCGGCCAAGGCCAGCCCCTGTGACGGCTTCCTGGAGGCGATCTACGTTGGCGCACCGCTCAAGAAACGCGAACTGCCGACCAAGATCAGCACGGGCAACACGATCGTCGGCGACGACGTCACCTTCCCGACCAAGCGCGTGGTTGACTACCACGTGTTCGCGCCGTCCGCGCCCCAGCTCTGCGACGACAACGGCATCCCCACGGCATCCCCCGCACCGTCCGGCTACCCGTCGTCCGGCTTCGGGCTGTCCACGCCGTCCTACCCCGCCTTCGACCTCACCCCGAAGAGCTGAGCGGCCGGGGGCTACGCCAGCACGCGCGCCAGAGCGAAGCCGAACGTGGCCCTTGCTGCCCACCGTCTGCAGCGCCGTGCCGGTCAACCTCGGGTGGCTGCCGATCAGTTCGATCACGGCCCGGCTGCCCACCACGTCCGGCGAGGTGCTGCGGGCGTCGGCGACCTGGCCCTGCCGTACGACGTTGTCGACCACGATCAGGCTGCCCGCGCTGGGGGAGGCGGAGCGCCCACTCCAGGTACTGCGGGTCGTTGCTCTTGTCGGCGTCGATGAAGACCAGGTCGAAGGGGGCCGGGTTCTCGTCGGCGAGCTTGGGCAGCGACTCCAGGGCCGGGCCCACCCACACCTGGACGAGCGCGTTGAGGCTCGCCCGCGCGATGTTGCCGGACGTCACCGCACATCCAACCGCCACGACTACCAACCCGGCGAACCTACGCGGTCACAGCACTAGACACGCTCTCCACAGGCCGAAGCGTCCCCCGGTCCGCCGCCTCACCTGAGCCTCGTACCACCCGACCACGACTGACGAGCAGACGGCGAACTGACAGGGGCTATCGCATGCCTTCCATACGGCAGACACGCTCCCAGCAGCGCCTCCAACCGGCGGGTTCCTGATGACCCTGCCCTCCCGTCGGCGGGGCCCGTGCAGGATCACCGCGAAATCAGGATCTTCGTAGCGCGCGGGCCCTGACCTGACCAGGCCGTCAGGGCGCTGGTCAAGGTGAGCTTCGGTGTAGTGGGTGAGGACCAGTGCCGCCACGGTCCCGGGTCCTCACCCTTCGCGCATCGACCGGTGCGCCCTGCCCGATGTATGTGGCCGGGGGCAGCGGACACGTCGTTCGGGCCGGAGCCGGCCACAGGGATCGTGTCGGGCCGACTGCACTCCACAGTGAGCCCGTTCGGCAGGCGCCGCACGCCGCGTCCGTACTTACGAGTAAGGCCAGCATGCGATTCCACCTCTGTGGTGGCATGGGGCGGGCCAACGGTCATCTCGCGCCGCGGCGCAGGACAGCGACGTGAGCGACTGAGATGTAGAGCGCTCAGGGAGATGACGGCGAGTGTTCCTCGGGGTGGCGAAGGAGCGGACCTGGGCCGGCAGCTCGGCGGCCAGGGACTGCGGGGGACAGGTAGCCGCGTTCCCGGGCTGCTTTGATCCAGTCCTTGATGGTGGGCTCCGGCCGGTCGAACAGGCTGGCCAGGCGCCGGGTAAGCCCAGGTCCGTTGATGGCTTCGCGGAGATATGCGTGGGCCACTCTGTGCAGGAGGCCTTCGTCGAGCCGCGGTCGCCGTCGCTGCGCCGGTGTGGCGAGGAGGTGTGCGTTCTCCAGCGCTTGCACGGTTCGGGGCGCCAGGTCTGGTTCCGCCGCCCGGGATCGCCCGAGGACGATGACGCCCTCGTCTCTCCAGGACTGGTCAGCCAGTTCGGCTTGGGCTCGGGCGAGGATCTGGCCCACAGTGATGCGACGCAGCACGTCGCCGGTGATCGGCACTAACACTGCCGGCCGCTCATCCTGGTCCGGCGCGTAGGGTGACGGGGGCCGTCTCACGCCTCACGGGTGAGAGGGCCCCGGCCCGGGCAGGTCTGCCGACGGTCGCCGCCCGGCCCGTGCCGGGCAGCGGGGCGTCAGCTCCCCGGCGGGCCGGTCTCGTTACTGATCGTTCCGGTCAGGGCGGAGGCCCCGGCGGTGGGAATCGAGCCCCGTCTGAGGTAGCGCCGAGGTAAGCCCAAAAGCCGCCAGTACTTGATCTCGGCGCCCTGTGCGGTATCAGCCGTCACCCATTCGGCCGAAGGTCGTTGGTGCTGATACTGACTGATCTCTGGGCCTGGGGCGGGACTTGTGACCTCGATCGGGGAGTCCCTTCGACGTGTGGGAGGCGGCCCATCGAGCCCGTATCGAGAAGGCCATGGGAGAGCGGCTGGACATGCCGCGCCAGGATGACTGATCGATAGACGCCGTATTCAACTTCCGTTCGCCTGTCCGTTTCCGGTGAGACGGGCGCTGCCAGCACGCTGCTTTCGGCACGGTCGAACTCACCGAGGAGACAAATGAAGAGAAGGTCGTTTGCAGCCGTGGGCCTGGCCCTGGCGTTCAGCGCGATATGGGCCACCGCCGTGACGGCGAACGCGACCGACTCCGGGTCCGGGGCCCGTGCGCCGTTCACGCTCGCCGTGTACGGCGACGCCCCGTACGGCACCTCCCCGATCGACACCTCCGAGTTCGACGGGACGCCGGCGTTCATCGCCAACGTCAACGCCGATCCGGACGTCAGCACCGTGATCCATGTCGGCGACATCCACTCCGGCAAGCAGTACTGCACCGCCGCTTACGACCAGTCCATCGCCGCGCTGTGGAAGACCTTCGCGGATCCGATGGTCTACACCCCCGGCGACAACGAGTGGGCCGACTGCCACAAGGCCAAGGAGGGCGGCGGCACGTACAACCCGCTCACGGGGCAGATCGACTACGTACTCGATCCGGCCACCGGCCAGTCGGTGGACTACGCCTCCGGCAACCCGGCCGCGAACCTGGATCTGGTCCGCAAGACGTTCTTCCACGAGCCGGGCCACACCCTCGGCAGCGGGACACTGCGCGTCCTGTCGCAGGCGCAGCTGCCGAACTGGGCGCACCCCGAGGACGCTAAGTACGTGGAGAACGTGCTCTGGGTCAAGAACGGCACCCTGTTCGTGACGGTCAACGTGCCCGGGGGCTCCAACAACGACGCCGACCCCTGGTACGGCGCGCCGACGGCCTCCCAGGAGCAGCTCGACGAGGCCAGCCAGCGCACCGCGGCCGACCTGCGCTGGCTGGACACCGCCTTCGCGCTCGCCAAGGCCGGCGGCATGTCCAACGTCGTCGTCACCACCCAGGCCGACATGTGGGACCTGGACGGCAAGACGGCCGACCACGTGGCGAACTACGAGCCGGTCGTCTCCAGCCTCGCCAGGCACACCGCTGCCTTCGGCAAGCCGGTGCTCCTGCTCGTCGGCGACTCGCACGTCTACCGCTCGGACAACCCGCTCACCCAGGGCGCGCCTTGCACGGGCGACGAGGACGTCTGCGCGTACGACGCCTGGAACAGCCACCCCGGCTACGCCGTCCGGAACTTCCACCGCATCGTCGTGCACGGAAGCACCACACCCCTGGAATGGCTGAAGCTGACCGTCACCCCAGGAGCCCACAACCCGACGACGTCCACCTCGTTCGGCCCGTTCACCTGGACCCGCATCACCGGGAGCTGAACAGCAAGACCAGCGGCGGCCCGAGGACTACCTCGGGCCGCCGCTGCAAGCCGGTTGCGTCAGGTTCCAGGCTTGAAGCGGCGGAACATGTCCGGGAGGAACTGCTGCAGAAGGGCCTCCGCAGCGTCGAGGTGCTTGAGTTCACTGTGGCCGAAGCGGAACTCCTCCTGGCAGGAGGAGCCCACTTCGGGGGGTGTGTGAGGGGTTATTCCGTGCGCAGGCCTTCCGGGCGCATCATCCGCAGCAGCGGCGGCAGGCTGAGCAGCGTGACCACGCCGACCACGGCCGCGCCCACGCCGGTCATGGTCAGGACGCTCGCCCAGTCCATGGCCACCGGTGTACGGGTCATCTTCAGCAGCGCCGAGCCAAGGGTGATGCCCACCGATGTGGCCAGTACGAGGCCGAGTCCGACCGGGAGGGCCGTCTGCCACAGTACCGACAGGGTCAGCGTGCGGCGCCGGGTGCCGAAGGCGACCAGCGCGGAGAGCAGCTTCCTGCGCTCGCGCAGCTGCTCCAGCTGGGAGACCAGCAGACTCGCGCCGATCAGTGCCAGCACGAAGGCGGAGCCGACGAACAGGCCGGTGCGGATGGAGGTGTACTTGACGTCCTCCTGGGTCGCCGACCAACTGTAGGTTTGTGCCAGGGGGTCGATGCGGGCGACGACGTTGCGTATGTACTCCCGTGAGTCCGGCACCGACGGGTCCAGACGCAGGTAGACACCGTCCGAGAACACCGCGGGCGCGGCCTTTTGGGGCAGGGCGGCGGGGGTGACCAGCAGACTGGTGTAGTCCTGCAGTGAGTCCTTGCGCGCGTTCACCTCCCGAATGTTTGCCGGAACGGTCCAGGGCACCTCGAGGCGGCGTTCGGCGCCGTCGTATGACGGGTCGATGTAGAGCTGCCGACCGGGCTTCACCAGGGCGATTTCGGATGCGTTGCTGGGGTCCGAGTAACCGCTCCGCGTTCGCGTGATGAACACGTCACCGTCCTTGCAGGAGGGCAATGTGGCGAGTTCACGCAGGGCGGCGCAGTTACCCACGGTCAGGCCGTTGCTGTTCTCCGGGTTGCGACGTGCGTCCCCGTACTGGGAGCGGGCCAGGGCCACCGCGGCCCGGACCCCCTTGGTGCCGGTGAATTCGCGCTCGATGCCGGGCAGCGGCTTGGGGCCGCTGAAGTCGACCTGCATCTGGACCCGGCTGGGGTCCTTGCCGGTGCTCTTGGTGTACTGGCTCTGCGTTCCCGTGAAGAGCATCTGCAGCGCGATGGCCCCGGCCACCGCCACGGCGATGCCGTTGACCATGCGGGCGGCAGTGCCGCTACTCAACTGCAGTCGTCGCACGGCCAACTGCCAGGACAGCGGGCCCTTGCCGAGCCGGACGACGACCGCCTCCACGGCCCAGGGCAGCAGGGCGGTGATGCCGATCAGCAACATCAGGACGCCGCCGATGACGAGGTACTGGTTGAAGTTTCCGTTCTTGTGACCTTGGCCGATCATCGGGTAGAGCATCGCGAGGCCGGCCAGAGTCGGCAGCAGCCGCCACCACAGCCGACGGCGACTCTGCTTGGCAGCACGCACGACACCGAGGGGTTCGACGACCACGCCGCGCATCGCGAGCAGCGTGACCAGCACCGCGGCGACCGGCACCGCCACCGCGACCAGCGCGGCAAGCGCGGGAGTGGGGTCGAGGTAGCTGGGCCAGACGCTCACGCCCAGCAACTCGCCGGTGCCCAGCTTCTGGCGGCCGAGCAAGAAGAAGCCGGTGCCCACGGCCAGACCGAGCAGAGCTCCTGCCAGCGCCTCGCCCGCCGCGATCCGCCGGGTCATCCCCCGGTCGGAGCCGACCAGGCGCAGCGCGGCGAGGCGGCGGTCGCGGCGTTCGCCGCCGAAGCGGACGGCGGCGGCGATGAACACGGCGACCGGCGTCAGCAGCACCACGAACACGACCAAGACCATGAGCAGCAGCACCGGGTCGCTCTTCTCGGGCGTCGCGTCCGGTTTGCCGAACTTGGCCAGCCGTGTCACCAGGGAGGAGTCCGTGAGCTTCAACCCCGAGGCGCCCGCGTAGTAAGCCAGTTCGTGCGAGCCGATCAGCCCGCTCTCGCCGATCGTGCCGGTGATCTTGTACGGCAGGCGCTCCCGCAGCAGTTTCGCGTCGTCCGAGTCCAGCAGGTCCTTGAGCGCGGGGGAGACCACCATCTCGCCCTTACCCGGGAAGCGGTCGACCCCGGGGGGCAGCGGCGCCCGCCTGCCCTCGGGTTCGACGAACCGGCCCCGGACGTCGTCGTCGTGCCAGGTGGTGTCGGCATCGGCGATCAGGAAAGTGTTGTCGGCCTTGGGCGGGACCGTCTGGGAGTACGTGTTGGCGTAGCGGGCGTCCTCCACCTTGCTGCGGGAGGTGAACACGTTGGGCATCGCGGTGCACAACAGGAGCAGAGCCACGCCGAGGCCGACGCCGACCGCTGTCAGCGTCATTCGGACCCAGCCCTCGCGGCCGCCGGTGACGGCGAACCGGGCTCCCATGGCCAGGTCTCTGGACCACTGGCGCGGACTCATATGGCGCGCTCCATGTCCCGGGACTTGCCGTCGCGTACGACGATCTCGCGGTCGGAGTAGGCGGCCACCCGTGTCTCGTGGGTGACGAGGACGACGGCGGCGTTGGTGGAGCGGGCCGCGCCGGTGAGCAGTTCCATCACGCGCTCACCGTTGTAGGAGTCGAGCGCGCCGGTCGGTTCGTCGGCGAACAGCACCCGGGGGCCGGTGACCAGCGCGCGGGCCACGGCGACGCGCTGGCCCTGGCCGCCGGAGACCTCGCCGGGCCGCTTGCCCTTCAGGTCGTCGACCTCCAGGCGTTCCATCCAGCCGAGCGCCGCCCGCTCGGCTTCCTTGCGGGAGGTGCCGTTCAGCCTGAGCGGCAGGGCGACGTTTTCCACGCAGGTCAGTTCCGGCACGAGCTGCCCGAACTGGAACACGAAGCCGAACTCGGAGCGGCGTAACGCGCTGCGCTGGGCGTCGCTCATCGTCGTCACCTCGCGCCCGTTGTATGTGATCGACCCGGAGTCGGGCGGCAGGATGGCCGCGAGGCAGTGCAGCAGCGTCGACTTGCCGGAGCCGGAGGGGCCCATGATGGCGACGACCTCGCCGGGGTGGATGGAGAACTCGGCGCCGTCGAGGGCATGGGTGTGCCCATAGGTCTTGCGCAGGTCCTGCGCGGTGAGCAGGGAACCAGGGGGAGGAGTCGTCATCGAGCTACAGCCTCACGGAGTTTGTCGAGTCGGGCGGCGGTCAGCTCCAGCCAGCGCAGGTCCGCTTCCAGGTGGAAGAGGGCGTGGTCGCAGATCAGCTGGTCCGCCAGATCGCCCTCGCGCTTGCGGTCGGTCAGGATGCGCATGCTGCGCAGGTGTTCGGAGCGTTGGGTGTCCAGGATGTCGGCGGCGTCCCGATGGGTGAGCAGCGCGAGGACGACTTTGGTGTAGAGGGCCGACTGGAGGTATTCCTCCGGCTTCTGCGGGGTCGCGAGCCACCGCTCTACGTCGGTGATGCCAGCGTCGGTGATCGCGTAGCGCTTGCGCTCCGGGCCGCCGCCGGCCTCGATCCCGTCGACCTCGACGAGGCCGTTCTTCAGCAGCCGGGACATCGTCGAGTAGACCTGGCCGTAGTGCAGCGGTCGGTCGTGACCGAACGTCTCGTCGAAGGCCCGCTTCAGGTCGTAACCGTGTCGCGGGCCGGACTCCAGGAGCCCCAAAAGGGTGTGACCGATGGACATGACCCGCACTATACACGCCGTGTATACGCGGCGTGTATACACAGAGTGTGTAGCTCATGGCGAGGGTGTACGACAGCGCAGGTGAGGGAGCCGGGAATTCCGATCGTCACGGTCCGGAAACGGGCAGTCAGCTGCCTCGACTGCTCATGACCCGCTTCGAACAGCTGTAGGTCGACCGGCGAGGCGCCCGGCCGGTCGGGCAGAGAGCGGCGGTCCGAGCCCTTGCACCGTCACGGCCATCTCCTCGGAGACCATGTCAAGCCCGCCGACCAGGCCGTCCGCGACTCGGCGAGGTCGTCAGGGCTGTCGAAGGTGGGGTTGGGGCCCGGCCACGCCAACCAGGTGCGCTCGTGCGGGGGAGGCGTGGGATGTGGGTTCGTAGACGGTACTGTCGCGGAGCAGCGCGAACAGCACGCTGCTCACGTTGGTCCATGTCTTCCCCGGGCCCAGGGCGGAGGAGCCGTCGGCAGGCTGTCCGCCGGACTCGTACAATGCATTCTTCCGCCGCTGGCGCGACCACGCCCTGGTCAGGGAGTTCCACGACCGGCTGGGCGCCACGGTCCGCGAGAAGCTGGGCCGCGACGCGGAGCCGAGTGCGGGTGTGATCGACTCGCAGTCCGTCAAAGCGGACGCCGTCGTCGGCTCCGACAGCCGCGGGTTCGACGGCGGGAAGCTGGTCAACGGCCGCAAGCGGCACGTCGTGGTCGACACGCTCGGCCTGCCGCTGGGAGTGATGGTCACCGCCGCGGACACCGGCGACCGCGCCGCCGCCCAGGTCCTGCTGCGACAAGTCGCCGACGCGCACCACCGGCTCGCCCTGGTCTGGGCCGACGGCGGCTACACCGGCAGCCTCGTCGAATACTGCCTGACCGGGCTCGCGCTGGTCCTGTCGATCGCCAAGCGCAGCGACGACATGCGTGGCTTCGTGGTGCTGCCCAAGCGGTGGATCGTGGAGCGGTTCTTCGCCCACCTGATGCGCACCCGCCGCCTTGCGCGCGACTACGAGCGCCGCACCACCAGCGCCGAAGCGATGGTCTACTGGTCGATGATCCTGCTCATGACCCGCCGCTTGGCCGCGACGCGACGACGTCTGCAAGGGTGAACCGGCCCGGCTGCCGCTCGGCGAGCCAGCCGCGTGCCACCAGGCGTTTCGCCTTCGACCGCAACACCTCCACCTCGGCCGGCACCGCGTCCAGGCCGAACAAGACAGCCAACTCCTGGCAGGTCAGCGGCCCTTGACGGAGCCGATGCCGGTCCGCGAGCGCCTGCACGATGCGCTGATAGTCCACCGACAGCACCGACCAGGCCAGCCCCTCACGCCACACGGGCACCTGCGACTTCGGCCTCGCGGCCTCTGCCTTTGTCGACGTCGGCACGGCCGGAGCATGGTCCTGCCCGGTCTCGTCCACCGGATCCAGAACCTCACCGACGCGCGAGCGGGCGACGGCCCATTCCTTCCACTCCAGCTCGGCCACGCTCAACTCGGCCTGAATACGGTCGGCTTCCTCCCGCAACGCATCCACCCGGCGGCGAGCAGCGAGCTCGCGCTGTTCCAGCAGCCCCAGGACCGACGGCATCCACAACCCCCACAGAAGCGATGACACGACAGCCCACCACTCCCACAGAAACACCGCCTCTATCCCTGACCAGCGGAAACGCAGCCCTCAAGCACGGAAAGACTGTGAGGATGATCAGGTACCGCTTCGAGCGGTGGCCTGACTCGCGGAAAGACTCAACAACTTCTGAGGTCGGGGAACACGGTTCCTCCTGGGGTGTCGGTCGCGTTGGTCGTGGGGGCGCCGGGTCGGCCAGCCAGGTAGGCGGATCGACGGACCCCGGCCGTTGCCGGACGGCCGGGGTTGGCTCAGGACGGCGGCGAGGTCTCAGGTGGGATCGGGCGCACCTCCGGTGCGCTGCTCCAACTCCCACAGGGTCCGGAAGAGTCCGGGTTCGCGGGTGAGCTGGGCGTACGTTCCCTCCTGGACCAGGCGGCCCTGGTCGAGAACGACAATCCGGTCGGCCACGGCGACATTGGCGAGCCGGTGCGTGATCAGAAGGATGGCCCGGTCCTTGGCCAGGTCCCGCAGGCCGGTGAAGACATGGTGCTCAGCTCGGGCGTCGAGGGCGGCCGTGGGCTCATCCATCACCAGGAGCTCGGCCTTCCGGTGAAAGGCCCTGGTCAGGATGACGCGTTGCCATTGCCCGCCGGACAGCTGGTGGCCGCCGAACCATTCGCTGGTCAGGAGGGTGTCGAGGCCGGAACGGAGGGCGGGCAGCATGGCCGCGGCTCCGGACGCCTCGCAGGCCGCCATGAGCGCGGCGTCACTGGTGTCGCCCTGCCCCAGGGTGACATTGTCGCGCAGCGTCAGCGGCAGGTAGGTGAACCGCTGCGGTGCCACCGCTACGTGCTTCCACGCCTCCCACGGCTCCAGCCGCGCGGTGGTCTTGTGGTCCCAGGCCACTTCCCCGGAGGTCGGCAGCAGCAGCCCGCAGATCAGCCGGGACAGCGTCGTCTTCCCCGACCCGTTCTCCCCGACCAGCGCCACGATCTCCCCGCGCCGTACCGTCAGCGACACCCCGGCCAGGCTGTCCTTCTCCGCACCGTCGTACCGGTAGGTGGTCGCGGACCTCGAACCGTTCCGGCGGCGCTGGCAGTACCTCGGACCCACGCGAGGCCACCATCGCCTGCCCGTGCGCGTTGTCGATGAAGTTCTGCCAGTCCTGCACGTACCAGCCGGTGCGCACCAGCCGGGCCCCGCCGTTGATGATGCCGCGGACGGAGCCGGTCGCCGTCTGCAGGGCGAAGACCGCACCGCCCCCGGCCGCCAGGTCCATCCGGCCGGATACCAGGAGCCACAGCAGCGTCGCCCAAACCGCCGCCGAGGCGATTCCGCCGGCCGCCGCACCGGCCAGGCCCATCCAGGCCCCGGTGTTCGCGGCCTCGCGCTCGGAGACGTTGACGGAGGCGGCCAGGCGCCGGTAGCGGCCGAGGAGGAAAGGACCGGCGAGGCAGGCCCGCATCTCCTCGCTGGACTCCATGTAGGACATGTGCCAGCGCAGCTTGTGCAGCATTCGCCGGCGCCCTGACGTCTCCAGGCTCGCGAGGTACACCACGCGGGCCGCGCGCACGTATGCGGCGGCCTGCGGCAGGCACGCCAGGAGAAGCAGAGGCAACAGAACTGGATGGATCACGGTGAGGACGGTCGCGCCGGCGGCGAGGGTCGCCGTGGCGCCCAGCACGTCCTGGGCTTCCTCCACGAGGTCGGGAGTGACCTGGGCGCCGCGGTCGGCGATGTCGTACTGGTCGTTGTACCCCGGCTTGTTGTTCGCCGCGGCCTCGGCGCCGAGAGCAGCCTCGACCATGCTGACTTCCGCGGCACGGGCGAGCACCGGCCGCAGCCGCCCGGTCAGCCAGGTCACCGTGACTCCCAGCAGGGCGCGCAGCCCGGCGGCCACGGCGATGACGGCCAGCTGCGGAGCCGCCTCCCGCAGACGCTCGGTGATGTCGCCGGAGGAGATCAGCGCGGTGAGGGTGCCGGTGACGGCGAACAGGCCCAGTGCGGCCAGCACGCCGGTGCCGATCTGGCACGCGAGCAGTCCGGCCGTCGCGCCCCGGTCCACCTGCCACGCCATCCGCAACGACCGACGCACCAGCACAGGCAGGCGCCGCGCCATCGTGGTCGTCGTCATCTGCGCGCCGGCTTGGAGCCGAGACTCGTCCCGGTACTGGAACTCCTCCTCCTGCGCCGTGCCCTCGCCATCCGGTGGAGTCCCCTCCGCTTCGTCTGTACTCGGCTGTGCGGCTGTGCTGCCCGAGGTCAAGTCGATCCCCCTGTCGGTCGGTCACGGCTGGTTCGTGAGGCTCAACGACACAGCCCTGATATCGAACACACGTTTTTCGGTCGGTCCTGAAGTCCCGGGATAGAGCGTTCGAGGAATCGTGGAAGCTGCACGGACCCAGTTCGCGCAACGGCACTGACACCAAGGGCGGTTGGCCGAATCGCCGAGGTTCGCAAGCGCCGCACACCAACGGGCGCGTTGGTGCGTATGGGGCCCGTCGGGCTTGTAGAGTGCGGGGCTTCCGGAACGGCACGACCCTCGTGGAGCTGACTGTGCACGTGCTTGATGGCCGCCCTCGAGCGGCACATTCCGGCGGAACCCCTCTTCGGGCTGAGCGGAGGGCGATGACCTGTGGCGATCACTGATTCCGACATCGCGGGAGTGCTCACCGCCTATCTGGAGCGCTACCCGCAAGAGGCCGGACAACTGGGCGAGCCGCTGCGGCTCTTGGCCGAAGGCCGAGGGTTCGCCTCGCGGCGTACCTTCCCGATGCACGTCACCGCCGGCGCGCTGCTGGTTCGGGACCACGCCGAGGTCCTCCTGATCGAACACCTCGCGTACGGGATCACTTTGCAGCCAGGCGGTCATCTTGAACCGACCGATAGGACGCTGATCGGCGCAGCCATGCGGGAGCTGTCCGAGGAGACCGGCATCGACCCCGAACAGGTTGTCCCTGTCTCGGCGCACCCCGCCTATATCGAGTTCGGCCAGGTGCCGGCCAGGCCCGCGAAGGACGAGCCGGACCACTACCACCTGGACATCGGTTATGCCTTCGCGACGGGTGACGCCGAGGTCGGACGCATCCAGGAGTCCGAGGTGACCGGCGCCGCCTGGTACCCACTCGATGTGGCGGAGCGCCTCGTCGGATCCCGGATCGCGCGGGCGGTCACCACATCGACCGGAATCAGGTAACCCCTGCACCACCGGAAGCTCTCGCGGCGGCCAGCTACCGGTAGTTCGTTAAATCCGGCGGTAGAGGTCAATGCCGTGTCCGGTGGTGACCGCGTCGATCAGGGCCTGGAGCTCGGAGGGTGGGTCTGTGTCCGTCCAGGCTTGCCACCATCGGGTCAGGGTGATGGCGGGGGTGAGCCAGGAACGGATGGCTCGTAAGGCCCTGGGCCAGCAGGGCTGTTGGGGCCGGTGGGGTAGGGCTGGGCCCCCTCTCTGGCCCCTCGTCGGGGCAGGGATCCGGCGCGGTGGCATCCAGCGGTCCCGGCGGGGCGAACCACTGGTCCCAGCAGAAGGAGAAGGCGCAGTTGACCAGGGTCTGGTGGCGGCGGATGGCGCGGTCGGAGCGGACTTGGAAGTCGGCCCAGCCGAGTTCGTCCTTGACCTGTTTGTAGCTCTGCTCGATCCAGGGCCGCAGGCCGTAGAGGCGGACGATCTCGGCGAGGTCGGCCGGCGGGTGCGGGCCGGTGCTGGCGTGGGGTGCGTCGGGGTGGGGAAGGTTGGTGGCCAGGTACCAGGTGGCCTTCTCCGGCAGCCGGGCCGGGTCGGTGGTGGCCACGACCAGTCGGCAGGGTGAGTCGGGGCCGTAGCCGCCCAGGCGGGCATCGGCGGCCCACCAGGTCTCGGTGTGCCCGTCGCGGAAGTGACGCTCCACAGGTGTCCAGTCGCCAGGATGCTTGGCGTCCTTCCAGGTCAGGGCGTGGGCCGCTTCGATGGGGGTGTGCGGCTGGTCGGCCCGGGCCCAGGTGCCGCGGTGCGGCTTGAGTGCGACCACGTAGGCCAGGCTGGCCTCGCGCAGTGCGAGGTACCAGGTGTCGCTGACGGAGTAGGCGCAGTCGGCAACCACCGCCCGGCAGCCGAAGCCCGCCTCCTTCCCCCGGGCCGCGAGGGCAGCGGCCAGCTGCGGTTTCGTACGGAAGGCCGGATCGGACTGGCCGCGGGCGAAGTGGTGGGCGGGGGTGTAGGGAGTCGCGTGCAGCGGGTAGTACACGCGGCCGTCGGTCCACACCGTGGTCACCGTGACGATGCCGTTGTCCGTCTTGCCCAGCCGGCCCAGCCACTGCCGGCCCACGTGCGCAGTTGCCGTGCCGTCCTTGCGGTCCCCAGAGTCGTCGATCACGATCACCCCGCCGTCGTGCGGAGCCGTCGCCGACTGCTCACGCAGCAGTTCAAGCCGCCGGTCGTTGACCAGCTCGGCCTCCCACGGCGACTCGGACAGGAAGAACTGCAGCCGCTGCACCCCCGGCATCCCCGCCACCGGCTCCGCCCCGGCCAGGTGATCGTCTTGTTCCGCTCCCGCGGCGCCAGCAGCCCGGTCAGATACTCGCGAAACCCTCGCCGCTGGGCCAGGCTGAAGAACAGGTCGTCGAACCGGGCCGCGTACTCCTCCAACGGCCCCGGCGCAGGCGGACACGGACGGCGAGCAGTCATCTTCAGCCCCCACCAAGGCAGTTGGCTCCTACCACCGGCCTACGACCAACCCGACCTGCCGTCAACCCACACCACCACCGGATTTAACGAACTACCGGTAACGGGCAGGGAGCATCCCGTCGTAGAAGGCACTGGGGCGGGCGCGATGGCGTCACGCCTCCTCCGGGAGCTCGGCGACGATCACGAGCCAACTCGTCACCGTGACGTCGTCTGGCTTGTCCCGGCGGTCGCCTCGGCGAGGTTCGCCATCTTCTGCTCGTAGCCGCCTGACCTCCAGCACTCACCGGGAACGAGACCATGAAGACCTGCGACAACACCTCGGTCGGCATCGTCATCACCGATCACCAAGGCCGCTGCCTGATGTTCGACCGCGCCACCTTCCCACCCGGCACGGCACCTGCCGCCGGCCATATCGACGACCACGGGACCGCCGAGGACGCGGCCCGCGCCGAGGTCGAGGAAGAGCTCGGCCTCACCGTCACCGGCCTCACCCACGTCACCGGCGGCTGGCGGGACAACCCATGCCGTCGCCTTCCCGGCGCGCGCAGCACCGGTCACCGTCACGAATGGACCGTCTACCGGGCCACCGTCACCGGCGACCTCACCCCGAGCGCCCACGAGACGAAGAACGTCCGCTGGATCGCTCCCGATGCTCTGCAGGAGCTGGCAGACCGGACGGTTGCCTACGCCCGGGGACACATCACCGACGCCGAGTTCGAGGCCGCGCCCGGCATCAAGCCGGTGTGGATGCAGTGGCTCGCCAACATCGCCGCGATCCACATCAGCCCCGACGACCTGCTCCGGGTGGACCAGCTCACCAGATGATCGCAGCACGCCCTCCTGACCTACCGCGGCCGCCGCCCGGCTCCATGCCGAGCTCGACGCGCCGACTCTGCGCCATCGGCCGGCCCTTAAGTGCCCTGCTGCTACCGCGGGCCCGGACAAGCGAGTTCGCTGCCCGGGGTTGCGGCTTGTGTGAGGTACGCCGGCCATGGGGGTCATGAACTCAGCGAAGAGCGTCACGCAGGGCCTCCTCCATGGCAGGGAGCCGGTCCAGCAGCATCAGAGCTGCCTCGTGCCGCACCCGCCCGTAGGCCTCCATAGCAGCGTCGAGGATGTGCGGTCGTTCCACTGGTACCGACAAAGGAAAGGCCGAGCAGAGCATGGCTGCACAGCCGACACGAAGCGAGGACACGAGGTCGTCCACGGACGCCTTCGGGTTGGCGTCCCGGTAGGCCAGGGTGAGATCGGTGTATCCGGTGAGCCAGCTCTCCGCACTGTTGTCCAGCACGCTCTTGGGGTCGCAGCCAAGACGCGCGATCTCCCAGGCGAGGTACCCGGGTGCGGGCGGTCGGAAGTCTACGATCGCGGCTATCTCGTTGTTTTTGAACAGGACGTTGGGGCCGGCCGTGTCGCCGTGCAGGACCTGGACGGTCAGCTGTGGAAGCAAAGCGAGGGCGCGCTCGACGTCCCCCAAGATGGCTTGTCGCTCATGGGCTGCCTGCAGCGCCCACGTCTCGAACTCCCCGAGCCTGGGCATGTGCTCGTACGCATGGATCAGGTGCTCGAAGCGGTCACGTGAGGCGGCCACGTCGCACACCGCGGCACCGGGTTCCAGGGTGGGGGCGGCGGCGGGGTGAGCGGCAAGCCGGCTGTGGAGGCGGCCCATCGCTGTGCCGACGGCTGCCCACCGTGCACCCGTCAGGCCGCCTTCGGCGCTCGCGGTGTGCGGCACGTACGACCACAGGGACATCGGCAGCCGGCCGTGAGCTTCGATGAGTTCGTGCTCGCGCGTGCGAGTTGCCCGCGCGGTCGCGACACCTCCGTCGGCGCAGTACTCGGACAGTTCGACCGACGCCCGCTCCAGATCCAAGTGTTCCCGAGTCCGGTAGACCTTGGCGAAGTGCCGTCGGCCCGCCTGGTCCACGACGGCGTAGTTGTCCGTCGCGGTGCCCTCCGGGATACGCGCTATGCCTGCCGGGTGCAGCCCGTACACGATCACCAGCGTGGCGGCGACCGCCGTGATCTGCTCCTCCTCCGCGGTGCGGCCGGGCGTGGAAGGCGCGGCAACAGGCTTGGGGGCGGGCTGCTGAGATGCGGTGGACATGGTCTCCTCGTCGAAGCGCACAGCGATAGCGGTCAGATGATGGGCGGGCGCCAGGTGGTTGGGGCGATCCGGAGGCGGGCAGGTACCGTGGCCGCCAGGTCTTCAGGCGAGCCGCGGCGGGTGCAGCGGGGCCGCAAGATGGCCGACGGACAACGCTCCTTGACGTCCTCCCGGCCCTGAAGGACCGGGATTCCCTTTTCAGGTGGCTTGGCCGGTCGCCCGGCTGCCGGGTTCCTGCTTCGCGGACCGGCCAGCGCCGAGGTCTCCACAGGCTGACACGGGCTGTCCGCCCGCGTGTCGGATGTTCTTGGCCGCGTTGACGTCGGCGTGCTCTGCGTGCCCGCAGTCTGCGGCTTTGCATCGGAAGACCGCTTGGCTTTCGCGGTTGCCTTCCGATACGAAGCCGCAGGCGGAGCACCGCTGCGACGTGTACGCGGGATTGACCTTCACCAGCGTTGTGCTCGTATAGCGGGCCGCGCTAGTGAGGGCGAGTTCGAGGCGGTGCCATCCCTTGTCGAGGATGGCCCGGTTCAGACCGCGCTTGGCCGCGACGTTCCGGGCCGGCTCGGCGAGGGTGCCCGAGGCCGAGGCGGACATGTTGCGGATCTTGAGGTCTTCCAGGACCACGAGAGCGTTCTTCGCCGCCAGGTGCGCAGCGGTCTTCGCGCAGAAGTCCCCGCGCCGGTCGACCATCCGGCTCGTGATCCGGCCCATCGCGTGGATCGTCTTGCGCCGGTTTGCGCTGCCCTTCTTCGTTCGGGCGAGCTGCTGCTGAAGCCGCCGGTACCGTACGGCCTCGCCGTCCATGATGAACGGCCGGTCGAAGAACTCGCCGTCGGAGGTGACAGCGGCACTCTTCACCCCGCGGTCGACACCGACGGCCGTGCCTGGCACCGCATGCCACTCGGGCGTGACGGCCTGGTCGTCCACGAGGAACGACACGAACCACTGGACGCCCTTGCGGGACACGGTCGCGGAACGGATCTCACCGCCGAGAGGACGGGACCAGCGGAAGCGGACCCATCCCAACTTCGGGAGCTTGGCCCGGCCCCACTTCCGCCCCAGCCGCTCCATGGCGATCTGCTTGGCGTCAGGGAACCGGAACGAGGGGGACCAGCGTGCCTTCGACCGCCACCGCACCTTGAACGTGCCGTGGTCCCGACAGGCCCGATCCAGGTCCTTAAGGGTCTGCTGGAGAATGTGAGAGGGGGCGGCCTTCAGCCACTCGTGCTCACGCTTGGCGTAGGCCAGCTCCTTGCACTGCGGCGCGTAGTTCATCCACGCCCCGCGCCTGCGGCACTGGCGCCGCTGGTCCAGGCCGGTGTTCCACACTGCCCGGCACACGTTCGCGAACTCCTCGCACTGCGCGGCTTGTTCGGCCGTCAATTCAAGCCGGTACCTGCGGCCCGACCGCATCGGAACACCCCCCTCCAACTGATCTGATCAACATAGCGCGGGCCACTGACAACGCAGCGAACTCCGCCGCTACGCGGCTCCGGCACGATGAGCTAACCCCGCCCTAAAGGACGGGGCCTGCGCTCAAGAGACCCGGTCAATGCGGTCATCTGATTGCGCCTCCCCCGTTCGGGTTGTCGCAGTACCCGAGCCCGACCCGGTACCGCCACCAGTTGCCGGCAGGAGACCGGCCAACCAAGCCGACAACGCGGCTCCCTGCCGCGCGACTCGGCTGATCAAGGCGGTGAACGCGGTAACCGACGTCGGCTTGCCGTGGCGCGGGTGACCAGTTCGGCATCGCACAGGCGGGGCGGAGGGCCGATCGGTGGGCGACCAGGTCGGGATGCTCGTCGCATAGGGTGCTGGCGCGAGGGTGTCCCCGACGTTCGCGGTAAGACGATCTTGGACACCTTCGTTCTCGTCTCCGCGGGCTCCCCTCGGGCCGCACCACCAGGAGGAACCAGTGCCATCCCTGCAACTGACCACCCCCGAGGCGAAACTCGCTGATGCGAAGAAGCAGCTGAGTCTCCCGGATATCGTCGTGATCTGCGGCTCCACCCGTTTCATGGCAGAGATGGCCGAGGCCGAGCTGCGGGAGACCACCGCTCGGCCCGCAAAGATTGTCGTCAAGCCGGCTTGCGACCTGAAGTCGGCGCACGAGCTTTGGTCCGATCCTGTCGAGGCTGAGGCGCTGAAGATTCGACTCGACGAACTGCACCGGTCGAAGATCCGGCTCGCTGATGAGGTGCTCGTTGTCGGCGATTACATCGGAGACAGCACCCGGGACGAAATCGTCTACGCCAAGTCGCTGGGCAAGCCCGTGCGGTACACGCACCCCGAAGTCGACCCCGACGCCTGAGGGCCCACCTCCACTCCCTCCGCAGGCACCCCTTGAATTGATCATCTAGCGGGTGGCGTGGTGGTAAGAGCGAGCTCAAGCGGCGGCGGAACGCATCGCGGCCGTGATAGCGGCAGCGAGATGCTGCTGGTGGTTCATCAGGTAGAAGTGATCGCCCTCGTATCTCTTGAGCCCGTGGAAGTGCGTCGTGAACGCTCGCCAGGCGAGCAGATGGTCCTCGCCGATCAGCGTGTCGCCGCGGCCCCCGAATACTGAGAGCGGAACGGGCAGCGGCTCGGGGTCGCGGGGAGGAGCCCAGGTGTCCAGGAGCTTGAAGTCGCTGCGGACCACCGGGGCGAACTTGTGCCAGACGGCGTCGTCGTCGAGGAGCTGCGGTGTGCTGCCGCCGACGTTCCGTAGCCAGCTGCGCAGTTCGTCGTCGGGCATCAGGTGAGGGCGGCCGTCGGCGTCGGCCTCGCCTCGCGGGGCGCCGTAGGCGGACGCACCCAGCCAGTCTGGGAGCGGGCCCCCCTCGTGGTGGAGCCGGTGGGTGAGTTGGTAGGCGATGAGTGCGCCCATGCTGTGGCCGAAGAATCCGAAGGGCCGGTCGAGCAGGGGCGCGATCGCGGTGTGGAAGTAGTCGACCAGCCGGTCGCAGTCGTCGATCAGCGGCACGGTCTCCAGCTGGCCTCGGCCAGGGGCTTCCAGGAGGCAGAGTTCCCAGTCCTGGGGGAAGTGCTTCGCCCAGCCCCGGTAGAGCAGGTGTGAGCCGCCGGCGTGGTGGAACAGAAACAGGCGCACAGCTGGGTCGCTCAGCGGCCTCGGGCGGATGACCGGCCGGGCGGATGCCTTATCGGCGAGGTTCGAGATGAGGAAGGCGTGCAGCTCGGCGAGGGTGCCAGCACCGCTGGCGACCATGGTGTTCTCCGGGACGTCGAACGCGGTCTCCACGCGGGTGGAGATCTCGAGCATCAGCAGCGAGTCGATGTCGAGCTCGTCGGAGAAGTGCGCCTGGTCGGTGACCTCCTCGGGTTCGATCTCCAGTGCGCCGGCTATCAGAGCGCGGAGGTCCTCGATGTTCACGGACGTAGTGGTCATTGGAGTTCCCCTGGTTCCTACGTGGATGGACGACTGGTCGGTCAAGGGGTCAGCAGCAGGGCGGCTGCCGCGTCGTGATTAGGGCCTCCAGCCGAGGCGACCACGTTCCCGGTGGCGTCGCTCTCCAGATGGGCAGCCGCGGCGGCGCACTGCAGGACGCCCAGTGCCCCGGACAGCGGGCCCAGCTGGGATTCCAGGTCGATCCGGCGCGTGGCTGCGAGCAGCTGGCCCGCCCCGGAACCCGCCTCGTCCACGAGCCACAGTCCGACGGCTTTCTCCTCCGTCACACCGGCGGAGGTCAGCGCCGCGGCGAGATCCCGGGCCCGTGCGTACCCGGCAATCGTGGCGCGCGGCCGTGCGCCACGGAAAGCAGCTGCGTTCGCTGGTTCGAGGACGATCGCGACCGCCGCGTCGGGGGACTGCTTGCCGAGCAGCTTTGTCGCCACGTCATTGGCTGGTTCGACGCCAGCGACGACGACTGCTTCGGCGCGCCCGGCCAAGATGAGGTTGCGGGCCCAGGCGAGGGCGTCCAGACCGCTCGTGACGCCGTTGCAGACGGTGAGGTTGGGGCCGCGCAGCCCGTAGCGAATGGCCATCCAGCCGGCGATGACATTGCTTGATGTCTGCGGCAGGCCCAACGGGCTGAGGCCCCTGACGCCTGCCCTGGCGATGGTGTCGGTGGCTTCGCAGACGCTGTCCGAGTTGCCCAAGTTGGTGCTGACCACGACGGCGGTCGAGTCAGCCACGCCCGTGAACGTGGCGTAGGCGTCGGTCAGGCCCGCGTCGTGGAGGGCGGACTCGGCAGCCCGCAGGGCGAGCCGGGACGCACGGTCCTTATGGCGCATCTCGCGTCCGCCGAGTCCGGTTGCCGGGTCGAAGCCGCCCTCGCCGGGCAGCGGTCCCAGGAGGTCGCCGTACGTCGCGACACCCGGGAGCGCCAGTCCAATGCCCGTAACGACAACCTCCGGGGCGCCCGGGTTACTCATCCGTGCGGTACTCGTCCCGCTCACCGGGCTGCCTCCACGATCGCGACGGCGTTGATCCCTCCGAAGCCGAAGGCATCGATCTGAGCGATGCTCAGGTCGGCGGCTGCGGGGGCGCCCTGCACCAGGCCCAGTCCTGCGGCCTCGGGGATCGGGTCGGTGAGTCCCAGGACCGGGGGTACCGTCCCTTCCTTCATGGCGAGCACCGCCATCAGGAGGCTGAGGAGTCCCGAACCGCCCAGGGTGTGGCCGGTCATCGCCTTGATGGCGGTCATCCGCGGATCCGTTCCGGCGGCGTGGAAGATGCGGCTCAGGACGCTCGACTCCGTCAGGTCGTTGCGGGGGGTTCCGCTGCCGTGCAGCATCACCAGGTCGATGTCCTCCGCCCGTACCCCTGCTCTGCTGTAGGCGTCCTGGACCGCGCGTGTGATGCCGTCGGGGTCGGGCGCGGTGGCGTGGTGGGCGTCGCAGTTCATGCTTACACCGCGCACCCGGGCGTGCACGGGGCCGTTCCCGGTGCCGGTGCGCTGGACGACGACGGCTGCCGCGCCCTCGCCCATCAGCATGCCCTTGTGCGTGGTGTCGAAGGGGCGGAGCGCGTCGGGGATGTCGTTCTGCACCCGGTCGAGCGTGCCGAAGCCGCTCTCGGTGGCGGCGTCGGTGCCGGCGACGACGACCGTGTCGGCCATGCCGAGCTCGATCATGTCGGTGGCCATGCCGAGCGCGTACAGGGTGGCCGAGCAGGCGTTGGCGAAGGTGTACGTGGTGGACGCCCCGAAGGCTTCCTTCAGGGCGGTGCCGAAGTGTAGGTCCTCGAGGGCGACGTCCGCGTCATCACGCCACCACAGTTCGAGGCTGCGCTGCTCGCGCATGGTGGTCCCGACCAGAACGGGTACCTGTGACAGGTCCTCGCCCAGGCCCGCGTCAGCGACTGCCTGGCGAACCGCGGTAGTGAGCCAGCGGGTGGCGCGCCGTGGGATGTCGCCACCGCCCTCGGGCCGGTCGTCGATCTCGTAGGCGTAGCCCGCCCTGTACTTGTCGGGGTCGAACGCTCGCAGAGGCTTGCGGCTCTCCTGGCCCGCGCACAACGCGGCGAATATCTCCTGGGGGCTGGCGCCGATGTTGGCGACGGCGGCCATGCCCGTAATGTCCCAGGTCACGATCGTGCCGCCTTCCTGAGCTTGAAGGCGGCCAGCTTGCCGGTTGAAGTGGTCGGGAGCTCGTCGAGGAACTCCAGGCGGGCGGGCCGCTTGTAGGCGGCGAGACCGCTACGGATCGCGGCGATCACCGCGCGCCGTACCACGGCCGTGTCGCATCCCGGCCGGGCCACCAGATACGCGACGGCCTGCTCCAGGCCGTCGCCATCGCGGCAGCCGACCACCACGCAGTCCTGAACCCCGTCAGCGCCGCGGATGACGCTCTCGATCTCACGCGGGTAGACCTTGTAGCCGCCCAGGTTGAGCAGGTCATCGGCGCGGCAGAGATGGGTGAACGTGCCGTCCGGCGCGTGGCGCACCACGTCGCCGGTGTAGGCGCCGCCGTCGGAGAAGGTGGCCGCTGCGGCCTCCGGGCGGCCGATGTAGCCGAGGGCGACGGTCGGGCCGGCGATGTGGAGTCGGCCCTCCTCCCCGTCGGCGACGGGCGTGCCGTCCGCAGCGCGGATGGTCGCGGTTATCCCGGGCACCGGTACCCCGAAGGTGCCCGGACGCTCGTTTCCCGGCGGGGTGCCGACGACTGTGTAGAGCACCTCGGTGGCGCCGAGACCGTTGAGCAGTTCGGCCTGGAAGGCGGTGCGGATCCGCTCGCTGAGCGGAGCGGGCAGATTCTCGCCCGCCGACACGCACAGCCGCACGGAGTCGGAGGCGAGCGTCGCCGTCTCGGATGCGTTCAGCAGCGCGGCGTACAGCCGTGGGACGGAGAACAGCACGGTGGGTTGGTGGTGTTGCAGAGCGGCGGTGAGTGAGTGGACGTCGACCGTGCCGCGGATGAGTGCAACGCGGGCGCCGGCCGCCAGAGGGCACAGGACGGAATTGCCGAATCCGTAGCCGAAGGACATCCGGGCACTGGAGAGCACGGTGTCCTCGGGAGTCAGCGCCAGTACGGTGCCGATGCCGTCGGCCATGGCCGCGATCGCTCCCGCCGAGTGCCGGATTCCCTTGGGCATGCCGGTGCTTCCGGAGGTGTACTGCACGAGCGCCTCACGCCCTGCACTCCACGCGGCCGGGGGCCCGACGTTCTGCGGGCGGCGTGCGGGGCCGGGCTCGGCCGTGGCCAGAGCGGCGAGGACGTCAGCGCCGGCGAACTGGGTTGTCGTCTCGAACAGCTCCTCCAGGGCGCGTTGCCGCGTGGGGGCTGCGTCGAGGTGCACCATCGCGGCGGCACAGTTCTCGGCGATGTAGCGGACTTCGTCGTCCTTGAGCATCGGGCTGATCACCACGGGGACGCAGCCGTGCCACCACAGGCCGAGGACGGCTACGACGGTCGCCACGGAGTCGTCGGCGACCAGGAGGCCGCGGGCGCCCTCAGGCACGCCTGCTGCCCTGAGTGCGCCCGCGTACCCACGTGCCGCCTCCAGGAGGGCGGCGTAGGTGATCTCCCCCGCCTGGGGGTCGAGGTAGCTGATCCTTTCGCCCCGGCCGGCGGAGACATGACCCGCCACCAGGTGGTCGAGCAGGTCGACCCCGCGGAGGCTTGTCGCCCGCTTGCTGAGCACGGGCACCGCGGCGTCCAGGCTGGTGAGGGCTGCCGCTTCCTCAGCGGACAGGGCTCCGTACTCGCGCTCGATCGCGACCGTGATCGCGACCTTCTCCAGGGAGCTCATCCCGAGTTCCTCGTAGAACAGGGCACCGGACTCGATGTCCTCCTTCTGGACTTCGAGGACAGACGCCACGATCTCTCGCAGCCAGTCGAGGACTGAATCGATGGGTTCTGCATCGCGCACCGCTGGGGTCCTTTCCGTATCTTCGTAGCCGAGAAGTGAGACCTGGTTAGAAAGAAAGCGAGAGTGAGCCAGAGACCTGCTCCCGCCCCGGATCCTTTCGCCGGAACGCCGCTTGCATCCGGTCAGGGATTGAAGAGCGGAATAGGGTGCCGCAGCACTCGGCAGGAACGCTCAAGATTCCAGGCCGACCTCACAGGGGAACAGGACAGAAACATCCTGGGGCTCCTCCGTGAAGATGACCCTCTTGGAAAGCGCGGACATGTAGCCGAGCTCGAAAATGGTTCCCTTTCCAACGCGGCCGCCGGGGTTGCATACGACCACAGCATCGGCCTGCCTGAACGCGTCCAGGTGCACGTACTTGTGCCGCCACGTGTCGCGTTCGTTCTTCAGGAGATCCTGATAGTCGAAGAGGATGAAGTCGGTACCCACGGTCTCTGGCTTGACCCTCGTGGAAGGAGGGCTCAGCACCGCGGTACCGCTCCCGCGCAGACTGGCAATGACGTCCTCGATGTACCCCAGAGACTGCTGGAAGCTGCCGCAGACGACAACATTCCGAAATTCCCGCCGGGTCAGACCTTCCATCATTTCGTTCGACCCGCACGCGGACATGCCCGCTTCCCGGTAGAACTGCTCCAGCTCAGGCCCGACTATGTTGAAGTAGAGGCCGGTGTCGACATAGAGGCTGTTGACCAGTGCGGCTGCTTCCGACTGCGGGAGCTGCTGAAAGACCCCGGTGGCGTGCAGGCGCGTGGTCTTGTTGTCAACGACCTCGCTGAACTCCGTGAGCCCGATGCAGAACTCGCCCACTCTTTCTGCCAGCACCTCGCGCGCGCGGATGTCTTCGAACGCAAGCCGCTCCCTTTTGAGTAGTTTCAGCTCGCCGCTCTGGAAGCGGTAGACGCTCACGCGTTCCGAGTCGAAGTGGACCAGGACCCTGCCTTCTGCCGCCAATGTACTGCTCTCCTTCTTCCCGGTCGAGCACGTTCGGATCTAAGACCTTCATCTATTCAGCTGAGAGGTTGGCAAGCGTTCCGGACGACGCAACGACTAATCGCCTTTTCCACGGAAGGCGCCGAGGTATTTTTCGGCGAATTCTTCCTTCCTGCCCCCGTTGTATTGGGTGATGAAACGGGGGTGCTCCAGGGGCACGATCTCTCGGAAGAAGCGCTGACCCTCGTTCACCTTCGACAGGTACGCGAAGTTCTCGCCACTGCCGATGCAGTAGCACACGGAGGTGTCAATTCCGAATTCCAGCTGGCGTTCCAGGGCGTCAATGAGGAAAGAGCCCAGGAGTTCCAGCAGCTTCTTGTTCTCGTAGTAGTTGCAGTTGACTTCTTTTCGCTTGGAGTTCGTTCTCACCAGGCCAAGGGGGCACACGAAACTCATGACGAAGTCGGAATAGAACGTGCCGCGGCCCCCGTAGCGGCTGATGACGTCGTACAGAAACCCGGCGGAAGGCCCGCTCACCGCATAGCCCTCGACATCGACTCCCGTTTCGTCTTCGAGGAGCTTGGCGTCTTCGAACGGCACCCCGGTCACGGCCGTTCCGCGTCGTGCGGGCGAGCTCCCCAGTACCAGACGACGCGGCTTATCGTCGTCGTAGTACTTGTTGTAGAACGCAGTCGTCACCTCCCGGACGCGCTCCTTCTGAGGGCCGTTGAACGGATTGATGACCGCGAATCCGGGGGGAAGTTCAAGCGTCGTTTCCGCAAGTTCCTCGTTGAACTGCAGGATCCGACCGGCAACAGTTGTTCGCCCATTCATTGCAGAAGTCCTTCCTTCACGCTGGCCACTCTGAATAGTCCGTTCGCGCCCGGCCGCCCGCGGTTCAGTCCTCCCATAGAACTGATGGGACCTCATGAACGTGGCCGGCCGGAGAGGCGGTGGAAACGCTAGGCGGTGACAGCCGACAGGTAAATCTCGGTACTTGTTGGGAATATTCGGATGTCTTTGAATCCGATACGATCAAGCTCCACGCCAATCAGATGGGCTGTGTCCATCCCGCGATAGATGTCGACGAAGTCAGTGCCGGGGATGATCAGTCCCGGGACAACGCAGCCTCGCTGAGTATACAGAAATCCGTTGGCTACGGAGACGATAATCACTGCGCCGGGCTTCAGTACTCTGTGCGCCTCTGAGGCCGCTGCGGACGTGCCGAAGAACGACGAGTTGTACGTTCTCAAGGAGACATACAGATCGAATTTTTTCTCTGGCAGAGCAGACAGGTCTTCGGCGCTGGAGACGACCGTTCTCGACGTGGGAATGCGTTCGCTTATATTCGCAAGCCCACGTTCCGCGATATCGACAAAGGTGATCTGCGAGCAATCTGAAAACAAAGCTGCCGCTTCGTAGCCGGCTCCGACGCCGACGTTGAGGATGTTGACCGTAGACAAAGACCTTGTGGACGACCTCCCGTAAACCGACTTGAAGTCGTCGGGCCACCTCAAGTTGGCGGCGCGAGCGTCGTAAGCGTAATCATAAGTACCGTACTTCGCGTCAAACGCTTCGGATAATACGTCGTTTACGGTGCGATCAGCCTCTTCGTACTCGATTCCATACCTCTGGCAGATCAGAGAAGCGAGCGCGGCCCTCCCCCTGTTCTCATTGACATCACTCCTGGAAAGCATGAACCCGCTCGACTGCAGCCGACTGGAGACGGCTTCACTAATGCGATGTGTGGAGTAGTGGGGGTTGCACTCGATATTTTGCTCGCTCGCTGCGTAGAAATCTCGGTTCTGCTCGAGGATCTCGCGCTGCAAATCGTCGGGGAAGCGGTGTGTGAGACCTCGTGCAGTGACGGGATCGTCGTCGAGGTAACTCGTCAACGCGGGGTCTGGCAAACCGACATAGACCCTGCCGATGCGCACTTCCTTCAAGAGCTCGCCGAGCTCAAACGAGCAGTCCACTGACAGGGTGTTGATCGTCAGATATACGCTGTGTGCGCTGGGTGTTCCGAGTTCTTGAATCTTGCTCCGCAGAGCGCGATACCAGGATGCGCCGCGCACTTCTCCCTCGAAGGCGGAGCAAATCAACTCGTCGTGTTCAGAAACGAGCGCAACGCCGACCCGCCGGCCTGATTGCGGCGCCCTTTGTGCAACGCTAATGGCGTAGTTCATCCAGTAGGTACTGTTCGGACTCATGTGGGCCTCTGTCCCTCGGCGGCACTGCGCCCCCTGTTGGTTGGCAGAGCCAAGCGGGTGATCAGGCATGAGACATGAGGAGACTGGGTTCGTGGAATTCGGCCCCGGACGGCAGCGGAACGGAACGGAGATCCATGAGAGTCCTTCGTGGATAGAGGAGTGAGTGGTTCTAGCTGCGGGATGCCGCCATTGGTTCGACACCGGATCGCCAAGGTGATTGAGTGTCGAGCAAATGTGCTGTTTTCGGCAGGAGTTGACGGTCATCTCGCGGTAATCCCGGCTGGCTCGCGACTACGCTCAGCGCAGGCGCGCTTGATTGGATGACTCCGTGGCAGAGACGATGCACCCTCTGGCGCGGGCCCGGATCGCGCGCGGGATGACCGGGGTTGACCTCGCCCGGGCGATCCGCGACGCGGCTGCGCGCCGCGAACTGAGGTCGGGTGCGACCAAGCAGCTCATCTACAAGTGGGAGGCGCGGGGCGTTACGCCCGATGCCGACTCGCAGACCTACATCGCCGAAGCGCTGGGCATCCCGGCCGAGGCCATTGACCCCGGCTCGTGGCCGAACTGGCTGCCGGGAGTCGGCGGCATAGTGATCCCGCTCGGTCCAGCCAGCCCGGTCCCGGCCCTCCGAGAGGCATTGCGAACGACCATGAACTCCCGCCGCAGCTTTCTGACAGGTGTCTCCAGCACCGCCCTGCTCGCCTTGGCCAGCACTTGGTCGTCGAGCGGCGCTCAGGCCCTCACAGGCGAGTCCTCGCGCGGCCCCAAAACGGTCGGAGAAGACCTGGTGGCGTTGCTCGAGGAGACCAGCGCCCGCCTGACATTCCAGGCCACCGATCAGCGTCAACACACCGCGCCCCTGCTGGACGCGCTCCTGACCACGGTCACGGACATCATCGACGAAAGCCGGTACAGTCTGCCGATCAAGGTCCGTCTTCACGCGCTCGCCGCGAGTCTCAGCCAGACCGTGGGATGGCACCGGTTCGACCACGGATTCCATGCCGAGGCCAGCCAGTACTGGATCGCAGGCCTGCACAGCGCCCACACCGGAGGAGACCGCGACATGGGTGCGGCACTGCTCGGGGACTTGGCCTACCAGGCATCCTGGCGGGACGATCCGCGCACGGCCGCCGGCATTCTCGACCGAGCCCTGTCCGGCACCCGGCACCCAGCTGCCCAGTCTCTGCTCCAGCTTCGGCTCGCGCGAGCGCTCGCGGCACAGGGCGAGCGGCGCGCCACGCTGCGGGCTCTCACCGCAGCCGAACATCTCCTCGACGCCTCGTCCGGCGAGCCCGTGCCAGCGTGGTGCGCCTGGATGTCCCCAGCCGATCTGGCTGTCGACTCGGGACAGGCACTCCTCGACCTGGGCGACACTCGCCGCGCCCACCAGCTGATCCGTGAGGGCCACGAACTGCTGCCGCCAAGCCGCGACAAAACCCGCGGCGTCTTCCTGACGTACCAGGCCCGCAGTCATCTCGACCTGCGAGAGCCCGAACGCGCGGCCGCAGCTGCCCTCGAGGCACTCCAGGTTGCTCAGCGCATCGGTGCCCCACGGTGCGCCGCCCTCGTACGCGACCTTGTCCCGTCGTTTGAGGCATATCGAGATGCCCAGGGTGTGACCGAACTGCTGTACCAGGTCGCCGCGTAATCCAATGCGCCGAGCGCCGTTACCTTGGTTGCCCCGTCCAGCCTGCTCCATTTCCAGGAGCGAGCAGAACCGCGAGGTAGGGCGATTCATGGCTGCCTCGGGGCACGGTTCACCGAGCGACGTGGCTTCGTGTGAGCCAGAGCGATCGCTCTGGCCAGCCGCCAGGCAATGCCGTTGGGGGTTTCGTCCGCGAGGCGAAGGTGTGCGGTCAGCAGTGCGTGCAGGACGGCGTCCGCGTCAGTGTGTGGTGCCGTTTCGAGGGCGGTCCGCTGCCAGGCCAGGGCCTTACGCCGGGCCGCCCAGTGCTCCTCGACGAGGACGTGCCCAGCAGGAGTGCGGCGCAATGCGTTCCAGTCGCCCGGGAGGATGAGTTCGCGCGCCTGCTGGAGCAGCGTTTCGGGAAGCCGGGTCGCTGCGCTCGGCTTGGGCTGGGCGGACAGCCAGCACAACCCGCCCGAGACGTCCTGATGAAGGTCGTCGGCGATGGCTATGAGGTTCGCTGCCGCGAGGATCTGCTGAGGGGGCAGGTCGTGCTGGTGGGCGTGCTGGTGGGCGAGGACGGCCGAGTCGGCCGCCCAGACTTCTTCCACGGCCGCCAGCACTCGGTGGTTACGCCCTTGGGTCGCTGACCCGCAGGCAGCGTGAGCCAGGAATCCCCTGCTTTAGCTGGGGAGGATTCAAGCTGCGTCTGCACATGCCGAGGGTTGGGACAACCGTGGCCGTAGGGCCGTGGGCTCCCGAGCGCCTGCGCTGCCCGCGAAAGATCGCGAGGACACAGGACATCCACTGCGGGCGGCATCGACACCGTGTCTACGCACAAGGACGGTGGCCGCCGCAACCGGGTTTGAACTGGGCACACAGACCGCGCCATGATGGGGCCGTTCGAGCAGCCCCGGTGCGGTGGGAGCAACAGATGCGGCCAGACGGGAAGACGGCCCCGTCCGATCTCCAGCTGAAGATCGTGCTGCACGGCACGAGACCGCCCCTGTGGCGGCGCCTCGTGCTGCCGTCCGACACCCCGCTCGGGACGCTGCACGACGCCATCCAGGTCGCCTTCGGATGGCACGGTGGCCATCTGCATCTCTTCACCGACGAGTTCGGCCGGGGGTACGGCGATACGGCCCGGCTCACCGACATCGATCTCGGCTTCGGCCGCGGGGTCGGCGACGAGGACACCATCGCGCTCGGCGACGTGTTGGCCGAGGAGGGAGCACGGCTGCGCTACGTCTACGACTTCGGCGACGACTGGGAGCACGGGATCACGCTGGAGAAGACACTGCCGCGCCCGGTCGGCGCGGAGCGGACGGTGCGCTGCGTCGGCGGGCGTCGCGCCGACGCACCGGCCGAGGACATCGGCGGCGTGTCGGGGCTGGCCGAGGTGCTGGAGTTGCTCGACACCCCGGACGGGGCCTGGGATGGCCCGTACGGTGAGCTGGTCGCCGGGCTGCGGGCGGCCGGTTACGACCCGGCGGCCTTCGACCGGGACGGGATCACCGCGCGGCTGGCCCAGGTGACGCCGGACACGGTGTCCGGTAGAGCGAAGCCGCCGGCCGGTGATCGGGCCGGGCGCGGCGGTGTCCGTCGGCTGACCGCCAAGGACGTGGCGTTGTGTACCTGCGGGCAGTGCGGGGTGGGTGATCTGGTCGATGCCGGAGTCGACGGACCGGCCGAGGATGCGCCGGTGCTGCGCCCGGTGACCCTGGCTCCGCAGGAGGACCTTGTCGCTGCCGTGCGGGGTGTTCCGCTCTTCGACGCGGCGCTGCGGCTCGCCGCCTGGTGCCGCGAGGGACGGCAGGTCACCGCCGGCCGGGTGCTGCGGCCCGCGCTCGCCCGTGAGGCCGTCGAGGAGCTCCGGCTGTGGAAGCTGGCCGGCGACGACTCGCCGTATGCCGATGCCGTCGCGCGGGCTCGTGCGTTGAAATCGGTGCGCAGCGCCAAGGACGTGGCCGTTCTCGATGATCCGTGGTGGCTCGCCGTGGATGGCGGAATGATCACGGTCAGCGGGGGCCGCGCGTGGGGTGGCGCGGCAACCGACTTCACCGGTGAGGACCTTCTGGAGTCCTGGGCTGCCACGATGGGCGATCTGCTGGAGGAGATCGGTGAGACGGGGGTGCTGGGCGGGTGGCACGGTGAGCTGGGCGAGCTGACGGCCGAGATCGCCGACGGGCTGGTCGGCCTGCTGTACGACGCCCCGGACGACGCCTGGATGGATGTCGACGACCTGCGCGCGCAGGCCCGCGAAGCGGGGGAGAACGGGCCGGAGTTCGATCTCTTCCAAGCGCTGTTCGCGGCGTCCTTCCGGGAGCTCGGGGAAGGGCTCGCCCTGCTGGGCGCGGTGGAGTACGAGCCCGGTGACGGCGACGATTCAGCCGAGGAGACTCTGCGCACACTCCTGAACGCCATGGCCGGACATGAGCTGGACGGCGGTTCGGGAACCTCGACGGCGGCGTCGGACCGGTCGTGGGAGGACAAGCGCGGGCACCGCATGCGGCTCACCCCACTCGGCCGCTACGGGCTCCGCGCCTACCTGATGGAGTGCGGTGTGCCCGCCCCCCTGCTCGGTGAGTACGCCGAAGCGGACGCTGGCGCTCTGCTCCAGGGACTCCTGGGCTACTCCCCCGAGGAGATGCGCCGGGAGGTCGAAGGGTGGCTGGACCATCGCTCGGCGGCCGATGCCGCGGTAGGGCTGCTCGACGCATGCGCGGGAGCTGGCCACGAGGCAGCGGCGAAGCGCGCCGGGGCCCAACTGGTGCTGGCCGATCTCGACGATCCCAGGGCACTGCGCGTGCTGCGCAAGGCGGCGGACTCCGACGTCGAGGGGTGCCGGCAGGTGGCCACCGCGACCCTGGGCGCGCGCCTTGGGGCAGAAGCACCCGTGGACCCGGCGCGGGCGGAGGAGGCCGGACTGTGGCTGCTCATCGACGGGCTGTCGATCCTCGCCGGTGCGGGGGAGACCGAGGAGCTGGTCCGGGGCTTCCTGGAGAACTGGAACACGGCGCCGGAGGCGCTCGAACAGCGGGTGGACGAGCTGTGGCGAGTGGAGCACCCAGCCACCGCCCACGTGCTCGCCGAACTGGGTGAGGGCCTGCGCGGCGTCGACAAGCGGCTGGCCAAACGCATGCGTACCGCGGCGAACAAGGCCCACTCCCGCCGGTGACAGCACCGTCGGAACCTGCTGGTGGACGAAGGCGCGGTGAAGGCCGCCTGGACGACGGTGAGGCGAAAGAGTGGCACGAGTCCTCGTACGGGAGCAGGGCACGGGTATGAGGAGCGTGCCGCCACTGGCCGCACCGGAATCGGCTGCCTGGGCGCGGAGTCTGCTCGACGACGGCTGGGCGGCGGTGTTCCTGCCCGGTGAGCCCGCCCGCCTCGGCCGGTTGCTGCTCTGGCAGCCCGCCGGGGCAGCCGCCGCCGAGAGCATGGCGCCCGCGGGCGTCGAGGCCGAGTCGGCGGAGCTCGTGCTGCCGCACGGCCGCTCGGTCAGACGGCGCAAGGCGGAGGGCTACGCGCTGCCTGTCGCCCTCGCTGTCGCCGCGCTGTCCGGGGCACAGCCGCCGCACCCGTCCGCCGCCGCCTGGCAGGCCGCCGCCCGCTTCGCGCTCCGGCTGCTCGCCGACGGCCGTCTCCACCCGGCCCTCACCCCCGCCGGCTACGACACCTGGCAGGCTGGCCCCTTCACCGCCGCCCAGCGTCGGACGCTGGACGCCCTCGCCGCCACCTTCCCGCCCCACGGCCACTGCCTGCCCGAACCAGGGCCGGCCCCACTGCGGATCACCGAACCGGGCGCGCTGGTACGCCGGTTCTGCGACGCGGTCGCCGACGAGCTGGTCCGCACCCCCGCCGCTCCGCTCGCCATGGGAGCCCTGCCGTACGCCTGGCGCGAGACGCGTGCCGTGCCCGTCCTGCACGAGTGGGCCGAGGAGACCGCCGCCGCGTTCACCGCCGATGTCAGGGTCTCGCTGCGGGTCGACGTACCCGAGGGACGCCGTCGGCAGTTCCGGGCCGTCCTCCAGCTGCACACCGCTGCGGATCCGGCGCTCGTCGTGGAGGCCGCACAGCTGTGGAGCGAGCCGGCCGCGACCGAGCGCCTGCTCGGCCCGCGCGCCGAAACCGAGACGCTGCTCGCACTGCGCCGCGGCGCCCACGTCTGGCCACCGCTCGACCGGCTGCTGAAGGACGCCGCTCCGGACCAGCTGCGGCTGACCGACGACGAGGCGTTCGACCTGCTGGGCGATGCCACCAACACGCTGCGCGCCGCCGGTGTCGACGTGCACTGGCCGCGCGAGCTTGTCAAGGCACTCACCGCGACCGCGGAGATCGGGCAACGCACCGCACCCGGCTCCAGCGCGGGCGGCAGGCTCGACGCTGACACCCTCCTCGACTTCCGCTGGCAGCTCTCGCTCGGCGGCGAGCCGCTCACCGAGGCCGAGATGGATGCCCTCGCCGAGACGCGCCGCCCCCTCGTCCGGCTGCGCGACCAGTGGGTGGTCGCCGACCCGAAGCTGGTGGCCCGCGCCAGGCGCCGCCGGATGGAATCGCTCGCCCCCATGGAGGCACTGGGCGCCGCGCTGACCGGTGAGATGGAGCGGGACGGGGAGACTTTTCGCTGCGCGGCGGTGGGAGCACTCGGCGACCTCGTCGCCCGCATCCGCGACCCCGAAACCCGCACCCCCGCCCCGCAGCCCAGCGCACTGAAGGCCACGCTGCGCGACTACCAGAAACGGGGCCTGGCCTGGCTGGCCGAGATGTGTGAGCTCGGTCTCGGCGGCTGCCTCGCCGACGACATGGGCCTGGGCAAGACCATCACCCTGCTCGCTCTGCACCTGCACCGCCAGACCGATCCCGCCACCGCGGGCCCCACACTCGTCGTCTGCCCCGCCTCGCTGCTCGGCAACTGGCAACGCGAGGCTGCCCGGTTCGCGCCGGTCACGCCGGTGCGCCGCTACCACGGCGGCGACCGCCACCTCGAAGACCTCGCCGACGACGAGATCGTCCTGGTCACCTACGGAGTGCTGCGCCGTGACCGCGAAGCCCTCGCTGAGACCGCCTGGTCCCTGGTCGCCGCCGACGAGGCCCAGCACGTCAAGAACCCCTACGCCGTCACCGCCCGCGAACTGCGCGCCCTGCCCAGCCGCGCCCGCGTCGCCCTCACCGGCACTCCCGTGGAGAACAACCTCTCCGAACTGTGGGCGCTCCTCGACTGGACCACCCCCGGACTCCTCGGCCCCCTCTCCGCCTTCCGCGACCGCCACGCCCGCGCGATCGAGTCGGGCGAGGACCCACAGGCCGCCGAACGGCTGTCCCGTCTCGTCCGCCCGTTCCTGCTGCGCCGCAGGAAGTCCGATCCAGGCATCGCGCCCGAACTGCCCGCCAAGACCGAGACCGACCGTGTCGTGCCGCTGACCGCCGAGCAGGCAAGTCTGTACGAGGCGGTGGTCCGCGAAACCATGGCGGCGATCGCCGAAGCCGAAGGCATCGCCCGCCGCGGCCTGATCCTGAAGCTCCTCACCGCGCTGAAGCAGATCTGCAACCATCCCGCCCAGTACCTGCGCCAGTCCACACCGCTGCACGGCCGCTCCGGCAAACTGGCGCTTCTCGACGAACTGGTCGACACGATCACCGCCGAAGGCGAGTCGGTGCTGGTCTTCACCCAGTACAAGCAGATGGCGACCCTGCTGGAGAAACACCTCGCAGAACGAGGCGTCCCCACCCTCTTCCTGCACGGCGGCACGTCCGTCACCGCGCGCGAGGAGATGGTGGAACGCTTCCAGCGCGGCGAAGTGCCGGTGTTCCTGCTCTCCCTGAAGGCCGCGGGCACCGGCCTCAACCTCACCCGCGCCACCCATGTCGTGCACTACGACCGCTGGTGGAACCCTGCCGTCGAGGACCAGGCCACCGACCGCGCCTACCGCATCGGTCAGGACAGGCCCGTACAGGTCCATAAACTCCTCGCGGAGGGGACCGTGGAGGACAAGGTGGCGAAGCTTCTCGAATCCAAGCGCGCGCTCGCCGACTCCGTGGTCGGCTCCGGTGAGGCCGCTCTGACCGAACTGTCCCACGACGATCTCGCCGAACTGGTCGCCCTGGGGAGGCAGTCATGAGTCCCTCGCTCCCCGGCCCGCGCCCCGCACCCACCCGCGGCAAGCGTGCCTTCGCCGCGACCTGGTGGGGCCAGGCATGGGTGACGGCCCTGGAGGACTCCACCCTGGACTCGGGGCGCCTGTCCCGCGGACGCACCTACGCCCGCCAGGGCATGGTCGGTCCCGTCACCATCGCCCCCGGCCAGGTCAAAGCCGCCGTCCAGGGCAGCAGGCCCCGCCCCTACCGCTCCGCCGTCCACCTGCCCGTCCTCATCGACGCACAGTGGGACACCCTCCTCGACACCATCGCGGCCCGGGCCGGGCATCTCGCCGCACTCCTCGACGGCGAGATGCCCGCCGAACTCGTGGACGACGCCCGCCACGCCGGCGTCCCCCTGCTCCCGCAGCCCACCGAACTCGACCCCGAATGCTCCTGCCCCGACTGGGGCTACCCCTGCAAACACGCCGCCGCGCTCTGCTACGCCATCGCCTCCACCATCGACGCCGACCCCTTCGTAGTGTTCGCCCTCCGCGGCCGCGGACGGGAGGAGGTCCTCGCCCAGCTGCGCGCCCGCCGTACCGCGGCCCGGGCGACCTCAACCCCACCGGCCCCAGCCGGCCTCCCGGCCGCCGGCGCCTACGCAGCCTGGGCCGCCCTGGCCGAACACACTCCGCTCCTTCCGGAACTCCCCGAACCAGCCCCCCACACCGCCGCACTGCCCGTAGCCCCGCCATTCGGCACCGGTCTGTCCACCGCGGACCTCGAACGCCTCATGGCGGACACCGCCGCACGCGCCGCCGGGCTGCTCACGGGCGACACCACCAGCCTGCACCTGTCCCAGCACGAGGACGCGGCGCGGATCGCCGCGAGCAACTGCGGACCCGAGTGGTTCCACCACCTCATCCAGAACACCGGTGCCAACCCGACCGCGTTCGCCCGCCTCACCCGCGCCTGGCGGTATGGCGGCCCGACCGGCGTCACCGTCGCCGAACAGCCCCGCACCCCCGACCCGACGGCGATGACAGCCGCCCGCACCGCCCTGACCGAGACCCTCACCGAAATGACCACCACCCCGGTCGCCCTCAGGGCCTGGCGCAACCGCCTCACCCTCACCGACCACGGCATCCAGCTGCGCCTGGGCCCCGACGCCCGCTGGTACCCCTATCTCCAGGATGACGACGGTGACTGGTGGCCAGCAGCGCCGGCCGACCCCGACCCGGTCACGGCACTCACCTCCGTCTGGCAGCAGACCGAGAGGTGACATGTACGACAGACCCGTGAACCCGCTGGCTCAGCCCACATGTCACTCGACCGTGGTCGGGGAGCTGACATCCCCCTCTGCACACCCCCACACCACACCAGACAACAAGAAGACAACAAGAAGACAAAAAGGACGGGCGGGACGGGCGGTGCGACTCGGGGATCGGCGCTGCACGTCTCCTGGTTGCGCGTCGGGCGGGGCTTCGCGCTCAGCGTTGGACGGAGTCGGCGCGAGAAGGGACCGGGCACAGGGCGCGGGCTCCGGTACAGCAGCCGCCCCGTACCCACCCCTTTACGATGAGAAGCCCTCACTCGCCGCCTGGCCGAAGACAGCGGCGCCGCGCCCGGGTCACACTGGGAATGCCACTTGATCTGGAGGAGGTGGAGCACATGAGCGTTGCCACGGACCACACCGGGCCCTGGACCATTGCCGACGTCCTGGCGCTGCCCGAAGACCGCACGACCCGCTATGAGCTGCTCGGAGAGTCCCTGGTGATGTCGCCCGCTCCCGGAATCCGCCACCAGCGGGCGTCCTTCCGGCTCCACGTCATTCTCGACGCAGCGGCTCGCGCTGCCGGCACACCGGTGGAAATCCTCGAAGCCATCAACGTGATCCTGCCGTCCGGCCTGGTTGTGCCCGACCTCGTAGTCACCGACGCGGGCGCCACCGCCGAGGACATCGTCAGTGTGGACGCGGACGCGGTTCAACTCGTGGTCGAACTCGTCTCCCCGGGCAACAAGACGATGGACCGCAAGTTCAAGCCCCTGCTTTATGCCGAGGCGGCCATCCCGCACTTCTGGCGCCTGGAGTTCGACCCGGCGCCGCGGCTGATTGTGAGCGAGCTGCAGGCAGGTCGGTACGTGGAAACCACCACTGCCCTCGCCGGCGCCACTACCCGGATCCGCGCACCGTTCCCGGTGGACATCGACCCGGCCGGGCTTGCCCGCCAGTAGCGGGCAAGCTGCCAGTCCCCCTTCCAGAGCCCCTACCGTTGCCTCTACCAACTGAGGTGACCCCCTTAGCTTGTCCTACCTTCCAAGCGTGGGTCTGAGACGGTCATTCGTAAGATCGTCGGACCCGGGGGTTCCGGGTATGGCTGTGAGCTTGTCGCCGCTTGATGGCTCAAAGAACTTGGCCGCCCGGAGCCCCGCGACGACTCGACCGCTAATTGGGATACGCGACTCGATCGCTGTGTAGGACAACGTCGGCGAGGTCGTCTGCTGGGCTTCTGTGACGACGAGCTGGCGGAGGTGGCCGTGCCCGAGATCTGGGCCGGGGCGGACATCGGCAAGGAACATCACCACTGCGTAGTGGTCGACGCGCAAGGCGAGCGCCTTCTGTCGCGGCGGGTCCTGAACGACGAGTCCGCTCTGCTGGAGCTGATCGGCGATGTCCTCGCGCTCTCCGAGGATGCGTTGTGGGCAGTGGACATCAACCACGGCGGAGCCGCCCTGCTCATCGGCCTGCTGATCAGCCACGGCCAGCCGATGGTCTACCTCACCGGCCTCGCCGTCCACCAGGCGTCAGCCGCCTACCGAGGCCAGGGCAAGACGGACGCGAAGGACGCCTTCGTCATCGCCGACCAGGCCCGCATGCGCAAGGACCTCGGCGTGCTGCGGCCCGGCGACGAGATAGCCGTCGACCTCAAGATCCTGGTCAGGCGCCGCACCGATCTGGTCAACGACCGCACCCGGCAGGTCAACCGGCTGCGAGGACAACTCCTTGAGATCTTCCCGGCGTTGGAGCGTTCGTTGAGCCTGACGAACAAGGGATCCCTCCTCCTGCTGACCGGCTACCAGACGCCGGCCGCGATTCGGCGCAGCGGTGCCAGGCGCATCGAGACCTGGCTGAAGAACCGCAAGGTCAAGGGTGCTGCCGCCCTTGCTCAGATCGCCGTGGAGGCGGCCCAGGCTCAGCACACCGCGCTGCCCGGCGAGAAGCTGGCCGCCTCAATGGTGGCCCGTCTCGCCAAGGGGGTGATGGCCCTCGAAGAGGAGATCGCCGAGCTCGACACCCTCATCGAGGCCCGGTTTCACGAACACCCGTATGCCGAGGTGATTCGTAGTCTGCCCGGCATGGGCGCCCTGCTCGGCGCGGAGTTCGTCGCCGCCACAGGCGGCGATCTGGAAGTCTTCGGGACTGCCGACCGGCTGGCCGCGTTCGCCGGACTCTCCCCGGTCCCGCGTGACTCCGGCCGCGTCAGCGGCAACATGCGCCGGCCCCGCCGTTACCACCGCGGTCTCCTACGGGCCTTCTACCTCTCCTCCATGGCCAGTCTGCGCTCGTGTCCAGCGTCACGGGCGTACTACGACCGCAAGCGCGCTGAGGGGAAGGGGCACAAGCAGGCACTGCTGTCTCTGGCACGGCGGAGAGTCCGGCCGCCCCGGACTTCGTGCGTCGCGACTTCACGGGATGCTCGACCTTGTCTGGTGCGGGGACATGACGGAGATCGAAACCGGTGAGGGCAAGCTGTACCTGGCCACGGTCATCGATATGTTTTTCCGCCGCCTGCTCGGGTATTCGATGGGTACCCGCTACGATGCCGAACTGGTCGTCGCCGCTCTGCACATGGCCGCCCGCGACCCGCGGCGGGGACGTGCGCGGTGTCATTTTCCACCCGGACCGCGGCAGCGAGTACGGCTCTCAAAGGTTCCGCCGGGCCTGTCGCCGGCGTGGTGTCTTCCGGTCCATGGGCCGGGTCGGCTCGTGCTTCGACAATGCCGTCAGCGAGGCGTTCAACGGCGTGCTGAAGGTCGAGTACGTCCATCGGCACGCCTTCGCCACACGCACCGAGGCCCGGATCCGGATCGCGACCTGGATCACCGACTTCTACAACAGCCGTCGGCTACACAGCGTGTGCGGCTTCAAGAGCCCGATCGACTACGAACACGACTACTGGGCCAGCCTCGGTGCGGGGCTGGCTGCATAGGAAGGTCTCCACGATTCGAATTCGAGGGGATTGACAGGTCTCCGCAGGACTGGCGGAGCAGGAATCGCGTGGTCGCGCGCTCTGGGGGTAACGGATCTACCAGGAGATCCCGGAAGGGCCGTCGGCTGGAAGGACTGTCACGTGGAACGCGCCGACTGGCTGCTCACCGCCGCTCAGCGGGGGAATCCGGCGTCGCGGGTGGACCGCCGTCATGCTGACGGTGCGGCGTGGTCCACGGGCAACGACGTCCGCCCCCTGGTACATGGGGCGGTGTACTTCGCCGAGTTGCTCGCGGCCGTGCGGGCGCAGCGGGCCGGCGACATGTTGATGTTCACGGACTGGCGGGGTGACCCTGACGAGGTGCTGGACGGTCCGGAGAGCGCTATCGGCGATGTGTTGTGCGACGCCGCACGCCGCGGTGTTGTCGTCAAGGGGCTGGTGTGGCGCTCGCACCTGGATCGGTTCCAGTTCAGCGAACAGGAGAACTACCACCTGGGGGAGGAGATCGAGGAGGCGGG